>JAIFMH010000282.1 GCA_020048595.1 Bacteroidota bacterium | reverse complement strand
GATTGACTATTTAACCGGCAGGGTTCTTCAGGAATTCTGCCGGGTTAACCAATACTACTCATTCGACAAACAGAACCGAAAAGACTTACGGGATATTTACATTGATTTATTCTCCAGGATCAGAAACAGTGAAACCACCCTGGAATTAACGGCAAAAATCCATTATGAGAACCTGAAAAAGTGGTTATTGAAAGCCAATTCCTTTGCCGGAAAAATGTATACCCCGAAAGATGAACTGGTTGAACCAGTAGCCTGCCATGAATACAGTGCTGAGTTGCAATTAACGATACTTCAGATTGATACAGATAAAATTGCCGGGCCTGTCCTGGATATCGGCTGCGGAAAACAGGGAAACCTTGTAAAGCACCTTCGCGGGAGCGGAATCGAGGCATATGGATGTGACCGGTTTGCAGAAGCAAGTCCCTTTCTTACTTGCCAGGATTGGTTTGAATTCGATTACGGCAAAGATAAATGGGGTACCATAACCAGCAACCTGGGATTCTCTAATCATTTTAATCATAATCACTTACGTAATGATGGCCGCTTTATTGAATATGCCAAAACCTATATGGATATACTGAATTCGTTGAAAACCGGTGGCAGCTTTCACTATGCTCCCGGCTTGCCATTTATCGAAAAATATTTAGACCGAAGCAAGTTCAGTGTTGAAATGCAGAAAGTCGGGAATTCCGAAGTTAAATCAGTAAGAATTATGCGGTTAAAATAGTATGAATCATCAGATCAAACTTAATATTAATCCTTTAAATCCGTAACTATAGAGTTAATTCGATTTAAACAAATGGATCTACTGTTAACTTATTGGGCAATTTCAAATTGACGGAAGCCAGAATTCGGAAGTCAGAAGTTGTACTAAACCCTTAAATAGAGTTACATGTTGCACATTTAACAGCTTTTAGGATTTTTACACTTTTCCGTCCAAAGTAGAAATAACATAATGGTAATATCTACTTCAGGCTTCCGACTTCGGACTTCTGTCCCACAAAAACCTTCAATTCCATAAAATTCGTGATAGAACTAAATATATAAACCTGATGACAATACATGAACTAAAACAGCAGCTGACAGAGGCTTATACCCTGGGAAATCTGAATAAAATTTCGATAACGCTTATCAATCTGTATAAGGATCAGCAGTATTTGATATTACAAAAGATCGCGGAAATTATAAGCGATTTCGCAGATATTGAAATTACGCCGGAAGGCAAAGGTTTTTCCAAACTCATCATGCTGTATCATCCCGACAGGTTAAATTATTATATAAACGAAATTAACAGGCTCTCCGATCAGAACGATTTTGATGGTTTGCTCGGGCATACACATATATTTAAACTTGAGCGTATTGATGAAATAGCTGTATCGCTGAACAGTTTTGAAGATATTGATTACTCTCCGGTTTATACCTGGGATTTCGAAACCGATGGATTTACTATTATAAATGATCGCGAAATATTTAAAGATTTTAAAACCAGGCCTGCTGAGTATGATTTCTACGATGCAATTAAAATAAGGCAATACGGTAGTACTGCTATTGAATTCCCAAGCTGGTACCTGGAAGATATTGATGAATTTGAATTATCGGCTTCCGATATTATCGACCTGGATGGAGTTCAATTCTGTATTCATGCAAAAACAATGGATGTTTCGGACAACCGTATTACTGATATCTCAAAACTTAGCGGACTGATTAATCTGGAAGAACTCAATATTTCGGATAACCTGGTTGAGAATATTGATGCTTTGAGCAATTTAATCCATTTAAAAAGAGCTTTTTTGTCGAATAACCAGATCGAGGACATATCACCGCTTTTGCAACTTGAATTTCTTGACTACATTGATCTGGCTGGAAACAGGATAAGTCCGGAACAGATAAATAAATTAACAGAACTGGGGATTAAAGTAGATTATTAATCATTGATTTCCGGTTAAAATAATATATCATCCCTACGGGACTTTACAGCACTGGGGGTTGTTTTATGTTCTACCAATATTTAGCCCCTAACAGGGCTGTCCCGTAGGGACAAGATGTTGGTAGAAAACAAATTAAGACGTCCAAAAAGTCCCGTAGGGACGATATATATCAAGTATTGCGGCGTTTTCTATTTAAATTAAACGGACATCAAAAATTATTAACCCGCATTAAAAATAAATTTCCGGATCTAAAGGAGTTGGAATTCAAAATGGAAAAAGGCATCGAAAAACGGCCAGAACTTAACAACGCGATCTCGCCTGGTGATTTTCAAGGTTTTTATTGGCTAAAAACTGAATTGGCTTCATTTTGCCAGGCCAATGGAATCAGTGCATCGGGCGGAAAAATTGATATAGCCGCCAGAATTGAACAATACCTGGCAACAGGAATGGTAGTACCAACTTCAGCAAAACCTGTCCCAATTTCAAGTTTCGATTGGAAGAACGCAGATTTAGATCTCAACACAAAACTTACCGACAATTATACAAACACGGAGAATGTAAGAGCTTTTATGACTTTTCACATTGGGTCACATTTTCGGTTCAATACCGGGTTCATGAACTGGGCCAAAGCAAATGCGGGTAAAAGTTTGAATGATGCAATTGATGAATGGAAGCGGATTTACACTCTTAAGAGAAACAAGGAACATAAGTCGGAAATCGCTCCCCAGTTTGAATACAACAGGTATATCCGTGATTTTATGGCTGATAATCCGGGCAAAACACGCGCTTCAGCTATTTATTTCTGGAAATTAAAACGGCAGAAACGTGGCGACAATAACTATTCTGCAACAGATTTTCTTTTATCCTAAGAAATGGTTTTATCACGAATTAAATGGAATATGGCTTTTATGGGCCAGAAGACCGAAGTCAGAAGACCGAAGTATCCACGCAATTGAAATCATTTTATTCTGACGAAAACAAGTCGTATAAAGTTGATTGACATTCAACCTGCTACTTGAAATGGAAAATTTTTTATTCAGAAGACTTCCAACTCCTGACTTCCGACTTCCGACAATTTATTTTAAACACTAAACTAACAATAGCACCTAAGAAATTATGTGTTGTTTTTTACACAACAAGGTATTTCGCACTTTCATACTCTCCTTTAACGCCTTCATCCCTTTTGTTTTTACATCAGTTTACTGCCACTCTACCTTTATGGCTTCAAAAGGCAATTCACTGATATTTAAACTTTAAAATGAAAAAAAATGAAAAAAATTACCCTTTTCGGCTGCTCATGGCGCTTTTTAGCCTTACTCATTTTGTTTTATGTATGTTATCTTGGCGGAGCCCAAACCATAAGCGGAAAGCTCCCCGATATTAAGCCCGAGCCTGGATTAGTCTCCGTCGGTATTGGTTTGCTTTTAGGAGGAATTACCAATACAATACTGGTGGCAGCACTTGTATTAAGCTCGCGGTGGAGAAGTTTACGTCTTACGCTTTTATTGTCAATGGCTTATTTTGGTGCGGTGACTTTTGTTATGCAAATCGAAACCTGGTATTTTTTGTCCGACATTACCGTTAATGCGGAATTAATGCCTTATCTGTTCGTAATGGGATTACCGGTAGCGTTTCTGTTCGTGCCTTTATCCGTCTGGATTTTAGGTAAAGGACGTAACCTGAACATGACAACTTCAGTTAACACCATCGCAATTCCTTTCAGGCAATGGATATGGAAGTTGGGATTAATAGCTGTAGCTTATGTTACCTTATACTGGCTGGCCGGCTATTTTATTGCATGGCAAAATCCCGAACTCCGCTCTTTTTATGGTAGTCCCGGAGCAATAACACCATTCTGGGAGCATACCGCAAATACGCTCCGGACAAATCCGGGCTTGTTCCTTTTCCAGGTAATGCGCGCTATGATCTGGACTCTTTGTGCGCTTCCGGTAATTTTCGGATCAAAGCTTAATGCTTGGTGGACAGCCTTACTGGTGGCGTTGCTTTTCAGCATTCCACAAAACCTGGGTCACATCATGGAAAACTCACTAATCCCAGGCGCCAGTGTGCGTTTAAGCCATTTTATCGAAACAGCTTCTTCCACTTTTATTTTTGGTCTCATCGTAGTTTGGCTGTTGCATCGGAAACATGAATCTGTAAAAGATCTTTTTGGAAGCTAAAAGGCCAAAAAAATTTATACCTTATTGATTACATATCTCTTAACATAATATGGGGCATGCAAAAAAGTATTGTGTGCCTTTTTACGAATAATGTACAACAGTTTAAATGAGTATCAGTATGATGATAGACCGTTGCAGGCCATTGAAAACCGTTTTTGAAAGAGAAAGATCCGGCGAAATTTGCCTCGTAAAACCCGGTAATGAACACGAAATGTTTACAGAGCAGGTAATCCAGCATTTACCTGAACCTATAAAAAAATACCTGCGGGTTTGCGGGTATATCAACGAGCCTATTATGTATAATGCAGATGTTGTATGGGAAGAATGTTTTATAAAACTGAAGCCAGGCAAAGAATGGAGCCGGCTCGAAACCAGGCAATACAATTCCGTTCAGCCGCTCGCCCGGTTTGCATACATGAAGTTTTTATCCATGCCGGTTGCCGGCAGAGATAGTTACCACAACGGCATTGGCGAAATGAAAGGGAAGCTCTTTAATCTTTTTCCAATTATTAACGGGAGAGGGAAAGAAGTTTCGCAATCTTCGCTAATCACTATTTTTTGTGAATTTCTTTTTATTCCCGGCTATATACTGCAGGATTATGTGAAATGGGAATCTGTGGACACAAAAACTGCCAGGGCCACACTTTACGATAAAGAGTTTATAGTTTCGGGTATCTTCCATTTCGATAATGAAGGGTTTTTTTTAAGATTTGAAACGGAGGACAGGTACTATACCGATGAAAAAGGGAAATATACAATGACCAGGTTTTCTGCCATTGTTGACTCTTACCAAACAATTGATGAAATCCTTATTCCACAAAATGTAACGGTCGTCTGGCACTTACCGGCCGGGGATTATGAATACTTTATGGGGACTATTAAAAATATAAATTTTAATGTGAATCACTAAAAGCATCTATTCATATCAGGTATTGAATAAAGTAAAACTACGATTTTCATTGACTTTATTTTAAACTCAGCAGGTTTTTCAACACGCTCACACCCCGATAAAGCACTTTCATCTCCTTTATTTTTCCCACCTTTTATACCTGTTTTACTTTTGCTTCATCAAACTGATTGATTAAGAATTAAAAACAGTAGAAACTTTTAAACAACAAAAACATGAAAACAAAAGTATTAATTGCAGTTGCAGTTTTAGCATTAACCCTAAGTGGTTTTGCGCAGGAAAAAGAAAAACGTTTTGGATTTGAAGTAAGTGGTGGCGCTTCGTTTGCTACCAGCGATTTAGGCGATGCAAACCTCCAGCTTGGCTTTGGCGGCGAAGGAATTTTTCATTATCGTTTTATGCCTCATTTGGGTGTTTACGCAGGATGGGGCTACAATGCCTTTTCAGCTGAAAATTCATTTGCCGGCAACGAAATCGATTTTGAAGAAACAGGCTATGTGTTTGGTCTGCAGTTTAAACACCCGATAGGAATTTCACCGGTTTCGTATTACGTAAGAGCTGGCGGACTGTACAATCACATCGAGATCGAAAACACGGATGGAGATATTATCGGTGATACCGGTCATGGCTTTGGATGGCAGGCTGCCGGCGGAGTTGACATCCCCCTTGGCCGCAACTGGAGCCTTACTCCCGGTGTTAAGTTTAATTCCCTTTCCGGAGATGTTAATATGGAAGGAACCAATACTCAATTGGACCTCAATTACATACAGGTACGTGTTGGAATACTCAAGAAGTTTTGATTCAA
>JAIFMH010000352.1 GCA_020048595.1 Bacteroidota bacterium | reverse complement strand
GTTCTTGCCTCTCCCATTAAACCGACTTTCCCGTTTTTTCCAACACTTCTTTAGAAAATTCCTGATGTTGCATGACCGTCATTTTTTATTTTCCGCGCCCCTGGCACTTTGTTCTTTTACATCTTCACGGGATACTGTGCGGTATATGCCCTGCCTCAGTCCAGCACCTTTTTCAATCACGAATTATACTCAACACATCCCAATTCGCGGGTTACGATTTTGGCAACCGGCGTAACTTTAAACAATATCCCTGTCAGCAGATTGCCTAATCCGATATTCTCTTGATTACGTTCATGGTTTTTTTTATCCTAATAACATGCTAAGGTGATATACCAAACCATCAGTGTTTCCGAAATTGTTAATTTTTTTGGTTGGAAACTTCCGGTAACTGCCGGCCAAAACAGGAATTTTTGGCACCGGAATCCTGATTTAAATGGAAAAAAATGTTTTTTGAGGAAGAACAAAAACTACGCGCACACGTTTGCGTCTCCGTTTTTCTTCAAAAAAAAACATTTAGGGATTTTCCATTTATTGTGCCATATCTGTACCTGCATATTATTAATTTTAAAAAACAAGAATCATGAACTACAAGAGAAATTACATCGGAAAAGGCACTCAAGTTGCTGACATGGACATCGTAAAAGTTACAATCCCGGTTGAAAAAATCGCAGGATTAACCCACAAATGGGAAGGCGCTGAGTACTTAACATTCGAAATTGCAAAGATGAAGACCCCGGACGAATACGGCAGAACACACACCTGCTACGTTTCTACCCGCGAAGAAGCACCTGTAAAAGAAACTCCCGCACCAAAGGCAAAAGCGAAAAAAACAAAAAAAGAAGAGCCGGAAATGCAAGAAGCCGATCAGGACCGTCCATTCTAAAGAAAGTTTCCAAAAAAAACCGGCGAAAGCCGGTTTTTTTTGGTCGCTTCATTCCCTTGGAGAATTTAGTATTCTATTATTTTTTATACTTTTACATAGCTTTATTGTGCATTGTATTAACCTTAAATTAAAACAATGACAAAATCGCTATCCAATCGCTATATCATTTCTATTCCAGTCAAGCCCTATGTAAAACAATACCTTGAATTCAATTATGGAAACCCTATAGATCTTACAATTAATAAGCCTACTTATAACTTTTTTGTTTTTCTCTGTATGCCGGAAAACAACAACTATGATGAAATCTACGATCTCAATCCAAATAAATATTCTTCAAAATTGGATATTGTTGTGTCGGACCATCATTTCTATCATTATGGCTGGCAATTATCCAACAGGAATATATTTTTCTTTGGCCGCCATTTTGAATCACTGATTAAACTCACCATGCGTGTTTATATCGGTACTCATACCTCGCTTGGATTTCCCTTAAACAAATCCATTACCAAATTCAAAAACCTCTTTTCATTCACAGAAGAAATCTGGTCTTATGAGTCCATTAAAAAAGATTTTTACCGCAACGGAAATCCACATATCATAGATTTTGAAACCGACATCTATAATAAAGTTCAACAAACGATTCTTCAAAATCTTAATAACATGGGTTACCTTACAAACATCCCAACTCTATTCTATGAAAAAATCAAATAATCATACTTCATGCGCTGTTCAATTTTTTTAATTTTTTCATATTTATTTTTGCGCGCTTTGTCTGATTTGGGGACAACTTTTTTATTAAATATATTATATCATGAAAACATTAAACAAACCCGGCGATAACCTCGGCGGTATTTTAAAATTATGGGCCATTCCTTACGGTACATTTTCCACCCAGGGAGCAACCATTAACTTTATTAACCAGGATAACATCTGGCAAATTTACTGCTCTCCGGAATCCATTGATTTTTCTGAAAATTCAGAACTGTCAGCTTCCGGTTTGATTTATAACACCGAGCTCCGCGGTTTTATTCCCCAGGATAACGCTTCGCTTCAAACTGCGCTGGCTTATCTTGATCCACGAAAATGGGCTGTTATTTTTATTGACGGCAACGGTAAATACAAACTTGCCGGAAACCAAAACGACCCTTTGAGATTTAGTTCAGAATTGAACACCGGCAAAGAAACAGCTTCGCTGGCCGGTTGCTCATTTAAATTTTACGGTAAAACAAAATACAGATCCGTTTTTATCAACAACCCTTTTTAGTGCCATAAAACCCTGTACTCTTTTGTCGTAAGACTGTTTCTGTCCTTTCGCCCCCCCTCGATGTGCCTTTATTTTGCTGAAAACAAAGGCAATATTTATGAATTCAATACAATTTCTAAATGCGATTCTTAAACATAGTTGGCTGATCGACCAGGACTTTGCTTCAGCGCATGGTGCTATTATCTCTTCCTTTCTCAATCATAACACTGAATTTAGTATTGATGCTTCAATCACTCGCTTCCCTTTTACCATTCAACCCGGCCAAATCGCCGCCTCTTATTATAATTCAGATGATCGCTTTAATAACGCACCCGAAAAATCGGTTGCTGTTATTCCTATTAAGGGAGTATTAATGAAAGATGACATGCGCTGCGGCCCTAACGGCACCGCAACCATTGGCCAATACGTTCAGGAAGCCGACAGAAATCCCAATATTGCTGCCATCGTTTTAAAAATTGACTCTCCCGGAGGTACAGTTGATGGAACAGAAGCTCTTGCAAACATTATAAATTCTGTTAAAAAACCAGTAGTTGCCTTTGTAGATGGTTTAATGGCCAGCGCGGCATTCTGGATCGGTTCAGCTGCACAGGAAATTATTTGTAGCACCGACACCGATACAATCGGTTCTGTCGGTGTTGTTAGCCGTTTTGCCGATTGGCAACCAGTATGGGAGGCCAAAGGTGTAAAATTTCATACCATCGCTGCCTCCACCAGCCCGTATAAAAACAAAATATCTGATGAACTCAGGGAAGGCAACTATGAAAACTACATTAAAGATGTTTTAGACCCCTTGGACGAAAAATTCATGGGTGTTATCAAAAACAGATTTCCAAAATGTGAAGATCAACACCTTACCGGCGCTGTTTTTTATTCCCGCGATGTCATGGGTGTTTTTGTAGACTCTATGGGTACGATTGAACATGCCATTGCCAGGGCTTACGCCCTTTCTGAACAAGAAAATTCAATTTCAAATTCAAATTTAAATACCCGCTCTATGTTACAATTTACAAAATTAAATGCTGTTCTCGGGATTGAATCCCTTGAATCAGTAGATGAATCGGTGAGTTTGAACGAAGGACAGCTCCTGTTAATCGAAACTGCTCTCGATCAAAACGACCAGGCGGTTGCTAATGCAAAGACTGAGACCGAAACCGAAAGGGATCAATCAAACACTTTGCTTGTCGCTGCAGAAAACAATTTAACAAATGCAGTTGCTGCATTTGATGCAATTGATCCAAGCGTTGCATCTGCCGAAGGCCCTACAGCTAAGGCTGAAGCAATTCGTACTTTACTGGCCGCTCGCCCAGGTGTTGCGGTCGCTGGCATACTTGACAATCTCGATTCTACATCTCAGGAACCGGTGGATGCTGATTGGGAAACCATCAACAACCTGCCTCACAACAAAGACGTTGACAATAATTCTTAAATAAAATTAACCATGAGTATCAATGCCGCAGCAGTCGTACAGGAGTACGGCGCTTATTACATCGATGCAGGCCAGAATAAAAAAAGAATTCTGACCATGCTCTCCCAGGGAAGCGAGCTTGTTAGCTTTGCTACACCGATCCGAACCGATGACACCATCTTTCGATTGGCTAACGCCACATTCAGAAATTTGGTTCAGCCCTTCCAGAAAGCTTTCACCCAAAAAGGTGGTGCTGACTTCGTTCCTAAAGAAATCCGTCAATTCAGATTCAAGCTGGATGACGAATTCACGCCCGATGAACTCTATTCCACATGGCTTGGTTTCCTCAAAGGCGATCAGGTTGACCGCAAAGACTGGCCTTTCGTGAAATGGTTGCTGGAAAATTATTATTCCAACCAAATCAATCAGGATATGGAACTGAACGAATATTACAAAGGTGTTTTTGCTGCTCCTGCCAATGGTGTTGCCGGTGCCAACGGAACCGGTATGGATGGTGTTCGCCTGTTGTTACAGCAAGGCGTGGATGCCGACACTATCAATAGTGTTGATATTCCTGCGCTGAATGCTGCCACAATTTTTGATACAGTGGAAACATTTACCGATGGTATTTCTGAAGTATATCAGGGTATTAAGATGAACGTGTTTATGTCAAAATCCTGGTACAAAAAATACATGCAGGACAAAAGGGCTCAGACCTTTTATCAAAAGGCTTCTGCCGGAGAAATTGACACCAACATTGATTTTACTCCTCTCAATGTTGTTGGTCTCGCTTGTATGGCCGGAACCAATGACATTTTCTGTACTCCGAAACCGAACTTTCTGCATATTTCTCCTGCCACAATCACCAAAAACAACTTTAAGCTCGAAGAATCAAAGCGTGCTGTTGCTGTTATGGCTGACTGGTCGGAAGGTTTAGGCTTTGGTATTGATCAGGTGGTTTGGACCAACATCAAGAAAACCGGATCTGGTTCTTAATATTAACTGGCCGGACTGTACACGCAGTCCGGCTACTGAAACTCATTAATACTTTAAGTATATGATTCAATTTACTGACATAGCTAAAAATCTTACAGATGGCCAAAACATGGGCGGCATTGCCCAGGAAGTTTATTTTGGCTATCATTCGGATGTTCTCACCTTCCCCACCAAACCGACCGATCCTGCCTCTATCGATTTAAGCGCCGTTCTTTCCGGCTCTCTTGTTATGAAGCCGGGTAAAAGGATGTTTAAGCTTTATATCACCGACGATACCGGTGAGTTCAAAATCGAAACAGTGGGTGAAGTGGATGGTAAATCATTCGTACTCCATCTTTCATTCTTTACTCCAGGCTTACAGGATACTGTGCTCGGGTTTATGAATGCCTCTAAAAACGAAAACCTTGTGTTTGTTGTCACCGATGGCGAAGGGCAACAGTATATGCTTGGTGATGCGCTTCGCCCTGCTGTGTTCCAGGGGTCTCCCGATGGTGGTGGTACCGGTAAGGAAACCGCTGCAAGAAAAGGTTTAAGTTTTGAATTTACCTACAAAACTGCCAACCTTTTTATTTTTAAAGGTACTGTTCCATTAACTCCATCTGCAAGCTAATATGTGGCAAGAGTATTTTAAAGTGGTGGGCATTGTGCCTGGCGAAGTTGTTGTTCCTGGTTATGGTAAAATTGACTTCAGTTGTTCCGGACTATCAGTGGATATGTGTCAGGAGCTTTATGAATCCGACTTTCCATACCTTCAACTCACCGATGCCGGCAAAAGCTTTCTCTATAACATTCCAATAGATACAGCTCCACCCCCCACTGATAAAACGATTAAATATTCTCACAACAAAAAAGGTCTTTCCCGGTAACTTTAGTTGATTGGTTTTTCATTCTTTTAAAAGGGTCTGTTTCGGCAGACCTTTTTTTTTATTTATGTGCTTCTCTATGATTGTACATAGCTTCAGGGCGATTGCCGCAGGAAGCGGCACCGGGCTTTTGTTCCAATCTTTCGCAGGAATCGAAAGGATTTCCACGACAATCCCTATCGCAAACAGCCACCACCACAATACAATCAGTATCATCTGTGCCAGCTTCTCTACCCTTTAACAAGACTGGTCATTGCGCTTCGCTACATGCCAAGTCTTTCTTTCTATCCTTTATACAACATCAAAGTTTATCCAAACAATTATATGGTGTTCGCACGCTCACCAATGTTTTCATTTTATATGGTGCTCCGCCTATTGCCACTCAGGACTGCAATGCTCATTCCTCGCATTGCTATCCTGA
>JAIFMH010000134.1 GCA_020048595.1 Bacteroidota bacterium | reverse complement strand
GAACTCAGCGATAACGAAGTAGAAGAAGTATTAAAAACCTCCACCAATTCCGTTGAATTGAAACAAGTGTGGGAGGGCCATAAAGCCATAGGGCCGGTTGTGGCGCAGGATATCATAAACCTGGTTAAAAAACGCAACGAAATTGCTGAAGAACTCGGTTTCAACAACTACCACGAAATGAGTCTCAAACTCAGTGAGCAGGTCCCTGCTGATATCAGCTCGTTGTTTGATGAACTCGACACACTTACCCGTGATTCATTTGCCGGATTGAAAAGTGAAATTGACACATACCTGTCAAAACGCGACAATGTAAAAATGGAAGAACTGATGCCCTGGCATTATCAGAACCGGTTTTTCCAGGAGCCACCGGCCATTTACAGCATCGACCTCGATAAATATTATGAAGGCCGCAATATTGAAACCCTGACAACAGATTACTTTTTGGGTATCGGCCTCGATATCAGCGATATGCTTGCAAAAAGCGATCTCTACGAAAAACCCGGCAAAAATCAACATGCCTATTGCATCGACATTGATAACCACGGTGATGTGCGTGTGCTTTGCAATATAAAGCCCAACCAGAACTGGATGGGCACCATGCTCCACGAATTCGGGCATGCAAATTATGATAAATACATCGACCCGCAGCTGCCCTTCGCGCTGCGCAATCCGGCTCACACTTTTACAACGGAAGCAATAGCTATGTTCTTTGGCAGAATGTCGTCAAATGCTACATTTCTGGTTGATATGAAACTCACCGATTCCGCTGATGCCGGAAAAGTTGCCGCCGAAGGATTTAAGGTTCTGCGACTCGAACAACTCACTTTCAGCCGCTGGGCACAGGTGATGTATCGTTTCGAGAAAGCATTGTACGAAAACCCGGATCAGGATCTGAATACGCTCTGGTGGGACCTGGTCGAAAAATACCAGATGATAAAACGTCCGGCCAACCGCAATCAACCCGACTGGGCCAGCAAAATCCATATTGCCACTTCGCCCTGTTACTACCACAATTACCTCCTGGGAGAGCTGCTGGCATCACAGTTCAACCATTATATTGCTACTGCTGTGCTTAAATCTGCAGATTTCGGACAAAGCTATTATGGGATAAAGGAAGTTGGCGATTATTTTAAAGAAAAAGTGTTCAATCCCGGCGCACGGTATTCCTGGAACGAAATGATTGAAAAAGCCACCGGCGAAAAACTTACAGCGAAATACTATGCTGAGCAGTTTGTGAAATAGCAAATTAATGAAATCATTTATAAATTAACGATGGCTATTCTGAAAAGAAAGCCATCGTTTTTATAAATAGTTCAACTCTATTCGAAAACCTATAATTACTAACTTGCGCCTGATTTTAAAACCTCATTATACTATGAACAAAAAATTCATTTTACTTCTGACATTGATTTCCTTGTCCGCAGTTGCTTTTTCGCAGCCTATGGGTGGCGGGAGCATGAACTGGGCAACTGATGGAAACAGTTATACAACTCTCGAAAGAGGCAAAATCGTGAAAGTGGAAATGCCTTCCATGAATAAAACAACCCTGATTGAAACCGAAAAACTCTTTCCGAAGGACAGCATTCAATCCAGGCAACTGAGTTCTTTTCAATGGTCAGCCAAGGAGGATAAATGCCTGCTTTTTATAAATACCGAAACCCTGTACCACAAAACTACCGGCGAAGTATGGTTGTATGTAATCAAAACCGGAACGTTGAAGCAACTCGGCAAAAGCCTTCGGCAGGATGGGTTGATGTATGCCAAGTTTTCGCCTGACGCTAATAATGTTGCATATGTGTACCAGGACAAATCAAACAGCAAAGTAGTTTATAACCTGTATTCGGAGAACCTGGTTAGTGGTAAAATCAAACAGCTTACTTTCGATACCCGCGACCGTTCAATTAACGGAACTTTCGACTGGGTATATGCCGAGGAACTTATGTGCAAGGATGGTTTCCGCTGGAGTCCTGACGGTAAAAGCATAGCTTTCTGGAATATTGACGCATCACAGGTTCGGAATTACCTGATGCTTAACACCACTGATTCCACATACTCTTTCACTGTTCCCGTAGAATATCCCAAAGCCGGGGAGGACCCGTCACCAGCTAAAATCGGTGTAGTTGATATTGCCTCTGCTAAAACAAAATGGATGAAAATTAATGGTGATCCGCGTCAGAATTACCTCGTAAGGATGGAATGGGCAGGTGATCATGAATTGATTATTCAGCAGCTGAACCGGAAGCAAAATAAAACAAATATACTGCTTGCTGATTCGAAAACGGCGGTTTGCAAACAATTATGGTCCGAAAGCGATGCCGCCTGGATTGATATCAGGGCTTCCTGGAACGGTGGTGATAATATGGGCTGGGATTGGATCGAAAACAAGAAAGCCTTTATCTGGGCAAGTGAAAAGGACGGATGGCGGCATTTGTACCGCATTGGTATGGATGGAAAAGAATCACTTATTACAAAAGGCAATTTTGATGTAATAAAGTTAAACCTGATTGATGAAGCTAATAACACCCTTTATTTTGCAGCATCACCCGATAATTTTACACAGCGCTATTTATACAGGACTAAACTCGATGGCAGCGGGAATCCTGAACGCATAACATCTGCTGATTTGCCCGGAACGCATAATTATGTAATGTCGCCAAACGGCAAATGGGCCAGGCATAGTTTTTCGAGCCATTTGTATATGCCGGCATCGGAATGGATAAGTCTCAAGGATATGAAACCTCTCGACGAAACCAAATCCATTGCAAAGAACCTTAAAGAAGATCCCTATGGCAAACAGATCGAATTTTTTAAAGTAACAACCGAGGATAATGTTACCCTTGATGGCTGGATTGTGAAACCCAAAGATTTCGACCCGTCAAAAAAATACCCTGTTTTCTTTTATGTTTACGGCGAACCATGGTCATCAACGGTTATGGATCAGTATGGAGTTGGCAGGAACTCTCAGTTCGGGGATAATATTCCCGATCAAGGCTATCTTTTTGTTTCAGTTGATAACCGCGGAACGCCTTCCCCACGCGGCCGCGAATGGCGGAAATCCATTTACCGGAAAATCGGTATAGTTAATATCCGCGACCTTGCCATGGGTGCAAAAGAAGTCCTGAAATGGTCGTATTGCGAT
Organism: Bacteroidota bacterium; assembly: GCA_020048595.1. Taxonomy (GTDB): domain Bacteria; phylum Bacteroidota; class Bacteroidia; order Bacteroidales; family UBA4417; genus UBA4417. The sequence continues at coordinate 16,139 of JAIFMH010000134.1, read as the reverse complement.
ACAAGCCGTGTAGCTGTTTCCGGATGGAGTGGCGGAGGTTCGTCAACGCTGAATCTGATGTTTCAATATCCCGAAATATTTAAAACCGGCATTTCGGTAGCTGCGGTAGCTAACCAGCTTGCTTACGACAACACTTACCAGGAACGGTATATGGGAATTCCACAGGAAACCCGTGCTGATTTTATAGCCGGATCGCCATATACCTATGCGAAAAATCTGAAAGGTAATTTGCTTTATATCCATGGCACCGGTGACGATAATGTACATTTCGCCAATGCCGAGAAGCTTTTTAATGAGCTGATCAGGTACAATAAACCTTTTCAGATGATGGCTTACCCTATGCGTTCGCATGGAATTTATGAAGGCGAAGGTACCCGTGAACATTTGAGAACCATCAGTTCGAAGTTTTTACAGGAGAATTGTCCTCCGGGTGGCAGGTAAAAGTTTTTTTACCCTCGCCGGAGTTGCAGGTAATAAATAACTGAAGTATTTGGCTAAGAAAAAAAGCAGGCTTTCCGGCCTGCTTTTTTTATGCCGGAATCATACCTGTGAGGCTCGGCAACCGGCAGGTTATTACCTGTATTGATAGATAAAATCGACCGTTTTAACCCGGAAATACCCTCAACTGTCTATTTCATTTTGGCAGCGTAGCTGTTTGCTTCAATTTTGCATCCGGTTTATATGGTTTATGACCTTTCGGCATAGCCGGTATTTCGATTCTTTCCGTAAAACATTCAATCAAAATGTGTTAAAATGCAATGTTTAATTAAGTCAAACTTTCGAACCAGTACTTGTATTTTAACCATGATTCTGTTGCTTTCTGCATCTTTGGTTTCGAAAGCGCAGGTTGCGGAAGAAGTGAAAATTAACGAATACTACTGGGGAACGCCATTGGTTAGAGTATTGAATGATTTTAAAAACAAGTACAAGATTCCTATAGAATTTAATCCCGATGAAGCCCAAAATCAGAAATTTGACTACCTTTTTACCGAAACCCCTGCCAGCCGTGCAATAGAGATATTATTCCGTAATAATACCATACTTGGTTACACCCGGGACTCTAACAATGTGTATCATGTTATTTCACGTACGATACTCAATGCCAGTAATTTGTCATCTTCAACTCAAAAGTACGAGGGCAAACCTGTGAAGTATCATATCAGTGCGTCCGGAGTAATAAAAGATAAGTTAAGCGGTGAACCGTTGCCATTTGCATCCGTAATGGTACGCGGAACCACCAAGGGATGCTCATCCAATGTTGACGGGTATTTTACGCTGCCCGATATTCCTTCGGATACATGCGCCATACTTGCAATATACCTTGGCTACTACAAACAGACATTCTTTTTGAGTCCGCACTCAAAACTGGATAACATTACCATATTGATGGATCCGGTTTTAACAGAATTGAACGTTACGGAAGTAAAAGGGCAACGTGAAGATTTATTAAGAGCTTCAGAAGGCGGCAACCTGATTAAAATGGCTCCTGCAAAAATTGCTGAGCTTCCGAGCCTGGGCGAAAAGGATATTTTCAGAACATTCCAGCTTATGCCCGGTATAGGTGGAAGCAGTGGCTCATCAGCTGGATTGTATGTTCGTGGTGGTACTCCCGATCAAAACCTGATCCTTTACGACGGGTTTACGGTGTACCACCAGGAACATCTCTTTGGTATGTTCAGCGCTTTTAATCCAAATGCCATCAAGGAGGTACAATTATACAAAGGTGGTTTCGAGGCTAAATACGGAGGTAGGCTTTCGAGTGTGATGGAGATCATAGGAAAAACCGGCAACGATCAAAAGTTCAATGCCGGCGCTGATTTCGGATTTATCGGATTTAATGCCTATGCCGAAATCCCTTTAAAAGGCAAAGGATCGATATTTATCGCCGGAAGACGCTCGTACAAGACTTTTCTGTATCAGAAGTTCTTCGATTCTTTCAGCCAGGACAATGTAACGCCCACCAATCCGATGCCCCAGGGTGGCGGAGGTCCCGGAGGAATGGGACGAAACATCGAAGAGCAGGAACCTACCTCATACTTTTATGACCTCAACGCAAAGGCTACGTACAACATCACTCCCAAAGATATCCTTTCCTACTCCTTTTTCAGTGGCCAGGATTATTTCGATAATTCACGAGAAATGAATAACAGTCGGGGAGGTATGAGCATGAATGGCGGAGTTACCGACCTTACCAAATGGGGAAACTGGGGCAGCAGCGTTAAGTGGTCGCGGAAATGGAGCGAAAAGCTGTATTCCAATAACCTGCTTTCTATCTCGGATTATTCCAACTCGAAGGACAGGAGTGATGCCCGTACTATTGTTCTTGATGACGGAACAAGTAGTTCGTTCAACAGCGGCTCGGTTGAAAACAATACTCTCAAAGATTTCTCATTTAAAACTGATAACGAATGGAAACTGAACACCCTGAACCAGATTGAATTCGGCGCTCAGTACAACCATTATGATATCAAATATAATTTCATTCAAAATGATACAGTTACCATTCTGGATATGATTGACAAAGGCGACCTGTTTACTGTTTATGCACAGGACAGGCTGAACCCGCTGAACAAAAAAATGACAATAATGCCGGGAGTGCGTCTTTCGTATTACAGCAGTTCCGGCAGGCCATACATAGAGCCGCGGTTTCAATGGTCGTATAACCTTACTAAGATGCTTAAGGTAAAGGCTTCAACGGGTGTATATTACCAGTTTGCGAACCGGATCATACGGGAAGACATACAATCCGGGAGCCGCGACATTTGGGTGCTTTCCAATGGTGAGAATATTCCGGTAAGCCGCTCTATCCATTATATTGCCGGAGCCAGTTACGAAACCAGCGATTTTCTGTTTGATGCCGAAGCTTACTATAAACAATTGTCGGGATTAACTGAATATACACTTCGTTTCTCGCATCGCTTTGGCGAAAGTGTTGATTATTCATCACTTTTCTACGAAGGATCCGGTTATACACGAGGAATGGATCTGATGGTTCAGAAAAAATTCGGAAAACTCAGTGGCTGGATTGCCTACACGCTTTCCGAAACAAGGTATAAATTTCCGGTCTACGGCGATGGATATTTTAGTGCAGCACAGGATGTTACCAATGAATTTAAAATAGTTGCTATCTATAAAATTAAGAAATGGACATTATCGGGTACCTGGGTTTATTCAACCGGTACTCCTTACACACAACCTATCGGCGGCTATGTGCTTACCATGCCGGATGGAACAACCCAATCAGTAATTATACCGGGAAGCAAAAATGCAGCCCGCCTGCCCGATTACCAACGCCTCGATGTGGCCGCCAAATACGATATTACAATGGGCGAAACCGGCAAGGGCTCTATCGGTTTCTCATTGTTTAATGTGTATAACCACAAAAACGTTTGGTATAAGGAATATTCGGTCGACGAAACAGGCCTTACCGAAACCAATGTAAACCTGTTGGGTATTACACCTAACATCTCAATCTCATTCCAAATCAGGTAAAATGAAAAATATACTTATCCCTATTTTGTTGTTAACACTTGGTTTGCTGGCTTCGTGCGGCAAAGAACTCACTACTCCTGTTGAGCCTGACAAAGTTGTTATAGTTGAATCGTATCTGTACGCCGGCGACAGCGCTATCACTATTAAAGTAACAAAACTGCTTCCATACTCCGAAGACACAACGGATGCCACTGAATACATCAGCGGACTAAATTTACAGATCAACGGCGCTGACCTCACTGAAACTGGTACCGGTGTTTATACACTTTTACTTGGCGAAAAACGGATACAATCCGGCGAATCGTATATGCTGAAGTTCCTGTATTTTTCAGATACGGTTTCTTCCTACACATTGATTCCGGATAAACCATCGAATTTCAATATTTCGTCCAATACAATCTATACGGACCGCATTACCAGTACAAGCAGCGGAATGCCATCAGGCCCGCCATCGGATCTTATCCTGAGTTGGGATAATACGGATGAGAGCTATTACTACGTTCTGATTCAGTACCTCGAAGCCAGCCGGGATTATATCAATTACCGGTCAGCCAGTCTCGACCTTTCGGACACAACAAGCATTTCGCCTACAAATGCATCCGAAACCCGCCTTGGTACACGAAACCTTAACTTCTTTGGTTCGTACCGGATAATACTTTTTAAAGTAAATGATGACTTTGCTGATTTATACCAGCAAACGGATGTTAATTCAAATAATATCACCACACCTGTTTCGACAATAAACAATGGATTTGGGGTATTTACCGGGATGACCAGCGATACTGTTTACCTCGAAGTAATCGAAAACTGACAGATAAAACGCTGCGTTTCCAGGTATAAAGTGCAGGAGTATGTAAGCATGATATAAAAAAATAAAAGAATGGTTTGTGATTTGGTTTTATGAAGATCAGGATGTGAGAAGTATGGAGAAAACAGGCTCCTTCCCGGGAATTGATAGTTTAATGTGGGGCTTCTCACTCCTTTTCCTTTTCAAACAGATATAGCAGACCCGAAAAGTTCTTTCAATCAAAAATACCTAAAACTATGAATCTAAAACTAATCGTTGTGATGTTCATCCTGCTAACAGGGATGAGTGCATTAGAGGCTGATGCACAGAACCTGGTGATCAAAACCAATGATGGGAAAGAGATGGCCAAGCCTTTAGCTTCCTTGAAAAATATGACATTCCCGGATGGAAATCTGTTACTGACATATACCAGCGGATCAACAGATTCATATAGTTTAACCTCCATCAGCAAATTGTTTTTTGGAGAAGCAGTGTTGGGTACTGATGAGATTCAGCTTGCGGAAACGGCTGAAAGAATGTTGGTTTATCCAAACCCGGCAAACAATGTTATTCAAATACTGAATGCACCCGAAGGAAAATACCAGGTGAAAATTTACCGGATGGAAGGAGTAATGGTATTGAACGAAGAGGTTTCATCCGGCAGTTTGACCATAGATGTAAGCAGTCTGGCTAAAGGATTCTATTTGCTTACGCTGAATGGCCAGGCCTTTAAATTCATTAAATTATGAGTAGAAACATAATCCTTTTATTAAGCCTGGTTTTCAGCACAAGCCTTTTTGCCCAGGAGAAAATGTATATCCATAAATCGGATAAAATTACCTTGGGGGCTTTGATTTCTGTGACTGACAGTATGTATTTCAGCACTGATGGTTCTGTAGCTTATTTCAGCATAGGAAATACGGTTGCTGAATACCCTGTTTCGGAAATTGACAGCATTACCTTTGGTGAAAACTCAAATACAGTTTATATCAAGTACGAAGGAAATACAGTTTCGGTGATTAATCCGCTTGCTTTCGAAGGGGTAACGGTTGCTGTAAACGGAGCTGATGTAACAGTGACGTCAACATCCGAAACCAATGAAATTACGTATAGTTTGAGTGGAACAACATCGGATGGGATTTTTAAAATATACAGCAGCTATCAGTTCACACTTCTGTTGAATGGTGTGAATATCACCAATTCAAACGGACCTGCTATCAATATTCAGTCAACAAAAAAATGTGCTGTTTCACTGGAATCAGGAACTGCAAACTCACTGACTGATGGCGTCACTTATACGTCAGGCACTGAAGATCAGAAATCGACTCTTTTCAGCGAAGGCCAGCTGGAATTTGCCGGAACGGGAAGCTTAACCGTAAAAAGCCTCTCAAAACATGCCATTTGCAGCGATGATTATATTGATATTCAAGGTGGAACCATTACCGTTTCAGGAGCGTTAAAAGATGGAATTCATGCAAACGATTACTTTACCATGAGCGGAGGAGCATTAAATGTTATTGCTACCGGCGATGGAATTGATTGTGAAGCAGGGTTTATAACTATTTCGGGAGGAGCAATATCCACCGTAAATACTGCTGCTGATGTTAAAGGTATCTCGAGCGACAGCACAATGGTTATTTCGGGTGGAACCATTAATATGACAGTAAGCGGTAACCAGTCGAAAGGCCTGAAGTCGAAACAAAATATGACTCTGAGTGGAGGTACAATTACAATCAACACTTCCGGTGCTGTAGTTCTGGAGGCTTCCGGTTCAGGATTTGATCCATCCTATTGCTCAGGGATTAAAAGCGACAGCTCATTAACAGTAAACGGAGCGAACCTAATCATTAAAAGCACAGGGATAGCCGGCAAGGGAATATCTGCCGACAAAAATGTGATTATACGGAGCGGAACTTTAAATATCACAACTACAGGTGCCGGTGCAAAATACACAAATTCTGGTGGAATAGCTGACTCGTACAATGCAACCTGCATCACCGCCGATGGCAATATCAGCCTGCTGGGTGGTTCTGTTACCGCTTCCAGCTCCGGGTCGGGCGGAAAAGGTATTTCGTCGGATGGCACATTTACCATCGGCGATGCAGGCAACTCTCCGATAGTTAATATTAATACAACAGGTGCCAAATTCCTGGTTTCGGGAAGTGATTATGCCGAAGCAAAAGCAGTTAAGAGTGACGGTGCTGTGACCATCAGCAATGGCGTAGTTACTATTTCATCAGCTGATGATGGTATGAAGTCGGAAACATCTATAACTATCAGCAATGCAACGGTTTCCATCACCAAATCCGTTGAAGGTATGGAAGCACCTTTTATTACAGTTAACAGCGGCACGATCAGCATTGTATCATCCGATGATTGTTTTAATGCCACCAAAGGAAATGGCGGCGAAAGCAACGATGGAAGTTGCCTGTATCTCTATGGTGGAAGCATTGTTTTAAACTCTTCTGGCGGAGATCCTTTGGATAGCAACGGCAATATTGTGATGACGGGCGGAACTGTAGTCGTTCATGGGCCTCAGTCATCTCCCGAAGTTGGAATGGACTATAACGGCACCTGCAATGTTTCCGGCGGATTATTGGTAATCTCAGGAACTAATTCAAATATGACACAGGCTCCCAGCACCACTTCGGCACAGTATTCCGTAAAGGCAACTACCACTTCAGGTGTTGCGGCCGGCACACTTTTTCATATTCAGGATGCAAGCGGAAACGATATTGTGACTTTTAAGCCTGTTCGGAGCTACTATTCGGTTGTGTTTTCATCGGCAAGCCTCAAGAGCGGATCAACCTATTCTGTTTACACCGGCGGAACTTCAACCGGTACAAATACAAGCGGATTGTATAGCGGAGGTACTTATTCCGGTGGAACGCTGAAGAAAAGCTTTACCGTTTCAGCTAAAGTTACAAATGTCACATTTTAATTATTGGTAAAATTTAACCCGGATCAACTCAATGAAAAAACAAAAACAATTTGCCTTTTATGTATTTAGTCTGCTCATACTTGGATCATGCTCATCAGCCATGTACCAATCCAGTTGGCAAACAAAGCCGGTAGTAGCTGACGGCAATCCGAATGAATGGTCACTGCCCTTGCGTTACAGCGACTCCGAAAGCGGACTTCAGTATAACGTTACCAATGACGAAACGAACCTCTATATCTGTATCCGGGCTACCGAGCAACCGATACAGATGAAAATTATAAGTTCAGGCATGGAGATATGGCTTGACCCTTCAGGGAAAAACAAGGAAGCCATTTGTGTTAATTTCCCTTTACCCGGAAAACATGACCAGAAGCCGATGTCCAATGGCAGGAACCAGGAGATGACGAAAGGCAAAAATCCCGGCAGAATGAACATGGCTGAAGAGTATCATCTTCAGAAGCCACAACTAACGTTGAGTGGATTTCTGCCTGAATATAACGGAACGTTTTTAGTGAGTGGAGCTAAAGGTGTAACGGCAGCTATTGACTGGGATGAACAAAATTTTATGACATATGAATTGGCAATTCCCATCAATTCGTTTTATACTAAAGATTTTAAGACACTTAAGGATAACCCGGTTGTTGGGTTTAAAATCAATGTAGATGCTTTGACCGGAAAGGGAAACAGTGAGGGCGGCGGAGGTATGCAGAGAGGAACACCCGGTGGAGGAGGAAAGCATCCTGGTGGTGGCGGTGGTGGAAAAGGAGGAGGTGGTTCCGGAGGAGATGGCGGTGGAATGGGTGCAAAGCCTCATTCTCCTGACGGACAGTCGGCAAACTCATTGAGTTCATCCACATCTGTTAAGTTTAAAATCAGACTCAATGGATTGGTAAAGAAATAGTATTGATTTTGCTTGAATTTACTTAGTACGTATGAATAAACGTAAACACAGCCTGTTCATTTTTATGAATCGGGCTGTGTTTTATGAAAATATGTGTGTTCGGGCTTCAGTTGAAAATCATTTCAATCTTATGCGATTTTTGCTAAATGGCTCTTCTGCATCACATAATTATAATACTCATATTTGCGCGACGAGAAATGCTTATACGTATTACTTCCGATGGTTCCGGCAAAATTAAGAGCCGCTTTGTGAACGAATCCCGGAACAAGCTTTTTTACCAGTATGCGCTTGCGCGAATCGTCAGCATCAAGGGCGTCAACTACATGATTTGTAATCATATCTTCGATAAGGATTTTCAGGCCCGAATCGGCAAGCTGCTGTTTCAGTTCCGGTTTTTCCCAATCCCAGCGGAAGTCGGTAAATAAAAAATACCCGCCCGGGCGCAGCAAACGCTGAACTTCTTTCAGGAAAAGACCCATATCCGGGTAACGGTGCGACGATTCAACATTCAGGATAGCATCAAAGGAATTGTCCTCTAAGAAAGATAAATTCTGGGCATCGCCTTGCTGAAATGATAATCCTTTAAGCTTGTAATGTTTGTTGCAGAATTTCGCAGCACGCTTATCGAGGTCTACTCCCATGGCCGTAGCCGGAGAAAAGGTCCTTACAATGTACGACAATCCGCCGCCACGGCCACAGCCTATTTCGGCTATGTCCTTGTTTTTCAAATCAGTAGCGTTTCCAAGCAGGTGGTATAATTGGGCCGAATACCTGTTGGGTTCATCATGTGGTTCCAGTGTAACCGGCATTTTGGGGTGCGTATAGCCGTAGTTCATAAAGAGCACTTCAGCCTTTTTGTCGATATTATTCACATACCAGTACCAACCTTTGAACATCAATTCGCGTAAAGCTGCCATTTGTGCATTTTTAGAGTTTAGGCTGTAAAGGTAGCCTTTCTTTTAACGGGATACTATAATCTGTAGATTATCAGTCTTTTTGGCGGGCCTTACTCCTGAATTTAGACTGTGATTCAGGCCGGAAAGCGAAAACCACTTTTTGTTTCGTCGATAAATATCCCCTCTTCGTCCATAAACTCTTCCTCAACTTATATATAATTTTTAAGCACCTTAAGGCTGGTATACTTTTGCTTCGTTAAATCAAAGAACACCTCAAATGAAAAGTAAAAGTTTAATATCATTCTTCATTCTGCTTGGATTCACAAGTATTGCTCCGGCAGTTTCCGGCCAGCAAAAACCAAAGGAATGGGATCTGCGAAGCTGCATCAACTACGCACTGGAAAACAATATCCAGATTAAAATGCAGCAGCAATCCGTTGAAATCGGTAAAGTTAATTTTGAGCAGAGTAAAGCCGAAAAACTCCCCAACCTGAACGGTGGAATCGGCCAATCCTTTACCAACCAGATGGCAGCTACGGGTAGTAACCAGGAACAGTCTTTTACAGGAAATTATTCCCTGCAGTCAGCAATGGTTTTGTACAATGGCAACAAACTCAACAATGCGATTTCGCAAAATGAATTACTTGTTAAATCGGGCGAACTAGCCGTTAAGGAAGCGGAAAATAACATGGAGCTAACTATTACTGCTGCCTATCTTAAAATTCTGTATGCAAAGGAATCGGTTGTAAATGCCCAAAACACCCTGATTTCGTCCGAAACGCAGAACAACCGCGCAAAGATTCTATTCGAGTCGGGGTATATAGCCGAAAGCAATTTCGCCCAGGTGCAATCGCAATACAGCAAGGATAAATATGCGCTGGTAGTGGCCAGCAACACGTTGGATTTGTTGAAACTGCAGTTAAAGCAACTTTTGCAATTAAGTATTAACGATACGCTTGTTGTACACTTTCCGGTTCTGGACGATAACGAGGTTATAAAAGCATTGCCGGTAAAACAGGATGTTTTCAACACAGCTCTCAACACCATGCCGGAGGTTGAAAACAGCAAGGTGAATATGGATGTTGCCGCCATTGACCTGGATATTGCCAAAGCAGGATTGCTTCCCAGCCTTTCGCTCAGCGCCAGCCTTGCAACGGGCCATAGTTCACTGGCATCCGAAAACTACGCTACGCAGTTGGGTAACAATTTTTATCAGAATGCCGGCCTAAGCCTAAATGTTCCGATATTTAATAAAAAACAGGTAAAATCATCTATTTCGAAGGCACAGATCGGGATTGAAACTGCGAAACTTTCGTATGCCGAAATTCAGACAAACCTGCTTACTGAAGTTGAAACCGCTTACCTGGATGCCGTGTCGGCACAGAGCCGTTTCCTGGCCGCTTCCGAACAGCTTAAATTCACTTTGGTCAGCTATTCCCTTGTTGAGGAACAATTTAACCTGGGGATGAAAAATACGGTGGAACTGCTTACCGAAAAAACCAATTATTTAACCGCGCAACAGGAATTCCTTCAGGCAAAGTACACTGCCATTCTGAATTATAAAATCCTTGATTTTTATCAGAATAAGCCGATTGAGCTATAAGAAGGAAGAGGATGGAAGTCGGAAGCCCGAAGTTAAGAAAACGGGAATAATTTGATGTTGGAGTTTAAATTGAAAGATAACATCGAACCTTCTTCCAACTTCCAACTCCCGACTTCCAGCCCAAACATAAAGCAATAGTTACAACACAGCAAAATGCAATTACCAATAAGTAAAATCCAAAAACAATGAAATAGCCATGATTGACTAATCACACAATAAAATAATTATAATAATGTGGAATCATGGCGTATTCCATCTTGCCAAAATCAAAAATAAATAATAATAAGATGAAAAAATACAGAATTTTAATCTTCACAGTAATAGGTTTGCTTGCAGCAGCAGCGGTTTACTGGCTTTTCTTCAGGGGAAACAACAAAACGGTTACTACTTATTCAACGGCTGTTGTTACGCGATCAACAATCAGCAATACGGTAACAGCTACAGGTACTGTTGAACCTGTGAAACAGGTAAGTGTCGGAACCCAGGTTTCGGGTGTAATCAAGAAAATTTATGTGGATTACAATTCCATTGTCAAAAAAGGCGACCTGCTGGCCGAACTCGACAAAACGCCGCTACTTGCTTCGTTGGCTTCGATGAAGGCCGACCTGGCCTCTTCAGCCAGTGCTGCAACGTACCAGGAAGCCACATACAACCGTATCAAAGAGCTTTACGAAAAACAGGCTGTCAGCAAAACCGATTATGAGGCTGCCTTGTATCAATACAGCAATGCAAAAGCAAATTTAGCCAAAATGACTTCGGAAGTAAACCGGGCGAATACAAACCTGGGTTATACCATGATTTATTCGCCAATCGACGGAGTTGTGCTCAGCCGCGCTGTTGATGAGGGCCAAACGGTGGCCGCCAGTTTCAGTACGCCAACCCTTTTTACTATTGCCCAGGACCTGACTAAAATGCAGGTTGTGGCAAATGTAGACGAAGCCGATATTGGACAGGTAAAAGAAGGTCAGAAAGTTACTTTTACGGTTGATGCGTATCCCGATGATAATTTTATAGGAACCATAAAACAGATCAGGTTGCTTGCGCTTACCACTTCAAATGTTGTTACTTACAGCGTGGTTGTGGATGCTCCAAATCCCGATCTGAAACTTAAACCGGGCCTCACTGCAAGTATAATTGCCTACACCCAGGAAGTCGAAAACGTTTTATCTGTTCCTGCAAAGGCTTTAAGATTTAAACCTGACAGTACATTGTTGGCTCAGGCCGCACCTTCTGCAAACCTGCCTTCCGCAGGCGGAGCAAAAGCAGCTCCTCCAACAGAAGTTGTTCAACCACCGAAAACAAGTATCAATGGAGGTGTAAAAACCAATGAAACGCCGGCTGTTAAAACGGTTTGGGTTAAAGAAGGCGATTCCATTTACCCTGTACAGGTAAAAACCGGCATGACCGACGAAACCAATGTGGAAATTATTTCAGGACTTCAAGAAGGCCAGGTTGTGGTTGTTTCGATGGAACAGGTTAAAGCTTCGGAAGTAAAAGCGGAAACGGCAAGCAGCCCGTTTATGCCTAAACGGCCGGGTAGTTCAAGTAAGAAATGACGGGTGAAGGTTGAAGGGAGAAGGGAGACTTGGCGACAAGGCGAAGGGGAGAGGGGCGAATGGCGATTGGGCGAAAGTACGACAAAGGGATTTAGCAGAGATGGAACCAATTCTAACAACCGCAATTCAAAATAAAAGGAAAGAGTGATTAATGAAACTTTAAAAACGCCGGAATAAATCCCGGTATACAATAACATGACTGACATAATAAAAGTTGACCATCTCAAACGTGAGTTTATTGTTGGCGACCAAAAGGTACAAGCACTCAGGGGAATTTCCTTTACTGTTCAGCAAGGCGAATTTGTAACCATAATGGGAACCAGCGGTTCGGGGAAATCAACGCTTCTTAATATTCTTGGATGCCTGGATACACCTACAGAAGGCGAATATTTTCTCGATGGCATTTCGGTTCGCACTATGTCGAAAAACGAGCGGGCAAGGCTCAGGAATATGAAGATTGGTTTCGTTTTCCAGACTTATAACCTGCTGCCACGCACAACCGCTCTCGAAAATGTGGAACTGCCACTGATGTACAATTCAGCAGTTTCAGCCAAGCAGCGGAGGGAAAAGGCAATGCATGTGCTCGAAGCAGTAGGACTTGCCGATCGAATGGATCATATGCCTAACCAGATGTCGGGCGGACAGCAGCAGCGCGTTGCCATTGCCCGGGCGCTGGTTAACGATCCTGTAATTATCCTTGCCGACGAAGCCACAGGAAACCTCGACACGCGTACTTCCTACGAAATTATGTCCTTGTTTCAGCAACTGAATTCTGAAGGGAAAACCATAGCATTCGTTACCCATGAACCTGATATAGCTTTATTCAGCCAACGCAGCATTATGCTTCGCGATGGAAGAATTACCAGGGATGAAAAGAGAGAAAAAGTTGGTTCGGCAGTAGAGTCATTGGCAGCTTTGCCGGTGGAGGTTGAAGTGGATTAAGAGGTTGAGTAAACGGGAAGAAAAAGTGAGGGGGCGAAGGGGCGACAAGGCGAGGGGCGACTTACCTGCGAAAGAGTTTTTGCAAACCTGAGAATTAAAACATAGTACAATTGATCGTCCTTCTCCGATGAGTAAACGGGAAGAAAACGTGAGGGGCGAAGGGGCGACAAGGCGAAGAGCGACTCACTTACGAAAGAGATTCTGCAAAACTGAGAATTAAAATATAGTGCAATTGATCGTCATTCTCCGATGAGTAAACGGTAAAAAAGTGAGGGGCGAAGGGGCGACAAGGCGAGGGGCGACTCACTTACGAAAGAGATTCTGCAAAACTGAGAATTAAAACATAGTAGAATTGATCATACTTCTCCGATGAGTAAACGGTAAAAAAAGTGAGGGGCGAAGGGGCGACAAGGCGAAGGGCGACTTACTTGCGAAAGAGATTCTGCAAAACGGAGAATTAAACTATAACATAATCGATCACCCTTCACCGGTGGCTGAGCGGAGTCAATGCCCCGTGTGAAGGGTGAGTGAGGTCAAAAAAATCAAAATCATGAACATAACAAACTTATTCAGGATATCACTCAAAGCCCTTGTGAGCAACAAGTTCAGGGCACTGCTTACCATGCTGGGAATTATTATCGGTGTGGCAGCAGTTATTGCGATGCTGGCCATCGGGCAGGGCTCAAAAAAGAGCATACAGGATGAAATTTCGAAAATGGGCTCCAATATGATCATGGTGCAACCTGGAGCTGATATGTTTTCGGGTGGCGCAAGGATGTCGGCTTCCGCCAACCAATCCATGGTACTTGAGGATTATGATGCCCTGAAAGCGCAAAGCAACTATATATCGGCCATTTCACCCATGGTAAACGCCAGCGGACAATCCATTTACGGTTCAAACAACTGGCCGGTTGGCATGCAGGGCGTAAACCAGGATTACCTGAGCATCCGCAAATATGGAGTGGAAAGCGGCCGGATATTTACCGAAAGGGAAATTGCCACTGCAGCTAAAGTCTGCCTTCTGGGGCAAACAGTTGTTGAAGAACTTTTCGGCGAAGGTGTTGACCCGGTCGGCAAATCAATCCGTTACAATAAAATTCCTTTCGAAGTAATTGGCGTATTAACCGAAAAAGGTGAAAACGGAATGGGCCAGGACCAGGACGATGTTCTGCTGGCTCCATATACAACAGTACAAAAAAGAGTTGTGGCTATCACCTACCTGAACGGTATTTATTGCTCTGCCACAACAGAAGATGTAAGCGATAAAGCCAAAGCAGAAATGGAAGTCGTATTGCGCACACAGCACCAGATAAAGGAAGGCGATGACGATGATTTTTATGTACGTTCGCAAAAGGAAATGCTTACCATGTTCAGTAGCACAAGCTCTGTAATGACTATTCTTTTGGCTGTAATAGCAGGAATTTCATTAATTGTCGGTGGTATAGGAATTATGAATATCATGTTCGTTTCGGTAACGGAACGTACCCGCGAAATTGGTTTGCGGATGGCTGTTGGTGCCCGCGGACTTGATATCCTGACCCAGTTTTTAATCGAAGCGGTACTGATCAGTATAGTCGGAGGCGTTATTGGTGTTGCCATTGGGGTTGGAAGCTCTTTTATCATAAAAAGCATGCTCAACTGGCCCATAGTAATTACAACTTCGTCTATTGTTTTATCGTTTGCAGTTTGTACATTTACAGGAGTATTTTTCGGATGGTATCCTGCCAAAAAAGCGGCAAATCTTGACCCGATTGATGCTATAAGGTATGAATAAATGATGTCGGATGTGCGATGTTGGATGTGAAATACACGCAAATCATACCCTGAATTACGGCGGCTGAGCCGAAGCCAGCCGAAGGGACGGAATCAAGTCATCTGTCACAAAATCAAAAAAAAGAAAACAGCTGAAAATCAAACCATGTCAGAAACACGAAAAAACAGCTCTGTTCAGCTCTCGATACATTTGATCCTCTGGGGAATTATTTTGTTTTTTCCATTGATCTTTATTTTTAGCGAAGGTGAGCGAAATATAACCCGATACCTTGATTTCTCTCTGCCAATCGTTTTTTTGATGGTTGTTTTTTATACCAATTACTTCCTGATCATAAAACGTTTTCTTTTCAATAAAAAGATCTGGCAGTTTTTTCTTGCCAATCTTATTTTGTTTGCTCTGTGTTTATTGGTGATGGATTTGATCAGGCAATTTTTCTTTTCATCGTATTATGCTGCCTTGTCGGCCAATAAACATTTCCCGCCCAAAGCAAAAATGAGAGAAATAATTATGTACCGGGATATTATTTCAATGAGCGTTACTGCCGGATTATCAACAGCCATCCGAATGACAACACAATGGTACCAGTCGCAGGCAGAGCAAAAGGAACTTGAAAAACTTCATATCGAATCGGAACTTAATAACCTGAAACACCAGCTTAACCCGCATTTTCTTTTCAATACGCTTAACAACATTTATTCGCTGATTTCGATCAACCAGGAGAATGCACAAAATGCCGTTCATCAATTGAGTAACCTGATCCGGTATGTACTTTACGAGAGTGATCACCCTAAAGTTCCTTTAAGTAAAGACCTCAGTTTTACAACAAATTATATTAAGCTGATGGGCTTGCGGCTTCCGGCGCATGTATCACTGGAAACTGAGATTATGAAACCGGATGAGAGTATTAAAATAGCTCCGCTGCTTTTTATTTCGCTGGTCGAAAATGCGTTTAAGCATGGAGTAAGTCCTACCGAAGCTTCACATATTTCAATTCGCATCAGTATGAATGGCGCCAACGAGTTGGAATGCCGTGTCGAAAACAGCAATTTCCCTAAACCGGAAGAAGATAAAAGCGGCTCGGGCATCGGGCTCAACAATCTGCGTAAGCGCCTAGAGCTGATCTATCCCGGCTCTTTTGAACTAAAGGTTGAAGAAAAAGGAGATAGTTATATTTCGACTTTTACATTAAAGACGGGTTTGGAATAATTGTTTTTTTTACCACGGAGGCACGGAGAACATCGAGAAAC
>JAIFMH010000250.1 GCA_020048595.1 Bacteroidota bacterium | reverse complement strand
CTCCCTTCGGGAATCTAAAAGTTATACCTTATGAATCATTAGATATAAATTTATAGCTTTTGTGACTTTAAAAATCTAACTTATATAATGTATATTGAGTTATGTTTTTTTATTCGATTTTGTAATTATGATTCTATGTTCATATTTTCGTTTGCTATATTTCATTAAAACACCTTCAATTTCTTACTTTGGATTTGTTAAATGCTGTTTTTATCCGTTTTTTTTCGAAACCCGGATAAACACCTTAATAAACTCGTTTACTACCAAAGGAGTGATTCCCAATGCAAAAATTATCCCCCAGGCTCTTAAATCAGGCATCTGCAAATGGAAGGCAGTTTGAATTGCCGGTATCCAAACCACAATCAGTTGAAGTGCCAGGCCTGCAACGATGGCACCTGCAAGGTATTTATTCGAAAAGAGTCCGATACTGAAAATGGATTTTCGTTCATCCCTCAAAGCCAGCGAATAAAACAACTGACAAACCACCAGCACCATAAAAGCCATGGTACGGGCATATTCTATTGTGTTTTGCGGCACTTGTTTATCAAACGGTGAATATCCATGTTCGTAATACCCATAAAAATAAGCGATTATTGTTAATGCTCCGATTAAACATCCACCAAGTAAGACATGTACACCTGCGCCGTTTGCAAAGAAACTCTCTTTTGCTGGTCGGGGCTTTTCTTTCATCACATCAGGGTTTCCCGGATCCATACCCAGTGCTATCGCAGGTAGGGAATCGGTGATTAGATTAATCCACAAGAGCTGTGTGGCAAGCAATGGGGCTTTCCAACCTATTATTAGTGCCACGAATATGGTAATTACTTCACCCAAATTACAGGTAATCAGAAATATCACAGACTTCTTAATGTTATTGTAAATATTTCTTCCCTGCTCAATGGCGGATACAATGGTTGAGAAATTATCATCTACGAGAATCATATCCGATGCACCTTTGGCAACGTCGGTACCTGTTATGCCCATCGCGACACCTATATCAGCAGTGTTTAATGAAGGTGCATCGTTGACACCATCACCTGTCATGGAAACGATATTGCCCTGCAATTTCAATGCCCGAACAATCTTCACTTTATGTTCGGGGGAAACGCGGGCAAAAACATTATAATTATATATCTTTTCAGAGAATTCCTCATCAGTAAGCTCATCGATTTCCTGCCCTGTAATAGTTTGCTCGATTCTTTCTGAAATTCCAAGCTGAAAGGCTATGGCGAAGGCGGTATTTTTATGATCACCTGTAATCATAAGCGTTTTTACTCCTGCAGTTTTTGCCTTTAGAATGGATTCTTTAACATCTGCCCTCGGCGGGTCGATCATTCCCACCAGACCAATAAATGTAAGGTCTTTCTCCATTTCAGAAGCGTCAATTTTTCCATTTACCGGCTTAAAAGCCACTCCAAGAGTACGCAGTGCCTGGTCGGACATATGAATTGCTTCATCAAGGTATCTCTTTTTATGATGTTCAGCCAGGGGAATCATTTTCCCATTCTCTAGCACATGGGTGCAGATTTCAATCAGGTTTCCAACGGCACCTTTGGTATAAACCATCAACTTCCCGTCTTCTTCAACCAATGTAGACATTAACTTGCGGGTAGAATCAAATGCTGCTTCGTCGATACGTTTGTTGTTGTTGTGCAATGCTTTCCGATCCATTCCGAACGTATCGCCCATGATTAATAAGGCTATTTCTGTTGGGTCTCCGGTTCCTTTGCCATTATCATAGCTTGCATCCGATGAAAGAATCATGGCTTTTGCAAGGAATATTAATTCCTCTGAAGTCGAATTTTCCTTTTGGATGGTTGAAAGACCTTCAAGGGTGAAGGCACTTGTAACCGTCATCTTATTTTGAGTCAAGGTGCCGGTTTTATCGGAACAAATAATAT
Source organism: Bacteroidota bacterium (assembly GCA_020048595.1). Taxonomy (GTDB): domain Bacteria; phylum Bacteroidota; class Bacteroidia; order Bacteroidales; family UBA4417; genus UBA4417. The sequence goes on along the minus strand of JAIFMH010000250.1, from coordinate 4,001 downwards.
TCAATGAACCCAGTGTTTCAACGGCGGATAGTTTTTTAATGATTGCATTCTTTTTCGACAGATTGGTTACTCCTATGGCCAGCACGACAGCTACAATAGCAGCTAAACCTTCGGGTATGGCCGCTACAGCAAGAGAAACCGACATAAGAAACATTTCAGACAAATTCCTTCCCTGAAGCATCGCAATGATGAAAATTAAAACACAAATTACTATGGCGATGATTCCCAGGGTTTTCCCCAGTTTATCCAAACGGATTTCCAATGGAGTTTTCGATTTTACCTCTGTGTTAATGATGGAAGCAATTTTACCAATTTCGGTATTCATACCTGTTCCCACCACCACACCGACTCCTCTGCCATTGGTAATAATAGTGGACATAAAACCTAAGTTTAACCGGTCACCCAATGGGGTTTTAAGGTCAGTTTGAATAAGGGAAGCATCTTTTTCGGATGGTACTGATTCGCCTGTTAAAGATGATTCATCCAACTGAAGATTTACGGATTCAATCAATCGAATATCTGCAGCAATAATTCTTCCCGCATCAAGAACCAGTATATCTCCCGGAACAATTTTTTCAGAATCAATTTCAATAACAACTCCTTTTCTACGAACCAGTGCTTTGGGGAATGTTAGTTTCTGTAAAGCTTCAATCGCCTTTCCGGCTTTTACTTCCTGTAAAACACCCAGCAAAGCATTTATAATTATAACAAGCAATATAATAACTGCATCCACATACTCCCCCATAAAAATGGTGATAACCACTGCTCCCAACAAGATATAAATCAGCCAGTTTTTTAGCTGTTCAAAAAACATCAGGATTATACTTTTCTTTTTCTCAGCAAGTAATTTATTCGCACCGTATTTATTTAATCTTGTGAAGGCCTGATCGTCAGAAAGTCCGAAAGCCGGATCAACTTTTAGTTCGTTTAATACTTCTTTTGCTGATTTGGTAAACCACATAATTATTAAAGTTTAGTTTTATACTGATTTTTTTGTAATAGGGTTCTCAACGAATCGGAAAATAACTGATGTTGTCTGTAATCCTTATGACCGCTTGAAGTGTTCTGAGAATGTGGTAATAGCCGTTTTGCTCAGGAAGTAATTTGTTTATTATAATGAAGTGATTAATTAACAGTAACTCAGCAAAAGTAAGTACTTTAAACTCTGGATGTATTACATAATTAAATGGAAAAATTGTATTATTCACTCATTGGCAGTGATCTATGAAAAAATTTTTTTGTTGAAACTTTTCGAAAAAAATTGGCTGAATTTCAAAGTTGAAATTCAGCCATTTTTTATAATAATTATTTTACTAATCAGCAATTAATGATTCGTAAGGTATATTCATTTTTTGATGAATCTTTCGAATTATCCTCAGAGTCAACTTTCCTTTATCATTAAACATTACCGAAACCCTGCTTTAATATCCAATGATTTTTGCCAAATCACTATTTTCTATATCCATTTGTTCCATATCCATTTGTTCCATTTTAAATTTAATAGCTTCTATTGGGTCAGGGGCTTCAATTTGCAGATGCATCGAATACTACTTCGAGATTTCGTAAAGCTTCGTTTTAGTCGATTTCATTTTTAATTACTTTAATTTCCATATCCTTAAAAATGTATCACCATTAATACTGTCGAGACTAATTCGTTAATAATCAATATTCTTTAAATTGTAAATTATTTTCTTTTCGGTTTATAAATATGTGATGAATGTCCGTAAAATAATTCAGCAGCTTCCATAACCGTTTCCGACAAGGTTGGATGTGGGTGAATGGTGAGTGCCAAATCGCTTACTGTTGCGCCCATTTCGATGGCCAACACACCTTCGGCAATCATTTCGCCTGCACCGGGACCGCAAATTCCAATACCCAGAATTCTTTCAGTTTCCGGGTCAATTATCAGTTTGGTGAGTCCATCTTTTCGGTCCAGAGTAGTAGCTCTACCACTTGCTGCCCACGGAAATTTAGATATCACAAAGTTGATTCCTTTTACTTTGGCCTGATTTTCGGTAATACCTGCCCATGCAATTTCGGGGTCGGTAAATACAACAGCCGGAATTGCCAGGGGTTCAAATGTCACCTTTTTTCCGGAAATTGCATCCACTGCCACGCGGCCTTCGTGCGAAGCTTTATGTGCTAACATAGGTTCACCCACAATATCGCCAATGGCATAAATGTTGTCGTCGTTGGTTTTTAATGTATTGTCGGCAACAATCCAACCGCGTTCGTTGACCTGAACTTTGGTGTTTTCTAATCCAAGTCCACCGGTTTGAGGTTTGCGACCAATTGACATCAACACATAGTCGTACTGTATTTCTTCTAACTGTTTGTCAGCATTCTCAATTTTCACCACCAAACCGTCTGTTGCCTCTTTTATTTCAACCACCTTGGATTGAAGCATTATTTTATCGAATGATTTCGAAATTCGTTTTTGCAAATGCGAAACCAAATCACTGTCAGCACCCGGAAGTAATCTATCCATAAACTCCACCACCGACACTTTTGTACCCAGTGCAGCATATACCGAACCCAATTCCAACCCAATATATCCACCTCCAACCACCAACAATGATTTCGGAATGGTAGGCAAATCGAGTGCCGAAGTAGAATTCAACAAACGTTTACTGTTTATTTGCAACGATGGCACACTGGCGATAACCGACCCAATGGCAATAATGGCTTTGTCGAAGGTCAACTGCTCTGTTGTTCCATCCAGTTTTGTTACCAATACGGAATTCGACGAGGTAAAAGCAGCGCGCCCTTGTACAAAATTTATTTTTCGTTGTTTGGACAAAACGCCCAATCCGCCGGTAAGTTGATTCACAACTTTATCTTTAAATGCCCTCAATTGGTCAATATCAATTTTGGGCTCGCCAAAATCCACGCCCCAATTTTTGGCTTCTTTGGCCTCATTGATTAGTTTAGCAACATGTAACAAAGCTTTGGAAGGAATGCATCCCCTATACAAACAAACGCCACCCGGATTTTTCTCCAAATCCACTAAAGTAACATTCATACCCAAATCAGCAGCATAAAACGCAGCTGCATAACCGCCCGGACCTCCACCAATAACTACAAGACCCCTATCCCCTAAATTTGGAACATGATGGCTAGTCAAATTATTCTCTGTTATATCTTCCATATTAATAGTATAAATCTTAAATTATAAATCGTAAATTGTAAATCTTAAATTGTAAATGTTTTTATCCTTCAATAATTAATTTCATTGGATTTTCCAACGCCTCAATAATCCAACGCAAGAACCGAATTCCATCCGCTCCATCAATCACGCGATGATCGTATGAAAGTGAGAACGGCAACATCAAGCGATGTTCAAATTTTCCATCTATATATACAGGTTCCATTTGTCCGCGCGAAATACCCAAAATAGCTACTTCAGGTGCATTAATTATAGGTGTAAACGCTGTTCCTCCTATTCCACCCAGGTTGGTAATGGTAAAGCAACCGCCACTCAAATCGGCAATGCCTGCTTTTTTAGTGCGGGCTTTTTCAGCCAACACATTCATTTCGCGAGCAATTTCAATCACAGTCATTTTATCGGCATTGCGAATCACAGGTACCATCAACCCAAATTCCGTATCAACAGCAATACCAATATTGAAGTATTTTTTGTACACAATTTGTTTGTTTTGCATGTCCACGCTGGCGTTAAAATTTGGAAACTTTTTCAGTGCTAACGCAATCACTTTTACCAAAATGGCTGTTACAGTCAATTTCACACCTTGTTTTTCGGCTTCTTTGGCGTAACTTTTACGAAATTCTTCTAACGCTGTAATGTCTGCCTTGTCGAACTGGGTTACATGCGGAATGGTATGCCAGGCGTAACTCAAATGTTCGGCTGTTTTGAAACGGATATTGCTCATTGCCTGCAATTCTATCTCACCAAATTTAGTAAAATCGGGTAGCGGCTCTGCATGTTGTTCGGCACGAATGTGTTGTACTTCATTGCGTTGCAGGTGTAAAGTTTTACTGAA
>JAIFMH010000346.1 GCA_020048595.1 Bacteroidota bacterium | reverse complement strand
TGAGCAACAATTTAATCCCGCACTGCCATATTTTGTCCCGATTTTCCGGGAGCGTCAAACGTTGGCAGCAATATATAGAAAACCGACAGAATGAAAATTATACCAAAATTTATAGCTAAAAATTCACTTTTAATATTTGGAATTCTAGCTTTGTTTGTTGTTAGTTACTTTCTTTTTCTTTGTAGTCATCCGACAGATTATGCGCATATAGACGTAAATTATAAAAAAAAGATAGGTAATCAATATGAACTCAATCTAGAGAAAGGAAATTTGATCAACAGGTTAAGTCCAGCGCATCCTTTCAGCGATACATTGCGAAACTTGAATGATTCTTTATTTGTTTTGTATTTTCATCCTTCAAATGATTCTATTGAATTAAAGGCTCTTGTCCGTATTTTAGTAAATGATAAGAATTCCACGACAATTAAATTTGATAGTATAATTGGATATGTGTATCGTGGAAATTTCGACTCAGAAGAAATAGCGAAAATTATTAATAACTTTGATTCATTAGACTATGCAGAACAATTTTACAAAAATATCGTACGACAAATTATTATGGACTCAGCAGAAAGAATACAAGTTTTTTATGACAACAAACTAGTTTTGGAGAAATTCATGAAATAACTACTGTTGCCATAACGGACAGGCTGTGTTCGTTGAATCATTTGAAATCTTCATTCGTACGCTTCAGAAAATAAGACATGAGTGAATAGGGATTATTGATTTCCGTTTAAAAAAGACAGAAAAATTCTTAGATTTAAATCTGACCACTATGAAATCTGCAATACTTTTAATCCCGGTAATTCTCCTGCTCGCCGGATGCGGTACTTCAAAAAGCAAGGAAGAAATCAAGACGGAAATATTCCAGGCTGAAAAAGCCTTTGAGAAGATGACATCAGAAAAGGGCGTCGCCGAGGCCTTTTACTATTTTGCAGATATAAACGCTGTTATAAAAAGGGAGAATGACACGATTATAAAAGGCAGCGAAAACATTAAACTCTATTATGAGAAAAAAGCCCTGAAAGATGCCGTAGTTAACTGGACACCTGATTTTATTGATGTTTCTGAATCCGGGGATATTGGATATACGTATGGCAAATATACCTGGAAGATTAAGGACACTGTTGGTAATCCTGTGGAATATAAAGGTGTTTTTCACACGGTCTGGAAAAGGCAGAAGGATAATAGCTGGAAGTATGTGTGGGATTAATAACTAATTATATTGCCATCATCGCGTCTTATTTCTGATGGATGCGCGTAACTGGTATATTGAGATAAAACTGGTAGTATTTATCTTGTGCAGTTTGTACGGATTCTATCTGATGTTCGCATGCACATGCCAGAGAATAAGACTCTTGCGGACCAGGGGTTTGATAAGATTCAATATATTCTGCAAGGTCACATGAGCCAGCAAATAAAATATTGCCAGGAGAAACAGTCCATGTACCCCGCCATTTTTCATGGTCCACTTATATCACTACTTTAATAAACCGAATTTGGATATTTGTACTAAATGTAATAACTTTGTAGTCACAATTATTTAAGCAACATGGAGACATCTATCATAAAAATAGGCAATTCCAAAGGACTTCGGTTAAGTAAATCCATTCTTGAGAAATATAATATTGGCGAAAAAGTTGAGATTATTCTGGAGAAAGGTCGGATTATTCTTAAACCAATTGAAAAACCTAGAAAGAATTGGGAAACAGCTTTCCAAAAAATGCGTTTGGAAAATGATGACCAATTATTAGTTAACGATGTGTTCGACAGCGAAACTTTCGAAGAATGGAAATAAATCAGTATTCAATAGTTTTGGTCAACTTAGATCCGACTTTAGGGAGTGAAATCAAAAAAACGAGGCCGTGTGTGGTTGTTTCGCCTGACGAGATGAACAAGTACCTGAATACTATTGTTCTTGCTCCTATGACTACTAATCTCAAAAAGTATCCAACCAGGGTTGCTGTGGAACATGATGGAATGAAAGGAATGATAGTTATAGACCAGATCCGAACAGTTGACAAGGTCAGAATTCAGAAAGTTTTAGGAAAATTAACGAAATCTGAAATCAAAGCATGCAAAGATGTTATCAGGGAAACTTTTGTTGACTGAAAAATAATGATTCAGGAAGCATCATGTAGCCAAAAGCAACATATGGAATGCCGACAAAGCCTTTTTATTTCCCTGTCTGATTTACCGTTAAATACTTCAACCCACTTTTAAACTCTTCAATCCCAATTGATCTCGGGCATGTTACAGTAACCGACTGACCCGGAAGGATATCCATAAAGTTATCCGAAAACTGAACCTCGCTGTTGGTACTGGTAAGGAAAAGATTTTTGGCCAGGTCAACGGTATGAATGGTAACTGAAAATGCATCAGAATTTTCCTGAATATCGAGCGTAATAACCGGATCTGTCAGTTTAAGGTCTTTTACTTTGGCAAAAAAATGATAGTCGGTATCAATTACATTTTTTCCTGATTCAAAGGTTGTAACCATCATACATTTGGTTCTGCCAACCAGGCTGAGCAATTCAGTGGTATCTGTTTCAAAAATCACGTTCGAGGAGTTTGCTGGTAGCTGAGCTTTAAGTGTCTTTTCCCAGAGTGTGATTCCCTGGAAATCGATCAGTTTTATATTCAGCAATCCTTTTTGTGGCGTGAGTAAATCCGAAATACCAAAAACTTTGATTTTGCCGTTTTCTTCAATGGTTGAAATAATTGAGTTTTTATATGCATCGCGGGCAAAATATTGCACAGCTTTCCATCGTTGGTAATAGTCCATGCTGCTCCACGAAGCTACCGGCCAGCAATCGTTGATCTGCCAGTACAGAGTTCCCTGGCAATATGGCATTGCCTGGCGGTGCGATTCCATAGCCATTTTGATGCCTTCGGCCTGCAATACCTGGCCGATATACAGAAACTGCTCAAAATCTGCCGGGATCTTATAATCTTCAGTCATGTATTGTTTAATGCGTAAGTTCCCGATTCCTGAACGTTGATGCGATGCCATAACTTCCGATTCGATATCATAATCGGAGGGAATGGTATATTTCTGAACAGTTTTAAATTCAGGAAACGACTGGAAGCCGTATTCGCTCATAAACCGGGCTTTGTATTTGCGGAAATCACTGAACGGATGAAGTCCGTGCCATACGCCCCAGTAATGCATATCGCCGGAACGTGTTTCGTAACTGGCAAGTTTCTCAAATCCGGCTGAAGGAGAAGAATGCCAGTAGGCTTGATCCGGTGCGAAATCCTTTACAGCATCGGGTAAAATATGATGAAATACTGCATCGTAGGCATTCCAGATAATCTCGCGTTGCTGCGCGTTATAGAGTTGTTTATAACCCCAGCCTGCTTTTTCATCCCATTGCGCCCACATGGTTTCAATTTCGTTGTTGCCGCACCAGAGTGCGATACTGGGATGATTCCTCAGCCGCTTCACGTTATCGATGGCCTCGTTTTTCACATTATCCAGGAAAGCCGGATCACCGGGGTACATGCTGCAGGCAAACATAAAATCCTGCCAAACCAGTATTCCGTATTTATCGCAGAGGTCATAGAAAAGATCGTCCTCATAAACTCCACCACCCCAAACGCGGAGCATATTCATATTACTCTGTGCAGCTGTTTTCACAACAGTTTCATATTTTTCGGGTGTTACCCTGGGAAGAAAAACATCATTTGGTATATAATTGGCACCTTTCATAAATACAGGCCTTCCGTTTACTTCAAAGTAAAAGCTCTCGCCCTTGCCATCTGCATCGGGATTGCGGATAAGCTTGACCGTGCGCAAACCTGTTTGAACTGATTTGCTGTCGGCAACAGCCTGATCAGTACCTAAAACAGCCGTAACAGTATACAGGATTTGTTCCCCGAGTCCGTTGGGCCACCAGAGTTTTGGATTTTTAATTTCAAAATCAACAGGATAAATATGAGTTCCTTTCTGCATGTTGATAAGCTGACTGGAGGCAATGATATTATTCACTTTAACAGTAATTTCCTGTTTGCCTTCCTGTAAAGCTGTTATTTCAATTTCAGCTTTTAAAACTGCAGATTTGGCACCCAGTGAACTCTGTACAATATGGATGCTTTCAATCTTTTGACTATCCCAGGCTTTAAGATGTACTTTCCGCCAGATGCCTGAAGTTACAAGCCGCGGACCCCAATCCCAGCCAAAATGATACCCTGCTTTGCGCGTAAATACACTTACCGGATTACTGCCCAACCCTCCTAAAACAGACTGATCGTTAGCAGCTGGAAGTCCGAAACCCAGTGCTTCCTGTTTCTGTAAACCAATTACAACTGGTGATTTAAGTAGAATCCGGATTTGATTTTTTCCTTGCTTTAAATGATTTTTAACATCGATAGTCCAGGTACGGAACATATTATCAGCGCTCAGCACCAGTTGATCGTTAATAAACACATCGGCATACGTGTCCAGACCTTCAAATTCCATAGCAATGTTCTGCTTTTGTGCCATTTCAGCCGAAAGGTTAACAGAAGTCCGGTATTCCCAGTTCACTTTATCAATCCATTGAATGCTCCGCTCGTTAAGCCTGTAGTAGGGATCTTCAATTTTTTTATTGTTAAGTAAATCAGTATGCACCGTACCGGGCACAGTTGCCGGAAGCCAGGCTGTTGTTCCTGTTTGCCTGAATTCCCAGTTTGTATTCAATTCCATTGATAAAACTGATGTTTGTGCCTGAAGGGAAAATGAAATGGTCATCAGAGCGAATGTTAGGAGCGCAAAGCTCAATGTGTACTTCTTCATAAAATCAGAATTGCTTTTTAAATTGATTTCCAATCTGGTTGTGATTTATTCGAGACTTGTAAGAATCACCACACCTTTTGATGGCATTTCAATGATAGTTCCCTTTGAGAGATCAACATTTTTAGAAACGGTTTTAGCTACTGCAAAGCCATGCTGATCAACGGGCATATCTGCTTCAAAATAGTTAAAATGGTTAAGATTAATATCATTCACGTTATTCAGAACGAGGTTTATTGTTCTTTTCTCCGTGCTTTCGTTAACAATCACAAAGGTATATTCAATTTTGCCATTTGCAAAAGTTTTAGATGCAGTACTTCTCAAACCGGCAATGCCCGAATCGCTTGTTTTCAGAACCTGGCTTCCCGCCGGAACGTATTTCGACAATAATGACCAAGTATAAAACCAAGGCCTCATGTTTGTTAGTTCGGGCTTGCCTTTTTCCTCGCCGAAACTGTCCCAGAAACCCCATTCCTTCCAGTTGTAATCGGTAATATCATTCCCTTTGCCTGGCTTACCACTGGTATGCATGGCATCGTCAAGATCCCAGGCTATAAGGCCTGCCTGGCCAGCTCTCATGCTTTGAACAATAAAATCGGCCATCCACACGCCGTATTGGAAAGTAGCAATATTTTTCTGCTGGTCGAAATCGTTTTTACCGGTTAACATTCCGGCTTCACCCATAAAGAACTGCTTCGTTTTGCCGTTAGGATCATTTTGAGTGATATAATCGCGGTAATAAGCCATCTCCTTTTCAAAATCAGCATTTTCAATTTCTTCATCCGTAGCATACCAATGCACTTCATACACATCAATAGCGGCAGCCAGTTCTTTATCATCAATAATTTTCTTGATCCAGTCGTTTCCCCAGGCACAATCGGGGCCGACAATTTTGATTTTTTGCTTCAAGCCCCTTTTTACCAGTTCCTTTTGCAGGTTCAATATGGACGTCCGCCAGGTTTCAAAGCTCTCGCAGCTCATCCAATATCCGTTTGGTTCGTTTCCAAGGTTGTAGTATTTAATACAGGTATACTTTTTTATGTTGACAAGGTAGTTTATAAATTCACCCACCATTTCGGTCCAGCGGGGATCTGTTTCGTTAATGCCATCCCATTTGAGCTGTTTCTTTGCGGGATCAACCTCTTTGTTTTTACCTCTTGGATTGTCCCACTCGCCAAGGATCACAGCAACACCATTTTTCTCACAATAATCCAGAACCTTTAATACACGTTTGATTTTTTCGTTTTCGAATGTATAAACAGGTTTCCCGCCAACAGGGTAGGTTTGACAGTAATCGCTTCCATCAACCATCAGCCTGATGAAATTCAGTTTCATAAAGTCGATACGTTCCAGAACGCGTTCCCAGCTCTTCTCCGAAATATCCCTGCCTGGATATGCGCTCCACTGAACGCCATTGCCGATGTATGATTTTTCCAGGATCTGGTTGCCAAACACTTCTATTTTAACCGGTTGAGAAAATACGGCTGAGCTTAAAAATGCATAAGCTATCAATATGGAGAATGAATATTTTCTTATCACAAGTGTTTGATTTTAGTAATTTTCGGATTTCAAAAAAGCAATTTTGTTCTGCCCCTTTTCGGTTTACCCCGTCCCTGGAAGGAGCCGAAAAAGGGCAGAAAAATTATATTTCCCCTTTGGGGGAAAATTACGTTAACTACAGGATATTTTTCCCGGAAGAGGGGAAGATCATTAAAATTAGTCTCATGAAAGGATATTTCTGAATCCTGAAATTCAATTTTATCCTGATTATTTTTTAA
>JAIFMH010000292.1 GCA_020048595.1 Bacteroidota bacterium | reverse complement strand
CGGATTGCAAAAATCATTTACTTCCGTCCAACCTCGCTCGCCCAGTTACCCCTGAAAATGATTTTCTGGTCATGGATTCGGAATATGAATTTACCATACTGAACCGCAATACCTGCCGATGCGTTTACAACCCAGCAGTTATCAGGAATATTGAAGAAATTTTCGGCGGTAATTATCTTTTTGTCCTGCTGATCTTTAATTGAAACGGATGCCTGTGGCCCGACTTCCCATCCAACATGGGTATTATAGCTTACCTTCAGATCACCAAGCAGTTTGAAATTGTCTTTAGTTTCTATCGTGGTTTTTATGCTCGCAATTTTGCCTTCATTTAAATCTTTTCCAGGAATAACCTCAATAGTCAGTTTTGGCAATTCGATAGCAGTTTTTGAAGCCAGTATATTGATGGATTCATTTTTAATCTGTTTATTTTCTTTATCATAAAATTCGAATGCGAGCTCCATATCCTCAATTCCATTGGGAGAAATCGTAACCTGATCGGCGAAATAGCCTTCGCTGCTTATGGCTTTTGTATAGATTACTTTGTCCAGGTATTTTATTACCACTTTTTTGATATCCTTGTCGTTATAAAGTTCCAGCGGTAAGGAGGTCCCGGTGTAAATTGTATTATTTTTGGGACTGATAATAAGTGCTTTCATGTAATCGCGCATGGCAAACCATACAGGGCGTGGTGAACCATATTTGTCGTTCACATCGCTGTAACCCCAGAAACCGAACCATTCCTCCGGTTGATCTAAAGCATGGTTGTTTTTATCGCCGCCTTTCCACCAGCCATCGGCATAATAAAACGGGCACATTCCTACAATTCCGGCATCAAGTAAGTCGCGGTAATTCGCGATAAGTCCGTCGCTTTGCTGTTTGAGGGTGTTGCCGCCATACCGGCCCGATCCCTTATGCGAAACCGAATAACCGAATTCCGTAGTTATAAAAGGTTTATTTAGCCCGTTTAGCTCATTTAATCCTTTCACATAATCTTTAAAACCCATGGTAGCAGTCTGAGCTTCGGAATGATCGTAACAATTGTATGAATAAACATCAAAAAAGCTTTCGTCCATATAATCGCTGATCATAGAATTTGCCGAGAGCGTTACCGGGATTCCCGGGTGTCCTTTGTGGAGTTCGTCAATCAAGGTTTTCATCAGATCAACAAATGCCTTTCCGCCTACCTTGTATATATGATCAGTCTGTGGTTCATTGATAACCAGGTAGGTAATTATACAATCATATTTCCTGGCAAAAGCCGTGACCTTCTTCACTCTTTCGACGCATTCCTTTACAAATCCTGGGTCAGCATAATCGCCTTCAGGATTAACTTCTAATCCCATAATCAGTTTCAGTCCCGATTCCTGTACAAGTTTCAATTGAGTTTCGGAAAATTCACTCCAGGTCCTGATGGCGTTGTAGCCACCTTCTTTGATCACTTTCAGATCAAATTTCAAAAAATCCAGGTCGTCATTCCTCACACCTTCATAAGGATGCTGCCCGGGCCGCGCACCAATTTCATAGCCTATTGCTTTAATAAAAAACTTCTGCCCGTTAAGGTAGTACCAGTTATCTTTCAGTTCAATTTTTGTTTTCGATTGTGAATACACTGAAAAAACGGAAGAAATCAGCAGGATAACGATCAGCAGTACTTTGTTTTTCATGGCTTTGGATATATATGATTTGAAAATTGAATTAGTGTATATTATCTGCACTCTTGTGGTTCAGCTTTTTTCGACAATGCCCGGTACCGGAGCAAACAGCTATGGCCCGTCAACCAGGAGCAAATATACATTGAAGCCGTGAAATCTGCAAGTGGATTTAGTCTGATCCATTTCCACCCGGCACACACATTTACAGCTGTATTTTGCGTATGTTTTCGTGCATCAACCCGGTTTTTCCTGCATTTTGCGCCAGAGCCAAAGGGCTTTGCAGACTTACCCTGATGCGTGCCGGGTACCAATATGTGCTGTATATTACCCTTATAAAGCTGACTGGCAATAGAATATATAGTGATTTTGGTATAACTTACCGATATCAATAAAGCAACAAAAGCCATTCATCGATAAATTTCATCCATTCATCCGGCACTTACCGCCATCGGTAGAATATGTTTTTTACACGCTATGCAGTGATGGTATCTTTGTATCGTTTTAATATCAAAAGGAACAAAAACTGAAAGACACTCAAAATTAACAAAATCATAACAATTAAAAAATCAGGTTATTGTAACTTTTATCTTAACAAAACGTCATTAATACACATCAATCAACTAAACGTAAAACCTCCTCGAAAGAGATAAAAAAATAAACCAAATGAAAACAACAAAATTAACTTCAGTTCTTGCAATATTCAGTTTAGTATTGTTTATGTCGGTATCGTCAATAGCTAATTCCGGCAGTTCTAATACTGGTGATTCACCAAAATCCGGTACAAAGAGCCTGGCACTTTCAATCGTACCCGAAAGAGATTTCAGCTACCTGCGTTTCGATGTAAATAAATTCATTAACGAAAATACAGAATCTGACGCCATATACAATACCCTCGACTACCTGCGTTTCGATGTAAATACCTTTTTGAATGAAAATGAATCGGAAGTAATAGAGTTGCCGGAAGCAAATCAATTTGATTACCTGCGTTTTGATGTGAACAGCTTTGCTGAAGGAAACTCCGATGTAATAACTGAATTGCCGGTCAATGAATTAGATTTCATCCGTTTTGATGTAACTGAATTTATCAGTTCAAACAACGGTATAATTGATGAAATGCCTGAAACAGAATAATGTTTCCGGGAAAATACCGGGAAACATTTCAATATACATCCAGTCCTGCCAGCAGCAGGACTTTTTTTATACCTTGAGGCACACGTCTGGTTTCCGCCGCTTTCGGCAGAATTGTCATTCTCCTGTATGAGTTTACAGTATTCTGATTCCGGCTTACATGCCTGGCTTATTCCCGTAAATATTCTCCGTTGAAAGGATATTAATCAACCTGTAGTATTCAAGGTATTTCAGGTGATCAATTTTTTCGACCGGCAATTGCTTAAATTCAAATTTGAATTCATCCAGCTTATTTGATTCCTGCAGCCTTTTAAATAGAGGCATTACAACATCGTCTTCAACCTTAATGTGATTTTTTTCCAGCTCTACATAGCTCAGCATAACGGAACCTAACTTCTGTAGTGCGGCAGAATCACCGGCAAGGCATTCATACAGGAGTTTGTCAATTTCTTTTATATACTCCCGGGCTACTGCGTGTTCATGTATTAAATTGTTGATCGTCTTCGAAATCCAGGGCTTGGTAACGTCCATTACAGCCGGGAAAAGTATACGCTCCTCCTTTTCATAATGGAGATTATCCGTATAATTATGAAGGAAATCAAGAATCTGGCCAATCCTGAAATAATCAACATTGCCGTTTTCAAGTATTTCGTTAGCCCGTTTTTCCATAGCATCAAGAATGATGGACATGGCAACGTGATCACTTTGTATATCGATGGATGGATTCATGCAAAAAGTTAAAAGCATTTTACACGCATCAGCCTGCTTATGCCTAGGATTAAACCCAAAACGAGAAAATTCCTGCTGATCCGGAATATAAAAGGAATTTGATGCATTGCCTTTATGAAACCTTACGTTAGTTTAATTGAACTAAGTTAACAGGCTAACCAGGTTTTTGTTTTATGTGGAATTGAACATAATTCCATAATTCAGGTTCAATTAGAGCTTTTTACTAATTCGTTAACTTCCGGCTTACTACTTTTTCTCGCTAACTTAAATACTCACAATCAAAGAGATAGACTGCTGATAGTATCCAAATACATATTTCACTATCTAGATGTAACAGAGGATTCAGTATATTTGGCATGTCAACCATGATGGATTTTTCAGGCATCAATCCACATTTTTTACAGGCGATTTTTGCATTTTAAGAAATAAATGTCAATAAGCGGATCTTCCGGTCAGTAGTACTTATGGTATTTTATAATCATAATAATCAACAATTTAAAAAGAGTGAAAAATGGGAAAAGAAAATAAAATAATAAAATTTGGAGAAGATGTGGCAGGATATTCAATTCCTGTTGTAAACGAACGCGAAATAAGAGCGGCAGCAGGGATACTCTTTTTAATGATGTTTATCGCAATACAAACGGCAGCAACAAAGTTCGACTTCCTGCTGCTTAAATATGCGGTTGTAATATTCCTTACTGACCTTCTGATACGCGTTTTTATCAGCCCCAGGTTTTCGCCATCACTCATCATCGGGCGATTGATTGTAAGAAACCAGGTTCCCGAATATGTTGGCGCCAAACAAAAAAAGTTTGCCTGGATAATCGGCATTGTTCTGGCTGTTACCATGTTCATTCTTGTGGTAGTAGTAAATTCATACAGTGTTATAACCGGGCTTATTTGTATGATTTGCCTGATATTCCTTTTCTTCGAATCAGTTTTTGGTATTTGCCTGGGATGCAAATTCTATTCGTTTGTATATAAAGAAAAAGCGCAGTATTGCCCCGGTGAAGTATGCGAAGTGAAAGACAGACAGGATATTCAGAAGACATCCGGAATCCAGATGCTTATTGTGGTGGCATTTATCGCCTACATCACCCTCACTGTATTTGTATTTAATGATACATTCAGCGAGAAACCACATGATTTGTTTGGCGCCTCAAATACAGAACAAATAAAATAAAGGAAGCTATTTTAAAACAATAATCCAATACCATTCGTGAACCTGCCTCAGGTTATGTATGAGTACTTTCAGTATTTTTCGTACTGACTTATTCCCGCATTTTTATTGAAACAGCTTACTGGTACGTTATTAAAAATAATTCAGGACTTAAGTTATTTCCTCAATTACCATATGATTCTCAATAAACAGAGTATCAAAAATCCATTTAGCTGTAAATTTTAGGACTTGCAGACTGTTCATTTTCATGAATAGTTTCAATCCGCTCTTTACAGCATTAAAGCATTTATGGAAACGGCAATGAAACTAAAAAACACACTGATATTTGATTTTACTTCAAATCCCTTTTATTCAAAATAAAAACGATTGAAGACAGATAAACAGCGAACCAAACCGTGCTGCCAATAATTGCTTTGAGTGGAACAAAATCATCTATTTCCATAAAAACATACCGGCTGAAAGGAAAAGGAATGAGATTATTCAACGATTTAATTGGCAGATACTGAACAATTTCCGGCATAATACCGTCCCTGAAATAAGGTGCATTCTGAAAAATAGCAGTAGCAACCGGCTCAAACATAATGGTGTACAAAAACAGCGCAATAATAATGAAACCCGCTTTTTTGATGATAAGTGACAGCAGGAATGCCAGTGTGCAGTAAACCAGGATATCATAAAAATAAGCTGCCAGGAATTCCATTTCGTCGAAAATAAATTCAACGCCCCAAACATGGGAGTAAATCGAACCGTTTACAAGCCCGGCAAGAAAAAGAAACAGTGTGCTGATGAACGCCATGGCAACGATAAATGACATTTTACTCAACAGGAATTCTTTTTTGCTGATGCCGTCAATTACATTCTGGCGCATGGTGTTATAAACCACATCATTGTTAACGGAAATAATTACAATAAACGCCAGTAAAATTTTATTGAACGAACCGAGGTAAGCTATGTTTTGCCATATATCGGGAAAATCATAAATCGGCAGAATAGTAGGGTCAATTCCGTTGAAATCAACACCTTGCCTTTTCAGCCATGCCAGAAACAGCCCGCCGCCTGAAGCAATTACGACCAAGGCCAGCAGGTACATCCCGATTAATATCCAGAAAAGGCGGTAGTTCCTGATCTTCAGCCATTCCAATTTCAGCGCCCTAATCATGTTCTTTCAGTATTTTGAGGAATTCCTTTTCCAGGGAATTGGTTTGGGTGACCAATTTCTTTAAAACTATTCCGTGTTTAAAACAAAAATCATTAATTTCTGCCGAAGTAAAATCCGGCTTCAATGCAACAAATAGACTGTTACCGGTTTTTTGAACGGACTCCAGCCCGGGGAAACTGTCCAGGCATTTTTCCAGCTTTTCCATATCCTGGCTTGCCACTTCCACACGGTTTATTTCACCGAGAGTATCTTGTACACTGCCTTCATGAATCTTAATTCCTTTCCTCAAAACACAAAAATGGGTACACACTTTCTGAACTTCGTCAAGCAGGTGACTGGCCATGATGATGGTTTTACCTTGCGAGGCAATCTCTTTAATCAAATCACGCACTTCGGCTATTCCCTGCGGATCGAGGCCGTTGGTGGGTTCGTCTAAAATCAGTACCGGCGGGTCGGAGAGCAAGGCTGACGCTATGGACAGGCGTTGTTTCATCCCCAGGCTGTATGTTTTAAATTTATCATCTTTCCTGTCGATCAGACCCACCAGATCCAACACGGTTTCAATTCTTCCGGTTCCGCATTGCTTGATGTGAGCTGCGATGCGCAGGTTCTGCACCGCGGTGAGGTAAGGATAAAAACTGGGTGTTTCGAGTATCGAACCGATATTTTTGCGGGCTTCAACAGCTTTTACATTGCTAAACCACTCGAAGGTTCCCCCGCCTGGCGCAACTACTTCGAGTATCATTCCTAGTGTTGTGGTTTTGCCGCTCCCGTTAGGACCGAGTATGCCAAAAACCTGGCCTTTAGTAACCGTCAAGTCCAACTTGTCAACTGCCTGAATTCTGCCAAAGCGTTTTGAAAGGCTATTTATTTTGAGGACGTTTTCCACTTTTCTGTTTGTTGAGGTCAAAAATATTGATCATGTCATCCGCTTGAAAACTCTGCATCAATGCCGGAATTTTCTGCCATCCAATCTGGCCACGCATATAAAAAGCATACATCCCATCTTCCGTTTTCATCACTCCTACAAATTGATTTTCATCTTTGTTTTCCTTTCCGTACAAAAAGAAATTTGTTTCTCCACCAGACATGGAGGCGTATTCCTCAAATCCGATTTTTTTATACGAAGTAATGATGCTTTTGTATGATTGGCTGGCTTTTGCTGCCGAATCGAGCGTGTAAACAAGCAGTTTTTCAATTCCGTTTACCAGCTCATTATAGTCGGGATCTTTGGCAATATTAATCATGCGCAGTGTACTGGGATAAAAACAGAATTTCCTGTCTTTGTGCGTATCTGCATAGTCTTTAAAAGGCATTTCCTGTGCCTTGAGGGCTGGAAACATCCCTGCCAGCAAACAGAAAACCAGAATCAGCTTACTTTTTTTTACCATCATCAATATGTTTAAGTTGGTCGAAACCGGGTACACGCATTTGCTGTGCTATCTTCGAAATATTCTTCAGGTCGATGTTGCCGTATAAACTTATCATAACAAATTGGTTTTTCCCGCCTGCAACCATAATCAATTCCGAAATGATGCCGTTGCTTTCCTTTGTCGAAAACAGCATGTTTCCCCGGGCATCATTTATTGACACCAACTCTTCGTAAGCGGCTTTGTTTACATCGGCAACTGCCTGCTTGTAAATAGCGGCGGAATTAGGAATACTATCGGCCATCAATACTTTCAGCCCTTTCAGCTTGCTTACCGCCTGCAGAAATTCCTTTTCGGCAGCGCTGCCAGCTTCCAGGTTAGTAAACATCGAGAACATTTTCTGGCTCACCGAAACTTTTGTGAATTTTTCGTTATCGGCATACTGGTTCATGTATTTTGTGATAACGGTTCCTTGTCCCATCATGGTTATTGATATGAGGAACATACTGAGTATAAGGCTGAATTTTCTCATAATTCACTGTTTTTAATGATTTGTTATGTTTTTCTGAATTTTACCGGTTAGAAGTCGCACCAGTTGTAGTATGACGCACAACAATATAAACGGTTACATGAAAACAGATAATTAAAAACCTGGTATTATTTAGCTTCATGCTTTCATCTTACTAATAACATTTTCTGGCGCATATCACCCGATGCATAACGGTGTAAACACAGTAAAACATATTCAGCAATTCCATTCTAATCCATTCAACTATTGTGACGGTCACAAAAATACACTTCATCACCATTAAATAGTTTG
Source organism: Bacteroidota bacterium (assembly GCA_020048595.1). Lineage (GTDB taxonomy): Bacteria > Bacteroidota > Bacteroidia > Bacteroidales > UBA4417 > UBA4417. The sequence goes on along the minus strand of JAIFMH010000292.1, from coordinate 1,391 downwards.
TATTTGACGGAGAGAGTGATGCAAGACAGATACTATAATTATACTAAGGTAGATGTTAGCGGCACGCTAAAGGAGAAGCACGACAGCGAAAGCGGTGAATCTAAAACCATGAAAAAGGAGTCGGTTGCAGGATTTTCCCCTGTTCAAATTCAGTGCAAACTTCTTAATAGCCTGGCAATGATAGCATTTTTAACGCATAGCGTCTTCCCAGTTCTCTGTACCCTTCTGAGTCAAAATGCGCGTTATCCTGGGCTGTACAGCCTTCCGATGAAATAACATGTGCAGAAGGAATAGTATTAGGAAGACTGTTAATAATCGGATTCATAGCAGAACAACAATTACCCTTAGCCGAGGATACTTCACCCGCAAGCAGGGGAACCGAATCGGCACTAAGAGAAAGGTCATTCAACATATCATTGTATACCTTTTTGACATACGCAGGCCATTGAGTATCACCGGTGTTTGTTTCCCCCTGGTGCAACAGAATGCCTTTAATTACCCCATCCTTCTGAGCAAGCTTTGCAAGATTGATCAGGTGTTTATACGGATTTCCTTCATAAGCCTTGATTATATTGGTAAACCAATCTTCAGCGTATGCAGAATTATAATCCTGGTATAAATCCTTGTCAAACAGCCGGATATCGCAACCGCCAATTGCAACATTAATAACACCAATCTTTATGTTGCCAGGAAGCTTTTCAACCATGGTTCTGCCAAAATAATCAGCGGGGGAAAGACCGGACATACAGTGGCATAAAGGAGGAACTGCTGTACGCCATGTCCCTTTTGTTCTATCCGGATTAGTGCAATCAAAAGACTGCATTACCCTGAAACGACTATCAACATTTTTATCCTGTTCTTCGATTTTTCCTTGTCCTTCCATATTTGACTGTCCAAAACAGAGATAAATATAAAAATCAGGATCTTGTGCAAATACATTCATGGTAATTAGTAATGAGGCTGTGAGTAATATAAGTTTTGCTTTTAATTTTTGTTGCTTCATGTTTATTATTATTGAATTGAATGCAGCAGTAAGTTGTCAGGCAGTAAATCCAGATGTTACCTTTTAAAGGGTAAAATTAACGTAATTCGATATATAATCATGCTGGTTCAACTATAAAATTGAGATGGCCTTTATTTAACTGCAACGTATGGATAAATGGTGCTATAGCTTTGCTACGTTGAGTACGCTTTACAAACACGTTCGGGCAAGGCAGGATGTGAAATCGGGATGAAAATCTCTTATTTAACCGCTTCCACCCTTAGCATATTTTCTCTTAAAACGCAAAAGCCCTGCAAATACAGGGCTTTAAGGTGGTAAAAGAGTAAAATGAGATTAAAATTTTGTAGCCTCAACAGGACTACTTTAGCCAAATATTTCGCCTAATCGC
>JAIFMH010000114.1 GCA_020048595.1 Bacteroidota bacterium | reverse complement strand
TTTTATCTTTCACCAGTATTTCAATAAGAAGTTTTGCCCCTTTTCCGTCCTGCAAAAGCGAATGCCACTTTTTAATATCTATCTGGATTTTTGGAGTTTTGCTTCGTACAATAATCTGATTTTCTTTTTTTACGAAGATACGGGCCTCATATTCGGTGCCCGGTTCAATGATTTTGAAATTGAGCGGGGCAATATTGGGAGGTATTACTATACCGGTATAATCCGGAAAGATCACAGGCAGCCGTTGTATATCTTTGAAATTCTCAATCTTCGAATGGCATGATGCTAAAACGATACTAATGAAAACAACCAGCAAGTTAACGTATTTTTTTGTCATAAAACCGGCATTTTGTTTTGTAGAATGTTCGTTACTTTAGGATTGAGATACAAAATATAGTACCAGAATGTATCGCCATAATCTGTGAAAAGGGCATCCTTCCCGGCTTGAACGTTATTTTTATATTCTTTTGCCCTGCGATTGAAATCGGTAAACCGTTTTATGCATGTTTGAGAGATCATTTCGGGAGTTACAAAAGGCGGTACGGATCTCGTTTTGGCGATATAAAGTGCAAGAGCTTCTTCCCACGACCGTGGCAATGTTTTTATGTTGTAATTACTGAAATATTGCAGGTTATCAACAAATTGCGGGAAATAGGAATCGAGAATACTGAACGTAAGCAGATAATCATACGCCATACGGTTGTCCTTATTGGTTTCAACCAAAAGTTTGAGCCCATCGAATGATCCGGAATTTACGAGTTCTTTTTGGGGGCTGAAGCGGCGTTTTTCTGCTATTAATTTGTCGGCTGAAGCTAAGGTTGTATCGGATATATATTGCTCGTATTTGCGAACCCAGTCGTGGTAAAGCATATTCTCGTCTAAAATATTCAGAAACTTTCCGGCCAGGTTGTACTTCCGGTTTACCAGGTTGATCATTACCAGCCGCTTTAAGATGCGGGGGCTATCAGGAAAAAGGGTTTGTGCCTCAAAGGCCCAGTGCAGCGATTCGCTCATAAATCCCAGGTCAAAATACAAGTCGCTGGTTGGAATGGCAACACTTCCTGCCATGGTTTCATCAATAAACAGGCCTTTTGAGCCAAGCAGTTGAGGGTATTCGAACAAGCGGTCGGGAAGCTGGCCCAAATGCGAAAGTGCCCGGTTTACATGAAAGTTGACTTTAAAATCGTAGTCTTTAATGGTTTTGGCAGTTTTCAGAACCTCATTCCATTGTTCATTTTCAGCATAATACTCGATGGTTAACAGCTTCTTCTTAATCGGGTCGTACGATTTCATAAAAAGGAAATAACCAAGTGCAAAACATGCTAATACCTGAACTGAAACCAGGAAAGGGGTCTGTTTTAAAAAAGCAATTCCCGAAGCATTTTTACTTGCCTTTACTCCGGGTTTTGGTGATCTTTCGGGCAATTTAAGGAAGAATAAAACGATCAGTGGTATCGCTGGCAAAAGCGAATAATAGATATATAATAAAACTTCCGGGGTGTAAGCCAACATTACCGGAGGTCTGACGAGGATTATGGTATAAATATTTTCGAGGCTGCCTGAGAATATGAACCTGTACCCGAAATAAGGCATGAAACTTGCAATAACTAAAAATACGGGAACGCTTATTAGCCATAGTCTTTGTTTATTGGTAATCACAATGATGATCCCCGTGGCAAGTGCAAAAACGAATAAAGCCGGTCCGCCTGCCATGTAAAACAGGAGGCCTGCAAAAACAAGCCATAAAACAATGCTTACCCTGGCATACCTGATGTTAAGTATGCAGAAAATCCATGTGAAAATGAAGGCAAAAAGCAGCCTGATACTGGCATAATACGGGTAACGGTAATCGCACAGAACAACAATACTAAAAAGCAAAATCAAAGCAAAAACCGAATAGCCGGCTTTAAAATTTCCTTTTAGCCTGCTGCTAATATTTAATGCAATAAACCCCTGCAATGAAGCAACAGCAACAATCAGAAAACTACCGAAGGTATTAAACGAAAAATATTGCGCGAAAAATTCAGCAATGTAATCAGCCATACCGCCAGGGTAAGCGGTATATTTTTCGAAGAATGAGCTGCTTGTAATAAAAGCCGTTTGCTGAAAGTGATACTGTAGAAACGGACTTATTACCGAAGCCGTTATCCACCAGGCTGCCAGCATGGTAAGTACCAGAAACAAGGTTGTGAGATTCAGGATTTTCAACTTCATCATACGTGTTATATTATCGCTTGTCCTTCAATTTCAACCAATAACTCCGGCCTGCAAATATCAGCAACAATATATATAGCAGGTATTTGAGGGAAATAATTGTCGCAAATAGCTTTCACCTGCGGCATATCGGTTCTGTTTTTTACGTAAATGCGTAAATTGCTCATTCTTGCCTTTTCGCCGGAATTAATCCCGTGTTTTTTCAGGTTATCGATGGAAATCAGGTTGAGGATATTCTGAACAGTCATTTCGGTCTGACTTTCAGCGGTTAATTCGGGAATGCTTACCTGCCCTTTTATTGCTGCCGTTCCTGAGATAAATACCCATTTGTTTGCCGGGGTACCCAGTATTTTGGCTCGCTCAAACTTTGGGGTTGTCTGGCAAAAATCACTCATGGTATTGTTTTCGGCCAATACCGCCTGGGAATAATTATACGCGTCAAGTTGAAGCGGGCTTTTTACAGCAACCACAGATCCTTTATTTCCATTCTGAACTGCGATAATGTCAATAACAATTCCTCCGTAATCCATGCCGATGCCGGTAGCAGCCGGGAACCCGTTACCGAAATTGGCGTGCTGATAATATTTGGAACGTACATCGTTGAAAACCTGGTAATGCTGGCTCGTTAGATTGCTGTTATGATCAGTTGCGATAATTTTTTCAATATAATTCCATTGGCGCATCACATCCGAAAAACCCATATTTTCCTCTGCCAGAATATGTTGCAGTTGTTCGAAGGCAGAAGTGCTTTGCTGTAGAATGTTTGCCTGTTCCATTACCTCGCCTGAACAGGAAGCGATCAGCATTTTCATGTTTCCCCGTTCGAAAACCAGCCAGGAAGCCGTTTCGTTTTTCCGGTGCGAAAGTTCACCGGATTGAAGGCCTGCAAGGCAAACAACTTCCAATACAATTGTCCCGCTTTCCGGTGATTGCGCTACAATTGAGGTGGGAGGCAATTCATCAAAATAAGTTTTGGCACAGGCCAGTACTTCCTGTTTGATTTGCGCATATTCCGTATTGCCGGCAACTGAAATAAAAATTGTTTGTTTTATAACACAACGTATTGAAAATCCATTATTTACTATGCTTTCGGTAAATTGCCGGTAGCAATCGGTAAGTTGTTCGCACAGCGTTATTCCCGTTGTGGGGAAAAAGCAAAGGTTTTTCAAAAGTAAGTCGGGTGCTGTGGAATTTGTCATTTATGGTTTAATAGTTGTTTGACTTTTTTGGAATGATTTCTTTTTTGAGATTGTAAGCAAAAATAGCAATCCTTTGCACAAATGACAGGTAAAAAACTGTATTGTTGAGAGTAGAAAAATTGATTCCTTTGAAGATGTTATGTTACTAACGGCTTGTATCACTTTGCATTTTAAATATACATAACAAGAATTTGCATTTAATAGGTCCTTTGTTATACTGAAAAGGGAGATGAGTTCCTGCATTCAATAAGGCTAATCCCGATGATACTTATCGGGATCAATTTCTAAATACCTTGCGTATAGTCGCCCGAAAGATTATAAAGTTATAAATAGTATCTGAAATACTACATTAAAGTATGATGGAAGATACCAGTTGGCGCTTGAACCGGACTATGCGAGCTCATCAAAACTCAACCTGGCTCTGGAAATTATTAGGTAGATTTACGAAAATACAATGTATTAAAGCAGAGCTTACAAATATAATTTTACGTCCTTCAAGTATTTTCCAATTCACATAATTTGTATCATTGTTAAATATTACCTGTATAATCATTTTTTTTACCATCTGTTTCATTATACCGTTTATACTTTTACGGCATTAAAAGCAGGTTAAACTTTTGTTATTAAATCAATGCTTAATTTTTAGTGATCTATGAAAAAACTTACAATTAAAGCTATCCTATTTCTTGTTGTCTTTTTAGGCCTGGGTATGGGGAAAGCGTATTCGCAAACGGTAATTACCGGTAAAGTAATAGCACCTGATGGCCTGCCAGCAATTGGTGTTTCGGTTTATATTAAAGGAACCACCACCGGAACCGTAACTGATATTAACGGAACCTACAGCCTTAAATCACCGGCCGAAAAAGCAACCCTGGTTTTCACTTTTATCGGCTATAAGCCGGTTGAAAAACCATTCCAGGGAAAGTCCGTTATCGACGTAACGATGGAGGAAGCAGCTACCACACTTGACGAAATTGTAGTTGTAGGTTACGGAACCCAAAAGAAAAGTGATTTAACCGGGGCAGTTACCAATGTTTCCGGAAAAGATATGAAAAATATGTCGGTATTAAGTACTGCCCAGGCAATGCAGGGGCGTGCAGCCGGGGTATTGGTTGTAAATAACAGCGGAGCGCCCGGATCACCGGTATCCGTCAGAATACGCGGTATTGGCGGATTCGGAAACGGCGATCCTTTATATATTGTTGACGGGGTACCTGTGAAAGATGCCAGCTTTGGAAAAAATGACAACCCAAGCGGTATTGATTTTCTGAGTCCTAACGACATTGAGTCCATTTCGGTTTTAAAAGATGCTTCTTCGGCAGCTATATACGGTACGCGCGGAGCAAACGGGGTTATTTTAATAACCACCAAAAGGGGTAAAAGCGGTAAGATGAAAGTGGATCTTGAAAATTACATCGGCACTCAAACTATGCCACAAACCATGAAAATGCTTGATGCGCCGCAATTTGCTACATTGTATAACGAAATAAAAACGGATAACCGGTTTGACCCATTAGCAATACCAAGCCTGCAAACAACGGATTGGACAAAAGCAGTAACGCGAAATGCCATGGTTTACAACAACCAGATCAGCATATCGGGGGGAAACGATAATAGTACAGTTTTATTGAGTTTTAATAATTATCAGCAAGAGGGTATTGTTCAAAATTCAAAGTATGGCCGTCAAACATTCAGGATAAACTCCGACAGTAAAGTAAACAAATGGCTGAAGGTTGGAGAGTCGTTAACCATTGTGAACTCAAAGCGCGACAGGCAAACCGAAGGCGGCGGGGGTGTTATTTATTCGGCAGTAAAAGCTGATCCCACCATCCCGGTTTACGACAGTACCGGGAACTGGTCCTACCTTCCCCGAACAGGGGGTAATAATCCTAAAGCCCAGGTTGATTTATACAGTTACACATACAACATGTTCCGTTTACAGGGTTCGACCTATGCCGAAATAGAATTTTTCAAGAATTTTAAATATAGATTAAATCTTGGTATGGACCGTTCGTGGGGCGACAGGCAGGAATTTTTTCCATCCTTCAGCTATTCTCCGGTAAATCAGAATACCACACCTTCGCTTACGTATGAAAAAGAAATCTGGAACAACTGGGTAGCTGAAAACCTGTTGTCATATTCATTCACCACAGGCAAACACCGTCTGGATGTGTTAGCCGGCTATTCGGCGCAGGCCGAAACAAAAGAATATGTGATCAATGCGGTTCAATTGCCTGATAACAACCCGGATAACAGGTATCTCAGTTCAGCAGGCGGTTTAACAAATGTTACCGATGTTGGCGGGGGAGGAATAGATTGGTCGTTGGTTTCGCAACTGGCACGTTTAAATTATGCTTTTGGCGACAAATATTTACTAACTGCCAGTGTCCGGCGCGATGGTTCATCGCGGTTTGGCGCCAACAAGAAATACGGGGTTTTCCCATCCGCGTCCTTTGGATGGAAAATATCGGATGAGAACTTTTTCAAGAACCTTTCATTTTTGTCAAGTATAAATTT
>JAIFMH010000123.1 GCA_020048595.1 Bacteroidota bacterium | reverse complement strand
AGTGTAACCCGGAATATGAAGATAATTAGCAATTCCATCCTGCTGACCGGTTATCCCGTAGCCTAACCGTAGTTTCAGGTCAGAAACAGCCGTGCTTTTTTTAAGAAAACTTTCTTCTTTGATTTTCCATGCCAGCGCTACTGACGGGAATAGTCCCCACCTGTATTTTTCCGAAAAGCGGGAAGAAGCATCGTCACGTAAAGTTGCCGTTAACAGATATTTCTGGTTAAGGGCATAATTAAACCTGCCATAAAATGAAATGATTGAATGGCTCGGTTCATCATACGGAAATGTTGGTTCACTGTTTGGAATCAGTGTGCCGTAGGCTGTATAGGATGGGTAGTCGTAGTTGGTAGTCACGAAATTATTGTACGAATAACCAGCCGTAAAATCGATTTTACTTTTAACTGACTCCAGTTCTTTGCTATAAAACAGGTAGGATTCGAACATTGTATTTTGCACTTCCGATGATGGATCGCCTGAATTATTATAGCCACCTACAATGTTATCGGGGAAATAATTGGCCGGAGTGTAATACTTGTATTTTCCTTTCGAGATATCGTAACCAGCATTTACATTTACATGAAGTGCAGGAAGAAAATGAAGGCTGTAATCAAGTTGGATGTTTCCAACGCTTCGCAGATAACTGCTGGTGCTTTCAACCTGTTCGAGCATACTTACCGGATTTATAATGGCTAATGCCGGATTATCTGCAAATTGCGTGTACTGGAAATATCCGCCATAAGTCTGATCGTCAACATGAACGGGTTGGGATGGATCAAAAGAAGTTGCTGCCCAGATGGCGCTTTCGTTGGCCAGGTGCTGGTTTTCGTTGGAGCCTTTTACGTTCAGATTTACTTTTAAATGATCATTAAAGAAGGAAGGGCTGAGATTTAACAAAGCAGTAACTCTTTCATACTTTCCGGTCCGGAGTATTCCGTTTTGATTGAGATAGCCAACCGATGCCCTGTAAGGTAAAAACTTATAGGTTCCGCTAACACTCAGGTTGTTGTCGGTTGCAAGGGCAGCCTGGTAAATTTCGTTTTGCCAGTTGGTGTTTGCTTCGCCGGGAGGAGTGGCGCTGCTGCCAAGCATATTAACTACTTCCTTGTACTGGGCTGCTGTTAATACCGGCACTTCCTTAATGAGCTTTGATACGCGGAAATTAGACGAAAAATCCACTTTCATTTTCCCCAGGCTTCCCTTTTTTGTTGTGATAATTATTACGCCGTTCGAAGCCCGTGATCCATAGATTGCAGAAGCAGAAGCGTCTTTAAGAACAGTAAAACTTTCTATATCATTCGGATTGAGCTGGCTCAGCATTCCCGGACCCGAGTTCCACCCTTCAACCGCAACACCGTCGATAACTATCAAAGGATCATTACTTGCATTTAACGAAGCGCCTCCCCGGATTAAAATTGAACTTCCAGCCCCGGGCTTACCGCTGAATGGTGTCATTTGAACTCCAGGCAATTTATTGGCAATCAATCCTTCCACATTTGTGAGTGTTGTCTTATTCAGATCCTTGGTATTTACTGTGGCATACGATCCGGTCAGGTCCTTTTTTTTCTGAGTTCCGTAACCGATTACCACAACTTCGTCAAGGTTAATCGCTTCCGCTTCCAGCACAATTACCAGGGAAGCCTGGTTGCCGATTTCAATCCTTTTGCTGGTCATCCCGATACATGAAACGAAAAGACTGGTAACAGTATCCGGAACCATGATAGTAAATTCTCCGTTAACATCAGTTGTAACTCCAATGGTTGTTCCCTGAACCATAACTGTGGCTCCGGGAATGGAAACGCCCTTGTCATCTATAACTTTTCCGGTTATTTTTTTTGTAGGTGCCGGTTGCCCGGATGGTTTGGCAGCCGATGAAAGAACAATCTGCCTGTCAACAATCGTAAAGGTTATATCAGTACCGTTAAATAGTAGTGTAAGTACCTGGCTTACCGGTTCGTTTTTAACATGAATATCAACCTTCCGTTCCACATCAACAATTTTGCTGTTGAACATAAAGTAGAATTCTGATTGTTCCTGAATTTCAGAAAGCACCTCCTTGATGGGCTTATTGCTTACATCCAGGTTAATTCGTGCTGTTTGCGCATATCCTTCTTCAGCAAATAATTGAGTTATGCCGAGAAGCATAAGACTTAAAGTGAGGCCTGTAACCATAAGTGCTTTGCTGACTTTTGCTTTTGCTGCAGGCCAAAGTGTGAGTAATTTTACTTTCATAATTTTGTAAAATTGGGTTAACACAAAATTAAATTGATACGTTTCAATTGTAGGCGATGTGAGAAAATGGCAATTATAACAGTATTGGGAGGAAGCTATAAGGCTTACTTCAAAAAAGGACTTATTTCCGCCTGGTGATAATTATTTTTTGCTTCGAAAACGAGTTGTCATCAAGCCTTATCGGCTTATAAGCCACATAATTAACCGGGGCTGATATTTTAAGCAGACCAAGTATCTGTGCTAGTGATTCATCTTCGAATGTGGCAGTATATACGTACTCTTTAAGTTCAGGATCCTGCAGGCTGATGTCGACGTTAAATTTCCTGTTCAGTTTCAGAACCACTTCATCCATTTTATCATCCCTGAAAATCAACTGCCCTTCTTTCCAGGATGTGTGTTTTTCAACATCAACTTCCGAGACAGAGAGTTTACCAAGGTTATTGTCAAGAATTGCGCGTTGGCCTGGTTTTATGAAAGTCATTGTTTTTTTATCCTTATAGTCGCCGGCAAACAAGCGGACACTGCCCGATTCAAGGGTGATTTCCGAATTAGTCTCGTTAAGGTAATTACAAACATTGAATCTTGTTCCTTTAACTTCAATATTCAAACTTCCTGCATTAACAATAAACGGATGCAACCGATCTTTTTTTACATCAAAGAAAGCTTCACCGGTGAGTTTAACCTGTCGTATGTCGTGGGCAAAGGCAACAGGGTATTCCAATACGGAGCCAGAATTCAACCAAACATGCGAGCCGTCGGGAAGTATAAAATCTGTTTGCATTCCGGCTGCAGTTTTAACGGTTTGCCAGGTTACCTGGGCAGATCCTGCAATACTTTTATCCGGAGTTTTAAAAGTGAGATAGGCAGAATAGGCAAGCAAAGGAAGGATAAGGATTGCAGCTGCTTTTGCGAAAAAAACCATGAATTTATTTTTCCTGACAGGTGCAACCGTGTATTCTTTTTCCTGCTGACTTATCTGCTTGTGCAGCCGGTCCAGTATCCTGTCCATGGACGACTGGGTTTCGGGGGTTTTCAATTCATCATTACTCCGTTGATCAATTGATAAAAATTGCGAATTAGCTTCCTGCCTCAAAAAGTCGGCGTGGAGAGGGTTTTCAATAAAATTCAATATCTCCTCCACCTCCCGCACAGAGCAGGCATTGTTAAGGTAATTTTTAAACAAGACAGAATATCGGGCTTGAAGGTCTTTGGTATCGGGCATTTCGAATAAATTAGTCTGTTAATTCAGCTGGCAACTTTTAATATTTTTTACAGCCTCCTGTTTGGTCTGTTAATTATTCATTATCAGATCGGTATAGTTTTTATGTTTAACAAAAGTATGAATCTATTTTAAAACAGCCACGCTCAAAACAGATACATAAATGGATTTTATGTTGACAAATCAGCGTTTTAACTATCCCTTTTTAACTATTTTTCTTGTCACTACTTTATCAGAAGTAACCAATCGTACAATGAAGATTTGATCTGCATATTCATTGGCATTAAAAGTATAACTATAAAGCCTGTCAGCAGCAACAGTACTTTCAAAAAAGCTTTTAAGAAGTATACCATTCAGGCTGATAATTTCAAGCCTTGCGTTCTTTTCGGAATATGGCAATTTGAAACACAGAGTTGTTTCGTTATTGAATGGATTCGGATAATTAACTAAATGTATCGAAGCCGTGTTGTTCAAATCGGGAGTGGAAGTTGGTATAACTGCATAAAGATTAAAATCAGATGCTGCAAACCAGAATACGGAATTTGTAGTGTCATGAATTGTGAATCCAACAGTACATTGCCCACCGGTAACCGCAATTGGCATTTCAATTTTAGTCCAGGTAGCGGGCATCGTAAATTCCTTGGTTGTTTCCACGCCATTTCCATCTTTAGCTATTAATGCCGAATAGGCTTTGTTACCTGGCTGAGCCCCGGCAAATTGACAGGAGAAATTATAATTTCCATCCTGAAGACCAGATACCGTTTGTGTTATGCTTCCATTTACTGCTATGTCGGGCCATTGCCAGTAATTATTACCGAACGATCTTAATACTGATGCAGTGGGTGACCAGTCAATTGTGTTAAACATATAAGCAGTACCGGATATATCCCAAAAGTCTGTACCAAAATTCAAACCAGCATTTTTCAACAAATTACTCGATGGAGTGGAAGGGATGTACTTCTTCTCTTCGTTTACCCACACTTCATAACCGGCTGCGGTTAAGTGCACACCATCAGTAGTATACTCTGTTTTTATAAGATCCGAAGCATCTGCAAATAAATCATGAAGTTCAACTAATGTATAGCCTGAAACACTGGCACTATCTCGCAAAATATCATTTGTCGCTTTGATATCCGCTACTAAATACTGGTTGGAGGTTGGCAGGATTGTTCGCACATAAACCTTAGTTTCCGGCGTATTGTGGTAGATTCTTCTCACCATTTCACAGATATTGCCGGCAATAAATTCGGGAGTTTTGGATGCAAAAAGATCATTTATGCCAATTTCAATAAATACTGAAGCTGGCTTGAAATAATAAATTTCACCAAGCCGTGCCAGAACTCCTTCTGTTACATCACCGGCAATTCCCCTGTTTCTTACATTTGCAGCATTAAAGCGCAGGCTCCAATCACCAGCAAGTTCTGTCAGGCTATTACCCAAAAACACGATATCGTTTTGCTTCAACGGATTATTTTTGAATTCCTGGATTCGTACAGGATAATGCGTTTTTGTCCATTCGGTATGGTAAGAGATCACTAAATCAGCAGAAGGATAGACGCTGTCAGGTACCGACTGACTTCTACAAAAAATAGAAAAGCCGAGTAAAAAAAATGAAATTAGGGTAACTTTATTTTTCATAACCTAGGTTTTATTGTTAAAACTATTTGCATTTCAAATATGGTCATTCATTATTTGCATAATATAACTAATACGGAGAAGTATGGCAATACCCCCTGTCATAAACAAAATAAATCTCTGTTATCTGGTAAACCTTTGTTAAGATCATTAAAATGCTTGAAATATCGCGCCTCTACGGGACTTTTAAGACTTTGTAAATATCTTTCTGCCAATATTTTGACCCTACGGTACAGCCCAATCAGGGCAATGTCATTTAGTTAAGGAATAAAAGAAAGAACTATTGAGTTTTATCCCAAATTACTATGCTTCTTTGTAGTGTCTAAATACAAAAACTCAATGGTAGAAGCAAATGGAAGAATATTGGAAGAAATAAAATATTTTTTAGAAACAGTATCCAAAGAGTATTCGATCAGAAATTTGGTTACACAAACAGAAAAGGATTTTACACGAGGTAGGAAATTAACTTTAAGCAAATGGTTGGCATTATTATAAATATTCCCAAACGTAGTTTGAGTATAGAGATTCAAGAGTTCTTTGATAGTTTGGGAAAAGATAAGGAGCCCTGTGCAAAAGGAGCTTTCAGTTTACAATGCACAACGCTAAAGGCTTTGTTCTTTGAAGAATGGAACAATTGGCTGTTAGCAAATTTTTATCATTGTTATGGTGACAATGTAAAACGGTGGATAGGTCTTCGTCTACAGGCAGTACATGGTTCTACAGCATATCTAATGAACAGGGAAAATTTGGTTGAGCATTTTGGCCCCCAGGATAATCAGTATTTATCCATCTCAATAGCAAGAGTGATGCAGATACAAGATATATTGAATGGCATTAAAGTTTGGGGGGTTATTCGGCTCCTTTTGCA
>JAIFMH010000111.1 GCA_020048595.1 Bacteroidota bacterium | reverse complement strand
TCATCCGTTTAAATAGAGGTTGAAAATTATCTGAAGTTCAAATTTGTTTCTGCTGATCTGATATTTTGGTTTGCTTCATCATAATCTTTACCCAAAGATATAATTTTCAACCTCTTTCTAAAACTTATTTTTGCTTTTATGCTATCTTCTGTTTATTCGGACTATTTAGTAAGCCTTCTAAACGATTAAGCTGGCAGTTCCGTTTACTCTGTTACTGAATTCTGTACTTTTCCCTGGCCTTGTCCTTGTCCCTGTCCCTGGCCTTTTCCCTGACCTTGTCCCTGACCTGTTCCTCTTCCCTGGCATTGTCCCTTTCCTTGTCCATTTCTGTATTGTCTGCCATTCCCATTTCCATTTCTGCCTTGGTTACCCGATTTTTTTCCGACATTAGCGCGGTTATCGCACACGCCATCGTTGTTTTTGTCAACAAAATTTCTGCCGCGTCCGTTACCCGCTTTGTTATTAAGATTGTCGCAAACACCATTTTTGTCTTTGTCAACAAAATTACCGCCACGTCCTTTGCCTGATCTTGATTCGAAATTATCGCATACACCATCATTGTTTTTATCAACGTAAGCTGAGTTTGTTTCCTTGGCCGTATTCTGTTTTTGCTTGGCCTGATTGGCTGGAGCTGTGCTGGTTTGCGATTGTGACTGCAATGCAAACGTCATCATTATTGATGTTGCGAGAAATAATTTTCCAATGTTTTTCATATTCGATTGTTTTAAAGTTTATGTGATTATAAAGATTAGACACAGAACTATTATAAAACCAGCGGTGGAAAGTTTATTTTTTTTTATCAGATTTATTGAGGTTGAATGAAACCAGGTAAGGGTATAAAAATTATTGTATCGTTCATTTGATCAGGTATAAATGGGAAAGAGCTGGTTTTAATCCCTTGTGCTAGTTTCCATTGCCTACTGATGCCTGGTCATGTTGTATCTGCTAAGCAATTAGTATTCAGTAAGATATATAAAATATGTCAAAAAATGATAAGATATATTATTTCACTGCTGCAACGGCTTCAAAAAAAAGTGATTTTTTTTTATATAAAATGTTCACTTAAAGCACGCATTATTGTATTGTTTACTACATTAGCAGCCTATTTGCCGTAAATCGATCCGGTAAAACGGTATTGTACGAATCAGATATGAGTAGAATGATTATTTTTAAAACAACTATTCAATAGAACTGTTACATTTAATTGTATTGAATAGTATTATTATCAATCCAAATTCATTAACAACCATTTAAAAACACAAGTTATGAACAAATCAGAATTAATTGACGCATTGGCAGCAGGTGCCGATCTTACAAAAGCTCAGGCAAAAAAAGCAATTGATTGTTATCACGAAACTGTAGCCGGAGCTCTTGCTGCAGGAAGCCGTGTTGAAATCGTAGGTTTTGGATCATTTTCAGTAACAACCAGGGAAGCCAGAACAGGCCGTAATCCTAAAACAGGTGCAGCTTTGCAAATTGCAGCTAAAAAAGTTGCTAAATTTAAACCTGGTAAGGCTTTATCCGATAGCTTATAAACATTGAATTCCTGTTTTATTTTAACAGGAAACAATATCAGGACGTTCATTATTTATGCCAACGCATAAATAATGAACGTTTTTTTTATTAAGGAATCAGAAGATTTGTTTTAACAAGACAAAAATTATTGATAATAGTCTTTAGCAGCTAGTTATATAAGTTGTTAGCCGGAATTGCAGCTTTATAAATTACTTTTTCCCTGCTACTTTATTATAATTTCACCAACCGCATTTCCACACGGCGGTTTTTTGCACGGTTTTCCTCTGAATCGTTAGGAACTGCAGGGCGATCGGGGCCATATCCAACAGCAATAATGCGACCGGCATCTATTCCTTGTGTGAGCATATAATCCTTGCAAGCTTTAACTCTTTTATACGATAACGACCGGTTGTAGGTCGCTTCACCTTCGGATGAAGTGTGCCCCGAGAGTTCGATCTCGGCATTCAGGTTTGACTTCATAAATGCCACAACTTTATCCAATTCTGCTTTTGACACATCTTTCAACTCTGCCTTGCCCTGATCAAACATAATATTGTTCAGATTGACAGTTTCGCCCACAACAATTTTTTTATTGTTGAATTCCGCTGCAGCTAAGCCTTTTTCAAGATAAATGATTACTTCGGGATTAAACTCTCCCTGCCCGATGTCAGCTGCAGCATACCCATCAGCAAATCCGGGTGTTGAAGCGCTTATGATCTCATAACCGGTTGGTATATCTTTCAAAGTAAAATTGCCTTTTGAATTGGTAGTTGTACTTCTTTTATCAGCCAGCCGTACTTTCGCATCAGCCAGTGGCATACCGGTATTTTTTTCAAGCACTCTTCCGGTTATATCCCCTTTACAGGTATTGTCCCTGTTACGGTTAATAAGCAATCGGATGAAATCCACCGCAAAACCATCGGCGGCACCTGTGCTTTCATCAATTTTGAAACTGAAGGAACTCTTAGTGGTTAATGCATTATAATACTCTTCAGGCAGCGGAATGGTAAGCAGTTTCCCAACAGGGCCTGTCTGGTCAATGGCATTCAGTAATTTTTCGCCTTCTGCAAAACGGATCCCATTAACGAATAGCTGAAATTTAGAACAAAATTGAGGTGCCTGAAAATCATCGATAAATATCTGAAGATATGCGTTTTTAATGACTGCAGAATTCAAGATATCCGTAGGCAATGTCCATGTTACAGGTTTGGAAAGAGAAGGGTCATAATTACCGGAATACCCATCGCCGCCGCATTGAAATTCAGCATCAGGTTTGAATTTTGAGGATAACAATATTCGGTCGAATCCCGGTAAATCCTCAGGATGCGCTTCCCATGGGAAATCGTGCGATTCTGTCATCCGGGCACAAAACGGATCAAATCCTTCGGGCCATCCGAATCCCAGGTTGTCAACATCTCCGATACGGATAATAAAATCTGCCTCTGATGTATTCATCAGTGCTGCCTGCTGATTTGGCCAGTCGGAATCGTCGGTCACGGTATTAACCTGTGCATTCACCCGAAAAATATTTAGTGATATACCGGTAAAAAGTAGTATAGTTGCTACGTTCTTTTTCATAAAATTGATTTTAAATTAACAATAACCAAAACACAGGTAAATATAAGCAATTTTATCTCAAGTTGTTGATTGCAATGCATTTATATTTAAAATCCAATTACTTGAATAGTTGAAAGTACTGGAAATGAAAATGGAAAGAAACTGTATATTTCCGGGTGAAATCTGTAATCAGCACAAAAGTTCTCTGAAGTATACTTCGTCTCCTATTAAAAAACAGGAGATCCCGAAGAATCCCCTGTTTATGGATTGTAATGTTAAATTATCAATCCTGTAGCCGATAGTTGATGGTCATATCATGCCATGGATTGAGGTTTCCAAATCAGTTAACTTTATTCTCCAGTAGCTCACCCACCGAAGCCAGTAAGTGAATACGATCAACGGGTTTTTTAATATATTCCTCGCAACCGCTCAAAAAAGCTTCCTCTTCATCTTCGGATGAAACAAAAGCAGTAAGTGCTATAACCGGCAAGTCGGGAAGGAAATTTTTAATCTGGCGTGTTGCTTCAATTCCTCCCATTACAGGCATTTTCAGGTCCATTAAAACAAGGCCTACATCTGCGTTATTGTAGCAGATATTCACAGCTTCCACTCCGTTTTCAGCTCTTATAACTTTAAAATCGGCTCTGCTGAGTACTGTTTCAATGAATTTATAATTGTAATCATCATCTTCAGCCACAAGTATTACTGAATTTCGTGCCAGCAATGGGTGCTTTTGTTTTATTACTTCTTTTACTTTTTCTTTTGAAATAGTTGTAAGTATTACCTCAGCGGGCAATGAAAAGTAGACAGTTGAACCCTTGGCTTTCCCTGTTTCGATAAATATTTCACCTCCAAGCAATTCAACCAGGCCACGTGCAATAGGCAACCCAAGCCCAATGGTTTCGTAACTTCGGGTAGTAGAAGGATCATTATGAAGATTGTACTCAAATAATGAATTGATCCTTTTATTTTCAATCCCTATTCCGGTATCGGTAACAAAAAACTCAGGATTATTGTTTCTGCTTCTGAAACCAAAATCAATCCTGCCTTTTTCAGTGAATTTTACAGAATTACACAGTAAATGTGTCATGATTTTATGCAGTATTTCAGGATCCGTATTCAAAAGGATATCATCAGGTGTTTCTGGCTTTACAATATTCAGTTCAATATCCTTGGTTTTACAATTTGCAATGTATTCATCCCTGATCTCATTCAACAAGGAGTTGAGATGAAATTGCTTTGAATAAGTCCTGGTTTTCCCGGATAATATCATAGAGATATCAATATAGCTTGTGACTGTGTTGAGTAGCCGTGTGCTGCTTTTCTTAATGATATCGATGTAACTCTGTTTATTATCTTTCGATATTTCCGTATTTACTAGCATATCAGCGAATCCAATAATCCCATTAAGTGGGGTGCGCACTTCGTTGGAAATATTGTTAATAAGTAAAGCCTTTAATTTGTCAGCAGATTCAGCTTTGGTTTTAGCCTCCAGAAGCTCATCCCACTGTTTGTGTTTTGCAGTAATATCCTCACAAATGGTTACCACGTGTGTAATCTGCCTCTTTTCGTTTTTTACCGGCGAGATATTCACATTCTCCCAATAATGTTCTCCATTTTTCTTTTTCACTGCCAGTTCACCCGTCCAGTCTTTTCCCGATAGAACCGTTTCCCACATTTCAGAATAGGTAATGTCGGAGTATTTCCCTGAATACAGAAACCATTGTTTCTTATCTTTTATCTCCTGCAGGCTGTGTCCTGTAATTTTTGTGAACTTTGGATTCACATATTCTATTCTCCCGTGCTGATCTGTAATCATTATACCAACCGGACTTTGTTCGATGGATTTGGTTAGCAGCCTGTTTTGTTGCTCAGCCTGTTTTCTTGAGGAAATATCATTTACAATGGTATAAATGTAATCTTTGCCCGCAATAACCACTTTACTGGCGAAAACCTCAACATCTTTCAGAGAACCATCGTTACAACAGTGTTGGGTTTCGTATTGCAGGAATCCCACTGAACGTATTTTCTTTAACTGAGCATTAAAATCTTCAGGTTTCACAGTGTTGATTTCGGCAATTTTCATTTGCTTTAAAGCCTCTTTACTAAATCCATAAAACCTTGCAGCTGAATAGTTAACATCTACAATTTGCTGAGTATCCGGATCAAAAATCAGTTTAACAACAGAATGATTTTCGAAAAGAGTATGGAATTTTTCTTCGTTCCTGCGTATTACTTGCTCTGCTTCAATCCGTTCAGTTATATCCCGTAACGATCCCTCTATCATATCAGGTTGGCCTTTTTGGTTGTAGATTAACCTGGCGTTCATCGAAGCATATATAACTTCATCATTTCTTGTTCTGAACCTCACAATAAAATCCCATACTTTTCCCTTCTCCAACAGGGTTTTAACAAGCAATTCCCTCTCGTTTAAGTCAAAATAAAAGTTTGATATGGCATTGCCGATTAGTTCATCCCTGCTGTACCCAAGGTACTGGTCCACTGAGGGGCTGATCTCATAAAGCACTCCTTCCAGGTCGGTTTGGAAAAATACATCCTGTTCATTTTCAAACATGGTCCTGTACTTTTCTTCACTTGCTGCCAGATTTTCCCATACCTTTTTACTTTTGGTAATATCCGTAACCTGCATATGACATGCTTTGTGTCCATAATAGTCGAGCGCTAGTGAAGTTATTTCAACATGAATTATCTCTCCGCTTTTTTTTAGGTGCCACCAATTTCCGGAAGCATGATATTGTGGTGTTGTTTCAATTGTTTTCGGGTCAGTCATCATATCTTCAATCGGACTGATGTCTCTGAGTGTTAATGATAAAAACTCCTCCCTGGTATAGCCATATTTGTCCAATGCGGCACTGTTGGCTTCAAGAATTGC
>JAIFMH010000262.1 GCA_020048595.1 Bacteroidota bacterium | reverse complement strand
TAACAACTTCCGGATTAATCCCTCAAAGTCGAATCCGGATCGTTTGATGAAGGAAATTAAAATGCAGGCTTTCGAACTGGATGACATTGACTGGATAACATTGCTATATGAAAACAGGATTGTTGCAGGCCATGCATCATTGATCAAACCCGAAGTACATATGATATTGCCTGAAGCTGAAAAGAATAAGGCAGAAAAAACGAATAAAAATCCTTTTTTAATTTTAGATAAAATTCAGAATAAAGTTCAGATCGGGAAATTATTTATAGAAGATGGAAGCGTGACCATTAAAGTTCTCAACGGGCCTGAAATTTCGATGAAAAATTGTTACCTGGGCATCAATGTCGACAGTGTGCTGGCAGCCAGGGATGAATTTATACTTATCAGTGCCTTAGATACTTTGTCATTTGCAAAAGGCGACTTCCGGAATTCCCTGACACATTTTTCATTGGCTGGCGGTAGTTATTCAAAAGTGAAAAGTTCATTGTATTTCAGGCAGATTACCGAAGGCAAAAGAAATAAAAGCCAAACCTTATCAATCAAAAATGTTAATCTGCGCGACATTCAGATAAATTCACTGAGTGATATTTCAATGTCGGAACTTTCGTGGGGTAGCGCACAGGTTGATATCCGAATGAATCCTGACGAAAAAAAGAAGCCTGAACAACTGAAATCCTCTGCTGAATATAAATTAAAAATTAAATCGCTTAAAGGTGGAAATACCAAACTCAGTTATAAAAATCAGGATATCGAAGCATCATCCACACTGAACCATATTTCGACCGGCGAAATAGTTATTGAAAGCGGCCAGAAACCGAAAATCAAAGGTTTAATAATCGATGGTCAGGCCATAAATCTGGATCAGAAAAATGGTATGCAAGGCAGCTTATCGGCTTTTCATGTAGTGGATAACAAACCTTCAACGCTTACTAATGTTTCAATTAGGATGCCGGTAAACGGTGAAATGGCAAACATACATATTCCCAAACTCGCTTTTTCGGTAGACATTCACAGCAGCCTGACCGGCAAAATAAAAGCTGATTTTATCGAAATCAGTCATCCGGTTTTTTCTTTCGACAACCATGAAAACGCTTTGCAAGGGAAAAACAGAACAGACAAAGAATCAGCCGCTTTGCCTGATATAAAAATCAACAGGATAACCATTGATCAGCCTGAATTAATAAACCTTCCGGCTTCGTTGCAGGAAAAAATGCAATTTAACCCCGGCCAATCAAGGTTCGATTTGTTAGGCATTCATTCGGATCAGAAAACAATAGGTGTAGACAGCATCCGGGTTTCAGCATCAGATCCTGCGTTTAAAAGTGGCGAATTTCAACTTAATGCAACCGGAAATGGAAAAATTGATATAGTAGGATCACACCTGGTTTTTCATCCTGAAAACCTGGAGCATAAAAGTAAATGGTCCTTTGTTTTAAATCAATTGAAACTGTCCGATTTGCGTATGAAAATGATCAGTAACGACAGCGTTAAACAAACAATTGCATTAAACTCGCTTTACCTTGAAAATCTTCATGTTAATGATTCATTTTCCAAAAATAACGAAGCATTACTGAATTCGAATAAAAATTTCCGCCTGACCAATGGGAATATACGGCTGGAGAATGAAAAAACCAGGTTAGATGTATATAATCTTACTGTTACGAAGGCAACAAATAACATTACTATCGACAGCATGTCGTTTTCTCCCTTGCTCGACAGAATCTCTTTTATGATGTCAAAGGAATATCAGGTAACGCATAATAAAGTTTCGACAAAGCGAATTAATGTTAAGGATATTGATTTCAGCCGTTTGCTTACAGACAAGGTTATCTATTCGAAAAAGGTAGTATTGAATGATCTGCGTTTTACTTCTTTTAAGGATAAGCGGCTCCCGTTTCAGCATGGCATCGAAAAACCGATGCTCACGAACCTGTTACTTAACCTCAATCCGAAAATCCAGGTAGATTCGCTGGTTTTAAAAAACGGACTAATTGATTACGAAGAATTTAATGACAAAACGGAGCAATATGGAAAAATAAAGTTAAGCAGGTTAAAGGGTGCAATTACAGGTATCAGAACATTTGATCCTTCGCCTTCCGACAGCCTGAAGTTTAACTTGTATGCACGCCTCATTGATACCGCTGATTTGCGGGTGAAGTACAAACAATCATACACGGATAGCCTTTCAGGTTTTAATCTGAAAATAATCGTTAATTCCTTCAATCTTACCGCGTTAAATCCAATATTACGGCCATTTGCTTCTGCAGAGCTAAAAAGCGGAAACCTTGATACCATAAGGATGAGCGTAATAGGGCGGAAGCATGTAGCCTTAGGCGAAATGAAGATGTATTATTACGATCTGAATGCCCAATATCTCAATAGGGGCGACAGCAGTAAAAATAATATGATCACCAAATCGCTTAGTTTCTTTGCTAACCGTATTGTTCATACAAAAAACCAGCGTGGCATTGGTAAAGTATATGCAGAACGCGATCCTGAAAAAGGTTTCGTCAATTATTGGGTGAAAATTGTAATCGGAGGCGTATTTACTAATACCGGCGTGCGGACTAATAATAAACAGGAACGTAAGTATGAGAAAGGATTAGCAAAGTTTGAAGTGCCACCCATCCCTGATATTCCGGTAGATTATGATTAGTTAAATGAGGGTAATTACTGTGTATGTGCTCAATTATTTCAAAATGATTTTTTCTCTTCATAATTAGTTAAATGATTTTATTGTTACATCTGACTGAAATTTTATTCCGATAATTCTGATTTCTTTTGGTTAGGCTATAGCAAATATAAGTTTTGCGGAAAAAGCATCAAATACTAATGAATTAATGCCAAATAGTATGTTTTAATATTTGATTATCAATATTTTAGATCAAATTATTTGCGATAAGATTACATCGCTAAATTTTACTGAATTAGGAGCGAAAAGTAAGTTCCAGTCCTTAAATAATTTCATTTAGGCTCATGCTGAAAGTAGATATCAATCTGGTATTTTGCGAAATAATTTGGTTTTGGTTGTCATAAGTATTTGGTATAGAATACTTTAATTCAAGCTGATTTAATATGTCTAATTTTTGTATTATTTGAAAATGCTGCTATTCTATAATGCAAGCAGTTTTGCATCTGTTTACCCGCTCAGAGCAAAACAAAAGATTCATTTCGTGCTTAATTAGAAAGTAATTAGAATCTGGTTAGAAACTCATTAATGCTCTGATTCATATACTTCTTATACTAACTTTGTTATAAATAGCTTGAACTATGGAAACGGTTACTATACTAATTGTTGAAGATGAACAACGGCTGGCGGAGGTTTTAAAGAAGCAGTTTGAAGAACATGGCTTCTCAGTCGAAATAGCTACTGATGGGTACATCGGGAAACAACTGGTTGAAACTAAATCCTATAATCTTATCATTCTTGACATAAACCTGCCATTAATTAATGGCTATGATTTATGCAAAGAGATTCGAAAAACAAACAGTGTTATTCCTATCATAATGTTGACGGCACTTGGAACATCAGATAATAAAGTAATAGGTTTCGAGGTTGGAGCAGATGACTATGTACTGAAACCTTTCGATTTCAGGGAATTGCTTGCGCGTGTAAACGTTTTCCTTCGGCGCACTGATACAGGCAGTAAAATAGTGAAGCTTGGTATTGCAGATTTGGAAATGGATATGAGTACAAAAGCCGTAACCAGGGCCAACAAAAAAATAGATTTAACAGCCAAGGAAAGTTTATTGTTAGAAACCTTTCTGAAGCACCAAAATCATTTACTCACCCGTGATTTTATTATTGAACAGGTTTGGGGTATTGATTTTGATCCCGGAACCAATATAATTGATGTGTATGTCAATTATCTGCGAAAGAAAATTGATAAAGACTATGAGCCTAAATTGATTCGTACAAAGTTTGGATTTGGATTTTATTGCAGTGAAAGGGAGATGTAAAAATGTATATAAAAACGAAATTATCAATTGAGTTCACTCTTATTGTTACAGGGATACTTCTGTTTTTCTCAGGAGCTGTGTATTATTTTTCATATTCTACCCAATACAACAAATTTGCTGATAATCTGACTAAACGGGCGAAAAACACGGCTATCTTATTAATTAATATGCCTGAAGTAGACTCTACGTTATTAAAGAAAATTCAGCAATCAACTTTTAACTGGGCAAAAGAAGAGATAGTTGTTACCGATTCAGAATTGAATATACTTTATAGTAACAATAAAGAATTCCTGACACGGGAAGTTATCAGTCAAAATGCTGTTAAAGGAGACAATTACCGGTTTGCGATTTCGGAAAAAGATGGGATTTGTTATAAACATGTTTTTAAAGATCAGACCTATACTGTTATGGTTATGGCCTACGATAAAAACAGAAAAGAAAATTTATCTGAGCTTCAGAAAATACTACTCTGGAGTATTGCAATCAGCATCTTACTGTCTGTGTTTTTATCTTATTTGTTCGCAAAAAAAGCAATCCAGCCCATTACTCAGATAATTGATAGTGTTAAAGAAATTAATTCATCACGCCTGAGTAACCGGCTTGATGATGGCAATAAGAAGGATGAAATTGCCCAGTTAGCTATAACATTTAACCAAATGCTGACAAATCTGGAAATTGCATTTATGAACCAGGAAGATTTTGTTGCAAATGCCTCTCATGAATTGCGTACACCGCTTTCAGTAATGATTGTAGAATCGGATTATATATTGAGTCGCGAACAAAGCAATGAAAATTACAAAAAGCATACCGCTAATATGTTAAGCGACCTTAAAAAGCTGAATACACAGCTAACCAGCTTATTGGAATTAGCACAGATAAACCAGGATAACTCGGTACAACTTTCTTCCATCCGGATTGACGAAATTGTTTTCAACGCAATTCATCAGATTAAAGGGAAATATGCCGATCGGAAAATTATTCCGGTTATTCAATATCCGGAGAATGAAAACGACTTGTTGGTTCATGGTAATGCCGGCATGCTTGAAATGGCATTCCAAAACCTTATTGATAATGCCTGCAAATTTTCTGACGACGATGTAATAATTGAATTTGCACTTAAAGACAAATCAATAAAAATCACAATTTCTGATAAAGGTGTTGGCATCCCTTCCAATGAAATAGAAAACATTTATAAGCCTTTCAACAGGGCTTCAAACGTGCGCTATAAGAGTGGTTTTGGTATCGGACTTTCGTTGGTAGCAAAAATATTTGAACTCCATAATGTTGTCTTTAACGTTCATAGCACTGAAAATAAGGGAACTCGTTTTGAAATGACTTTTATTGGTTCGGATCGATTGAATCAACATAAATAACACTTGCCCTAAAGCTTTTTTCAATGTCACGACTATCTAAATAATAAATGCCATGAACTCAAAATTTGAAGCACTCGAAAATCCCGTCATTGCTGTACTCGGTGCAGGACATGGAGGCATGGCAATGGCTGGTCACCTGGCCATGATGGGCTTTGAAGTTAACCTCTTTAACCGGGGTGACGAACGTTTATGGGGTGTACGGTCGTCGGGAGGCATTGAACTTACTGGTGAGGTTGTTGGATTTGGTCCCATAAATATGGCTACGACCTCCATGGAGGAAGCTCTATCGAATGCCAATATCATCATGGTAGTTGTACCGGCTTTAGCACATCGGTGGATAGCCGAAACGGCCGCACCTTACCTGCGCGATGGACAGATTATTGTTCTTCATCCCGGCAGGACTCTGGGAGCTTTGGAATTTAAGCAAGTCCTCGATTCATTGAATGTAAAAGCTGATGTCATTATTTCAGAAGCACAGACTTTCATTTATGCATCCCGGGCAATAGGTCCTTCGCAGGTTAAGATATTCAGTATAAAACATTCAATTCCTGTGGCTTCTATAAGAGCATATCTTATTCCATTGGTCATCAGCCAATTGCGTAAATTTTATCCTCAGTTTGTTCCGGGTGATAATATTTTTAAAACCAGCTTTGATAA
>JAIFMH010000080.1 GCA_020048595.1 Bacteroidota bacterium | reverse complement strand
CCCTTGCGGGCTTTTTTTACTAAACTTTTCATTCTTGAGAATTTTGTGTTGATTAAACTATAGAGAATAAAAGTACGTGTTTTGAACTAAAGTTCAATATAAATACTCTCAGACTTTTCAATTATTTAGGTAACCTCTTTCCGTCCGAAAAAAGTGCAATACTCTTTTCAGCGCTAAATCGCTGACGGTACAACACTTCTCTTCTAATTTCTACAAATATTTCACCCCTCTGGGGTTAAGCCCAAAAACCATAGCCAATGCTTATCCCGAAACTCGCAACCCGCATCCCGAAACAACTATCCACAGCAACTAAACTCGTCCTTTTCGGCAGTAATGGTAAAACTCGAAACTGTAATCTTCCCTTTCGGGTAAGGCTGGCTTTCTTCCAGAACTTTTACGTACTTAAATCCAGCACTTTTTATTATATTCAGGTATTCGGAACGGGGAACAGACCCTGCCCAGCATTCGGCAACAGCTTCCGGATCGTTTGCAAATTCTTCAGGAACCGGTTCGCTGGAATAAATGTCGCTGATAACAAAGCGTCCACCGTTTTTGAGCAAACGATATATTTCAGCCCAAACTTTGGTTTTGTTGCTCACATGGTTCAGGGTACAGTTCGAGATAATCAGGTTTGCAATTTCATCTTCCAAAGGAATTTGCTCCAAATCGGCCAGAATAAATTTTACATTTTCGACACCCATTTTTGCCGCTGTTGTTATTGCTTTGCGGATCATCTCTTCGGTAACATCTATTCCATAAACAAAACCACCTTCGCCAACTTCTTCTGCCAATCGCAGAACATCGGTTCCACGACCACTTCCCAAATCTATGCAAACCTCATTCAGTTTTGCATCACTTTTATCTACCGCACCACCACACGATAAACAACAAGTATCATTGGCCAATACGGTATATCTTCCGGCTATTTCAATTGTATTCATTATTTTTCATTTTAAAATGCAAATATAAAGTTAAAAGCAAAACAAAACAACATATCTAGATTATTTAATATGTTTCTTAATAATCAGGAAATATTGAATTAAAAAGTTCAGATTTTAGAAAAACAAATATCATAAATAACTGAATTAATGTAACTTAAAAATATTTAATTAGAATATGAAAAAATAACACAAAAAATGGGGTTACCTAAATTTATAAACAAGAATAAATAAGCGGAGGACTCAAATTGCTGAAAATTAAATTTTTCAAGCGCTCTTGACATTAGTCACAAATGTCGCAATTTTGATTAATTGATTGATTTTTAATCAAAATTTATTTGTCAAACATCTATTAAATAAGAATTTAGCTTTCGCTTAATTCCTTTTCACCCAATAAAAATACAACCGGAATGAAACTAACCCAATTAAATTAAACTCAATAATATTAGATATTTTGATCCTTTTATCTTTTATTCAACATGATACATCCCGTCCTTAAGTTTTTGGCAGAACAATTAAATACCTACATCGAAGAGGTTAAAAAACCCGGAGATATTCTTGAAGCGCCTTACGTTATCCTTCAAAATATTTCGAGGTTGGATGAAGATGCGGTTAAAACAACCAATAAAGTACTGATTTCGCTGGTGAATATTTCAGAAGAATCGACCATGAAAAATAATCCGGATTATGCTTTGACCAGAAACAATCTGGTCAATTACAGCAATCCGCCAATCAACCTGAACTTGTTTATCATGATTACTTCTTTCATGACAAATTATGAAAATGCGTTGATCTACCTTTCTCATGCCATCACATTCTTTCAGGGTAAATACTCTTTTACGCTAAAGGATAGTACAACTGAAGTGGAGGGTTTGCCTGATGATTTCCATATCATCCTCGATCTGTATAACCTTGGTTTTGAGCAATTAAACTATGTATGGAGCACCTTCGGCGGCAAGCAACATCCGTTTGTGTGTTTTAAAGTCAGGCTGATCAAAATGGAAAGGGAAAGCACACGAGAAATACATGGGGTGATCAAAGAAGTACAGATTGATGGTCGAAATAAAAAGTAAGGTATAAATCATATAAATCAAATGATCCGATGAGTCAGAGCCTTCTATATAAAAGTCTTTTTGAGGTAAATATCCTGCACCATTTCTTCCTGAATAAAGGAGAACAGGAATGGGACAAGATGAGTCCGGAGGATAAAGATAAGATGGAGTCCAAGTATGACATTCGGGAGATCTTTGATATAACACCAACCCAGGAAAGCACAAAAGCTTTGAGTTCTCATTGCTGTATTTTCAAAAAAACATCTACTGGTATTTTGGTGGGCATTAAGGCCAAACCTGATCAGCTAAATCCCGGGAAGTTCAACTCATTTGTTCCCTTGGCTGATAATCTGACATTCAGGTTTCTGGTTAAACTGAAAGATATGAATTTCATGAACTACACCGCACTTCCGTTGCAGGGATCCCGGGACAAAATGTTCGTGTTCAGCAACAATCTACATAATACTTTGAATAGCTTTCCAACGCTAAACGCCATACCTCCGGTTTTTAAACTTGATAATACTTATATGCCAGGCGATATGCTTTCGGATATTGCCAATAACCCAACGAAGTTATTTACTGCATTGGTAAAAACCGGGAATGACCCTACCCTATCTGCTGACTGGCAAACCGAAATTGGAAGTATTACTACACCCCTGAGTTATGTGAATGTGAATGACAGTTATCCGGTGGCAAGCGGGTTCTTTACTTATATCATGAAAGTTAAGGATGCAAAACCAATTGCGACAATGAAGAATTCAACGGGGTTCACCATTCAGCCAAAAATGGAAGTTCTTCCCGGTGACTTTTATACGCTACAGGTTGATCTGCTAAAATATCCGCAGGGAATCTATTCCATTCATATCGATAGCGACGACCCGACCTACCATGACGATGTTACCTTCTACCTACTTCAGGGAAGTGAAACGCCGTTCGCGTTGATAGAAATTAAGGTAAAAAGTAAACAGCCCGGATATGATTTGTTTAATCAGGGCAATTTGCTTTCGCCAACCTTCAAAATTCGTTTCCGCAACCGACGGACCCATTGGCGCTATTTGGGAAACCTTTTCGATCCACCGTATGTGCTCGAAAATCCACTGCCACTTACCCGCTATGGCAATATCGAAATCATGAAACCTCCCGAACCGGAAGATACCAAAACGATTATGCTTCCCAATCCATCTGTTAGCTTAATAAAAGCTGAAGCTTTAATCCATGCAGAAGAGAAAAAATACTATTCAGAAATTCATATTAATTAATTTTAAACAGGAAATCAAATGGCAACTACTTACAAAACTCCCGGTGTTTTTGTCGAAGAAATTCCCAAATTACCACCGTCTGTAGCCCAGGTTGAAACAGCATTGCCTGCTTTTGTCGGCTACACAAATAAAGCAGACGAAATCGCTCCCGGCGATTTGATCAACAAGCCAAAGCGAATTGGGTCATTGGTTGAGTTCGAACAGTTCTATGGAACAGGCCCATCGCCTGAAGTTACAGAGGTAAATATTGACAGCAATAACAATTTTACTTCTGCCATTGTAAAAAACACCTTCTTCATGTACGACTCGTTGCGTATGTTTTATGCCAATGGTGGAGGCGATTGTTACATTGTTTCTGTTGGCAAAAGCGAAAAAGCCACAACTATTTCAAAAACTAATTTTACTACCGGTATTGAGGAGTTGCGTAAGGAAGATGCACCAACCATCATTTTATTTCCTGATGCAGCAACATTAGGAAATGCTGAACTGGCAGAAGTCCAGCAGGCAGCCTTGCTTCAATGTGCCGATTTAGGTGACCGTGTCGGACTTTTTGATGTGAAACAAGATGATCCGCTGGGAGCCAATTTCAGAAACAATATTGGCATTAACAACCTGAAATACGGCGCTGTTTACTCGCCTTGGCTCAAGGTTAACCTACCCAAAGCAATTAAATACACCGATGTGAAAAGTGTGATAAAAAGGGCAGGTATCGCCGTTCCTCTTTCAGGTCTCACCGCAGATACTGAAGTTCAGGGTTTAATCACCGAATTGGAACAAGCCAATGTTGATGTCGCCAATGTGACTGCTAAAACAAAGGTTTTAAGTCCGCCAAATGGTGTTTTGTCAGATGGATTCAGTTCGTTGGTTGCAGCATTTAATGCACCATTAGGTAATTCTAACGCGAATCTCAAAAATATATTCGACTATTTTGCCTCAATAGGAAACCAAATTCAGTTGCTGGCAAATGGAGTTGCTCCAAATATTCTTACTCATCCTGATTTTCTTGCAGATGTTAAGGCAGGTATTACTTCGAATTTCGATCCCTTATTTGCAAAAATTAAAGCACTGAATCTTGAAGCAATAGCAGATATTACAGTGGCTCTTGCCGGATCTGATTTTACTGCTCTAACTGTTGGTAGTTGGCCTCTAACTGTTGCCGCAGCGGCACCTGCTGCTCCTGGATCTATCAATGAACCCAACGATAACAGCAGAAGGATTGCTGCTGTAAACCTGCTTCAACCCCTTTTCGATGAATTAAACACCGCATACCTGAATCTGATTGTAAATGCAGGAAATGCCTATGTCAAGACACTTGATGCTTCGCTGTCGTTAGTATTTCCGGTTTATAAAAATATACTGAATGGCGTAAGTAACAGCATGACAGTTATGCCTCCAAGCGGCGCTGTAGCTGGTGTGTATGCACAGGTTGACCGTACCCGTGGTGTCTGGAAAGCACCGGCCAATGTCAGCCTAAATAATGTATTGGCACCGGCAACTGTATTTACCGCCACCCAGCTTGACAACCTGAATGTGGATGCCGTCGCAGGAAAATCGGTTAATGCTATCCGCTATTTCACAGGAAAGGGTACATTGGTATTTGGATCACGGACGCTTGCCGGCAATGATAATGAATGGCGGTATGTTCCGGTTCGTCGCTTCTTCAACATGGTGGAAGAAAGCTGCAAAAAATCGACTGAGCCTTTCGTATTCGAACCCAACGACGCCAATACCTGGGTAAAAATTCAGGGAATGATCGAAAACTTCCTTACCACTTTATGGAGACAGGGCGCCTTGCAGGGTGTGAAACCTGAACATGCATTTTATGTTGCCGTTGGCCTGGGTAAAACAATGACTTCGCTCGATATTCTTGAAGGAAGGCTGATTGTGGAAATAGGTATGGCTGTTGTTCGCCCTGCTGAATTCATCATTTTACGCTTCTCTCATAAACTGGCTGAAAGTTAGCAGTCCCGGAAATCCAGTATGTGTTTAATTCAAAAACAATTTTCATTCTTAAAATAAAATAATATGGCAAACTATCCTCTTCCCAAATTTCACTTCCTGGTGCAATGGGGCGGTGAACGTATCGGGTTTACCGAAGTTACCGGACTCGATATACAGGTAGAAGCAATTGAATACAGAGAGGGCAGCAGTCCCGAGTATTCAAAAATTAAAATGCCGGGTATGCTTAAATACAGCAATATCACGTTAAAGCGTGGCAGTATGAACAGTGATTCCGATTTCTACAAATGGATCAATACAGCCAGCTTAAATACCGTCGAACGACGCGACATCATTATCAGCCTGCTAAACGAAACACACGCCCCGGTAATGACATGGAAAGCAAAAAATGCTTTTGCCGTGAAAGTTCAGGCAAGTGATTTGAAAAGCGACGGTAACGAGGTTGCTATCGAAACACTCGAACTGGCGCATGAAGGATTGAATATTTTAAATTAAAAGTATTCTCTCCTGAAGTAAAAGACTGTTTAAAATTCTGAAAGGATAAAATCAAAAAATTGACCCCGGCCCTAAAGGGTGATTTTTCCTGCCCGACGTCAGGCGGGGATTTTTCGGACTCCCTTCAGGGTTTGGGGTGAATCGAAAAATCAAAAAAAGAAGCTTAAACAGTCTGAGAGTGCTGCAATGATTTGTTCATCGTTTAAGTAAATGATATGGCTACTCCTGTTGCAGGCGGTTATTACCCGCCGGTTGGATTTCACTTTAAAGTTGAGTTTGTAAACCTGGGCAATAATAACGATCAGCGTTTCCA
>JAIFMH010000281.1:1792-7809 GCA_020048595.1 Bacteroidota bacterium | reverse complement strand
TAGGGCGGATGAGGTAGTGAGAATTTAGAGGGGTTAAATCACCCACGAGTCACAAGTCTTTTAATTGTATAGCCACAAGGAACTATTTCCCATTTTTACCGTAAGCTTGTCGCAGGGAACTGAAATCCATTTTCTAAATGCTATTTTTAACCTGAGCCGAAGCATAGCGTGGGTATAAAAATAAGCAAATTAAACAAGCACAATAGGCCTTTCCGATTACTATACCTCGATTGGGATAAATTTCAGCACATTGCCCCGGATTTCGGGCCGGGGAATATGAATGCCTGGAATGAGTTCCGGTTAAACGCAAAAAAATACCGCTTCTGTTTAACAGAAACGGTATTTTAATTATTTATACTACAAGTTTATAGTCTGTATCCAAGTGAAAGTCCAAATCCGGTATTTTTAATGGATGACTTATCATCAGGTATTATTTTATATTCAGGGTTTATTGTAATCATTCCCAGTTGGGTGTTGAACTGAAAGAATATGCCGTTTGCCATTTCGTATCCGGCAAAAATATTGCCACCTACATCAAATGCTTTATAATAAGGTGTAGTAAGGTCATCAGTAGTTTCTACAACATTTGTGAATTCAATTTTCTGTTCAACATCTGCAGATCCACCTTCAGTAATTACTTTACCGCCGAAAGCATAACCCACATAAGGGCCAAATCCAAGCATAAAGTATCCTTTGCCCAGCAAAGCTTTGTAAACCAGGTTCAAAGGCATTTCGATATATGAAAGCTTGGTTTTGTTAGTGAATTCGGTACCTGTAACGGTATATGTATTTTTTGCGCCTTTACTCGAATACAGCAACCCGGGCTGGAAATAAAACTGAGGTGCAATTGGAATCTGAATATTTACACCTGCATGATATCCAATGAGCATATCATTTTCAAGTTTGTCGCCACTGGCATCTTTTCCATTTAAATTCTGGAAATTTACACCAGCCAGTATGCCAAAAGGCATCTTACTTGTTCCCTGAGCCATGGCTATAGAACCTGTAAGTAAAAGCATTGTTATTAAGGAAAGAAATCTCGTTTTCATAATTTGTATTTTTAAAATTAAAAGTATTAGTAATTAATTGTATTTCAATTTGTTGAAAAAAATCAGGTATGGATTTGAAACGTGTGAAACGCCAGGCCTGTATTACTTATGCTGTCAGATCATTCACCATCACTCCATCACTCCATCTTCACAATCATAAGTCAGCGACCAGCATTATTTGGCTGCTGCTTCTTTTTCAGCTTCAGCTTTCATTTTTTCATTTGCGGTGATAAGGAACTCAACCCTGCGGTTTTGTATTTGTCCGTCATCAGTATTGTTATTGTATTTAGGTACAGTTTCGCCATATCCTATTATTGCAATACGGCTTGTTGCAATTCCGCTGTTGCGTAAATAATCAGAAACTGCACTGGCACGCCTTACCGAAAGTTTCTTGTTATAAGCTTCACTTCCTTTGCTGTCAGTATGTCCCTGAACCTGAATATCTGTATCAGGATATGAATTCAAAACTATAACCAGTTTATCAAGGTTTGCTTTAGCTTCTGTCGAGAGGCTTGATTTATCAAAGCCAAACAAAACGGCACTGCTGAATTCAACAACGATACCTTCGCCAACGCGTTCAACCTTTGCATCAGGAACGGTTTTCTCTATTTCCTTAGCCTGTTTGTCCATTTTGTTCCCAATTACAGCTCCGGTCGCTCCTCCTACAGTTGCTCCTATAATAGCGCCCAGAGCAGTATTTCCTGTAGCTTTACCAATAACAGCGCCCATGGCACCTCCGGCTACAACTCCTACAGCTCCGCCTTTTTGTGTCTTGTTTAAAGATGCACAACCCGAAAACAGCATGGCTGCACAGGCTACCACGATCATGCTCATTTGTAATTTTTTCATAATAGATTAATTTAGTTGTTTAGTGTTTTTGAATGATAATTTTGTGCCGGATGAATGTTATTTTCTCTTTTGGGTACTTTAAAAAAGCTTTAGTAAAACTTTTCCTGGCAGGCTGATTATCATTAATTTTATTTTGCAAAGGTCTGCACTTGCACTCTCAGGTGAGTTACACAACTTTTTTAATATGTTACATCTTTCACACTTTTTAATATAGCACTCAATGCTATCCTGAAATCAGGTTTTCATATGGACCAATCAGTGCCTTATCAAAATCACCCGTTTTAAAATTCAAATCACCTGAAATGTGTGAATTATATAATTCTTTCACTTAATTCTGTAAGTTATCTGTGTGAAGCTCAGTCTACCTTTGTCATTAATGATTTAAATACTCATAGCTACCGGCCACATGGACTTTAACCGACAGTTTGGTATTGATAACCTGAGTGGAATAAAAGAATTACCTGTAGAACTTCGACAAACTCCGGAAAAATAAAGCTATCAGCTAGTTGAAATATTTCAGAAAATATTTCAGATTAGTGTTGATTTAGCTTTTCATTTAGTAACAGCAATACTAAAAGGTGTATTATGAAACTATTCATTAAAAATATGGTCTGCAATCGCTGCAAAACGCAAATTGCGGAAGATCTCGATAAGCTTGGGATTCAATATACAAGTGTGGAGTATGGCGAAATAAATACAAAGAAAGATATAGACCCTTTGCAACGTAAACAGATTAAAACGGCATTGGAAAAATCCGGGTTCGAATTGATCGACGAACATAATAATGGAATAATTGAGAAATTAAGACAAGCCATTATCGACCTGGAAAATCATTCGGATGAAGATCTGAAGACAAATTTTATGGATTTCATTAGTTTAAGTGTGAATGAAAACTTCATTTCTTTAAATACGCTCTTTGCTGAAATAGAAGGCGTTACTATTGAAAAATATATAATCAGGCACAAAATTAACAGGGTAAAGGAATTACTCGTGTATGATGATCTCTCCCTCGCCGAAATTGCTGCTAAAATGCATTACAGTTCTGTGGCTCAGTTATCCAGCCAGTTTAAAAGAATTACGGGGCTCTCGCCTTCATATTTCAGGCAACTCCGTCATAACAGGACTATTAATCCACTCCTTAATTAGAAAAATTCTACCAAAATTCTACACAATGAACACAACGCAACTTCATCTTATGAATAATATAAATCCCGATAATACCAGCTCTTTTGATAACGAAGATAGATCTGAGTCAATTCGGTTCCCGGTTCCCGATGCCTTTCACGAAAACCAAACGGATGATACTCTAAAGCTACGCTTCAGGGAATTAACAGAAATTAATGCCCGCCTCGAAAAACAAGCCAAAGAGCAAGAAGAGAAGCTCGCCGAAGTTGTTGCAACAAATGCTAAATTCCTTTCAATTATTGCGCATGATCTCCGTAGCCCTTTCGGATCAATTATAGGTGTACTTGATTTATTAAAGGATAGTTACAATGATTACAATAAAAAAGAAGTTGAAAAGTATATCAGGCTGGCTACCAATTCAGCAAACGGAACGTTATCTCTTCTGGATAATCTTTTAGCCTGGACTTCTGCGCAAAACAAGGCAACCTATTTCAATCCGGTTAAGATTAATCTGCATAACCTGATCAATGATGAAATTGAGAATCTCAGCATCTCAGCTGCTCATAAATTAATTTCCTTAAATCATTCTGTTCCATCCTTTCTTTATCTGGCAGCTGATTTGCAGATGGTGAAAACAATATTGCGAAACATTATAAACAATGCCATAAAATATTCGTTCATTGGTGGCGAAATAATGGTGAGTGCTGCCGAATCAGGGCAGTTTGTTGAAATAACTGTGCAGGACAATGGAATTGGTATGAAAAACAAGGCTCAGAAAGAGCTCTTTAACAAGGATGAAGTACATACAACCAGAGGCACCAATAATGAGTATGGCACAGGATTAGGTTTAATACTTTGTAAGGAATTTGTTGAAAAACATGGGGGAACAGTCCGGATAGAAAGCGAACCCGGCAATGGCACAAAAATTAAATTTACATTGCCGCATTATATCGGAAATTGCTGTTAAAGTAGTGGAACCTGTGTTTGGGAATTGCATCAAATCCTTTTCCGGATCTATCAAGTATCCGGGTTCGTGATTCAAAATACGGTATCCTCTGATTCATGTAAAAATGAATGTAATAACGGGCAGCCAGAATATATCATTTGCTAAAAGCCTGACAGGTGTTTCGGCCTGTATCATCAAAATACCGGAATGAAGTTTTTAATTGATTAATATAAACCTGCCATGATTAAAGATGAAATAGATTATACAGATGCGCTAATGCTTCGGAAGAAAGCGGAAGAAAAACTGAAAGAAAAGTATGGAGAAGCATATAGTGCGTTTCAGGAAGTTGATACCAGGAAACTGCTGCACGAGTTACAGGTGCATCAGGTTGAATTAGAAATGCAGAATGAAGAACTGCGATGCGCATACGAAACTTCGGAGATAGCTTTAAAAAAATATACCATGCTCTACGATCTGGCACCAATGGGATATTTTACACTCAATGCCGGATGCATTATCTGTGATTTGAATTTTACCGGTGCCGAGATGCTTGGCGACAGGCGTTTTAGTTTGATTAATAGTAATTTCAGCTATTTCGTTAGCGGTGAATCAAAAAAGGTATTCAATGATTTCTTCAGCAGAGTCTGTTCCGGTAATTTGAAAGAATCTTGTGAAGTAACGCTTGGCCTCAACAATTTACCTGCGACTTCGGTTTACATCGAAGGCATTACAACCGGTGATGAAAGGCAGTGCCTTTTATCAGCAGTTGATATTTCGGGATTCAGGAAGTAAGCAAATCGTAAAACCCAGTTGATAATTTTTTATCCAGAGTAAGCTTCATTTGCGGATATATTTTCTTCATTTCCGGTAGGCTTTATAAAGAATCATTTTAATTTGTTAATGCCCTACGGGCAAAGGTTCCTGCTTTATTCTTATTGATGCCCTCTGAGCTATTAATTTAAATCTGATATGCTTTTTTCTATTCACTCCATCATCACATATGACCTTCATTTTATCGCTTCATTTATAGTTCTCTTACTGTTACGTATACATTTACAAATTGCTTTTCCGATTTTGCCCGTAGAGCACATACCATAACGAAATTTAAAAACATCTATCTCACATTGGTAACAAGTGTGAATTATGCAACTCTTTCTTGAAATTGTGTAAAGCAATCCAGGCTGCATCTTCTTAATTTCGTACACTTAATACAAGTAAGTTTTTATGAAAGAAAAGGACGATGATAAGCTTCTGCCGGTTAACAAAACCCAAGGCAAACCCAATACAGATCTTCCCGGATACCCATCATATCCCGAAAGCGATGATATTTTTAATAAGTTTCAAGAAGAGAAGGATATAAATCCTGAAGATATTTTAAAAACCAAAGCATTAAATCCGGAACCCGGATTATCCAACCGGAATGATTTTAATAAGGATGAAACCGGTAACGACCTGGATATTCCCGGCGCGGAACTGGACGATGAAATGGAAAATATCGGAAGCGAGGACGAAGAAAATAATTATTATAGTTTAGGTGGTGATGATCATAATGATCTGGATGAGAATAAAAACTGATAAATGAATAGTAAAACCGGTTTCCGCTTTTTCATTCTTCGTGTATGCTCATCCTGAAACTAAATTAATCCATTGGCCATGAAAACAACTAAAAAGATAAAGGTGCTGATAGCACTCGAATTTGATAAAACCGCACAAAAAGTAGCCGAAATTGGGGATTCAATGGCTAAAGCTATGAAAGCTGAAGTCGTTTTACTGCATGTTATTTCCGATCCTGTGTATTTTTCTGCAACTGATTATTCGCCGATAATGGGTGATACAGTTTTGCCGGAATCAGATTCATTTGAATTTGACAGTGAGGTACGGTTGAAAAAAATGTCGCAGCATTTTCTCGAAAACTCAAAACTCCACCTTGGGGATACAACAATTAAAACAATATTAAAGGAAGGTGATTTTGCAGAGAACATTCTTAACGCGGCTAAAGATCTGGTAGCTGATATAATTGTGATGGGTTCCCACAGCCGTAAATGGTT
>JAIFMH010000281.1:0-1744 GCA_020048595.1 Bacteroidota bacterium | reverse complement strand
TTTAACCGCCTGCTTGCATTAACAGCAACGAATGCATAAATCTTCCTGAAAAGTGTTAATTGTATAATTCGTTAATGAAATCGTGTAACCCGAAAACGGCATCAAATGCTCACATTGGGTTCTGTAAATGACAACAATTATTTTTAAAATATAAAACCCGGTAACCATGAATAAAAAATTAATCTCCGTCTTAAATTCGCTGCTTATTGATAAGTTAACAGCGGTAAACCAGTTTATGGCACATTCCGAAATGTGCGATAACTTAGGGTATACTAAGCTTCACATAGCTATTCAAAAACTGGCATTGGATCAAATGCTCCATGCTGAATGGCTTATTGAGCGGATAAGCTTTCTGGATGGATCAACAACATTATCTAAACTTAATTCGCTGATGGTAGGTAAAACAGTTTCGGCGCTGATCAGCAAAAACAATAATCCTGAAGCATTCCGCGCTCACACTGATGCTATTGAGCTTGCACAGCAAGCTGATGATCATGCTACCGCCGACCTGCTTAAAAAAATACTTAAACTTGAAGAAAACTCCACCGATTGGGCTGAAATTCAGCGTGTACAGATAGAAAATAGAGGACTGGAAAATTATCTGGTTACTCAGGCCGAAAGCCGTGTAAATTGATTATTTTTAGTGTTAAAAGTAGT
The DNA here is from genome assembly GCA_020048595.1 of Bacteroidota bacterium. GTDB lineage: Bacteria > Bacteroidota > Bacteroidia > Bacteroidales > UBA4417 > UBA4417. Next base: position 1,087 of record JAIFMH010000281.1, on the reverse strand, counting down.
GTTAAATGATTATTAGCCCGTTGATAATTCCCAATACCCGCATCATCAAAAATATATAAATTCAGGTCTTTGCGCCCTGGTATGTTGATTGTCTGCAAATCATTGCTTTGCGTCTTCGCGGTAAATAAAAATCTAACTGAGTATTGATGATTCATTCTGTCAAAAAATATTCTCTTCTAAAGTTTAAATTGTCAATAGTCAGGATAGCACAAAATTCACCTCTAAATGAAAAAAAATTCGATCCTTTTTGTAATCATTGTGCTTCTGATTTCTCTGGCTGGTGAATCATGTAAACAAAAGGGAAACTCCCTGAGGAAAGCCGGTATCGACAATCCTTTTGACAGTGCGCTGGTGGCTCCGTTTTTTAGTCAGTATTCCGAATTAAAGAAATATGAAAAGGATTTAACAGCAATTTACCGCAACTATAAGTATAGCCCAATTTGGTTTGATGAAAAAGGTTTGGCGGAAAATGGACAATCGCTTTACAGCTTAGTAAAAGGACTCGATGATGAAGGAATTTCTATCCCCTTTCCGTATCAGAAAAATATTGGCGATATTTTTTCAACAGAACCTGGAAAAACTTTCAGTACTACAGATGTTGAATTGATGTTAACAAGTTTATACCTGTTTTATGCCGATAAAGTTTATAAAGGTATCGACAATACTACCAGCCCGTCTATTGAATGGTTTCTTCCCCGCAAAAAAGTGTCTTATTCCGCTTTGCTGGATGCATTCATTTCAGATCCGGGTTCACAAAACAACGACAGTCTCATTTTATTCAGCCAGTACTATAAATTGCGTGACGCATTGAAACATTATCGTAATATTGAGAAAAAGGGAGGATGGGCGGCAATCGATTTAAATCCTGATATAAAGGCCTATGAGCTAAACGATACTGCTTTTGCCATTCAGCAGATCAGGGACCGGTTGTTTATTACAGGTGATTTGGCACAAAATAAGATTAGCAACAAGTATGATGCTGACCTGGAAGCAGCAGTTAAAAAATACCAGGTACGAAACGGGTTTAAACCGGTTTCGCAGATTAAACCCAGACTGATTCAGGATATGAATATTCCTGTAGGCGAGC
>JAIFMH010000317.1 GCA_020048595.1 Bacteroidota bacterium | reverse complement strand
GTCTCGAATAGAAAGTTTTTAAACGTGTTTGATACATTTCGTTGCCTTCCTGAAAGAAAACTCTTTTCTCAGGATATTGTACCTCATATTTTGTAAGGTCAATGACATCTTCGTCAGCCTCAACTGTGGCAAAATCCGGATTTACAGTTATGTTTGAAGTTAAATCTGAATTTATTTGCCAGTTTAAATCACCACCAATTTGATTTTCAAATATATATTTGTCCCAATTGGCATTTGTAGTTGTGACTTTCCCCATACCATAAGGGACAAGTAAAAATGAATTTTTTGTTGCCTTTGGACTTAAATTACGAAGTTTCCCAGATGACGATATTTTGTATTCATCAGTAACACTTTTTGCCCAATAGGAGATTTCCGATTCTTCCCGCACCATTCGCCTGAAGTTTATTTGCCAATCAGTTTGATTCTTCTTGAATTTTATACTATTAAATGGAATCACCATTTCGGCAAACCAACCCCAATCATATATTTGTGCGTTGGAATTCCATTCAGTATCCCAATTATAATCAATTGTACGACCATCATCCATTATTCTGGAATCAGTTTGCGTCCCTAATGGATTAAGGGCAAAGCAATATGCATTTCTGTTGTCATTAAAAGTCCCAAGAATAATAAATATACCATCATCACTTTGAGCAAATCTATCTCGAACCTGTATTTTACCTGTGACAGGTACATTCTGATAACAAGCGATACCGAAATAGATTGCTTTTTCATCCTGCATGGCAATGATTCTGGTGTTCATTATGGAAGTGTCACCATTTAGGGGCTCAAGTTGAATAAAATTATAATTCATCAGGAGAGAATCAATATCATCAAATTTACCATCAATTGCAGGTAACTTTTTTACTGGGAATACTTCTATATCCCGTTGCCCTGAGACAGTGACGAAAAGAAAGAAAAGAAAAGAAATTAATATTGCTTTTTGTAATTTTTGTGGAAGTGCCATCCGTATTTAACGTAATCTAAAACAAATGAAGTGATTAAATATGAATATCAGTAAGAGATTTTTGCGGAGCGAATTTTATTAACTGTTTGTTTAAGGCTTCGGGGGGGGCGGGTGCACAATTGTTGCTACCTATGTAAGTGTTGAAATCGAGCATGTTGCGCCGGAGTAATATTGTGTTTGATGAGATAATGCACGCTTGCGTTGCACTGAGCATCGGAAACGCTGTGTTTCTCACCCGACCATTAATAATAAACCATTGTTCATCTACTAATTGCAACGGTTTATTATTTGTGGCATTAAATGTGGTAAAAAACGATTTCTTTTCAGGGATAGTTCTTTGTTGATCAAGGAAGTAAGCAATGTTAGTTAAAGACACTTCTTTATCTTTAAAACGTGCAGAATCCTTGCAAATAAAAGTCATAGCAGGCATGTGGAATTGTTGGATGTAATACAGCTACCATTTTCGGTTGGAAGCAAGAACAGAATCTTTCATTTGGTACAAAGATGTGCCATTAAAGAAATATTTATGCTCCTTGATTCAACCCCAAAATGATACTTTTACCAGTGTCTTTGAATATTATAAAATAAATAGTTAAACAGATTAACCAGACATAAATATTTGTGATTGAAAGAATGTAAAAGTATGAAACTGGCCGGTCAGACCATGTCAATGTGATTCACTCCCTTGATGTGAAATGGTAAAAACCTCAACCGAACACTCTAAATGGTTGAGCATAATATATCAAATAAAAACAAAGACATAACTACTTGAAATGAAAACACTTATTGCATCATTCTTATTGTCAGGTGCATTTATGATAGCAAATGCACAGCCAGGTGAGCCGCCTGTGAAAGCTCCGTTTGAAAAGCTTGATTTATACTGTGTTAACGACTGGTGGAATCATGCCAGGCAGGTTAAAAACAGCCCTGACCTGATTCTTGATGTGGATGTACCCCGCGACAAGGTTATATGTTTTGGCATCTACACCACCCAGAATAAGGTAATGAAGATGACTGCCCAGCTTTTTCCACTTTACCCGGACGAAACCCGTGATGTACGTTTAGAGCTGAAAAGGAACGGAGTTTGGGAAGAAGCAGCCAGAGAAAAAGTTAATGATATAGGTTGGTCAGCATTATTCAGGATTGAAAACTGGGACGAAACCAAAGACGTTCCCTATCGCTTGCGTCATGGTCAAAATGCCGTTTTTGAAGGTTTAATCCGGAAACAACCAACAAACAAAGAAGAAATAGTTATTGCATCACTTAATTGCAGTTCAAACAAAGACAGGAGCATGCGTGAGGAATACACACGCAACGTAAATTACTTTAATCCTGATTTGGTATTTTTTGCAGGCGATCAGAGTTATGACCATACTGAGCATACTGCAGCCTGGCTGCTCTTTGGTCTGCAATATCGCGAACTGTTCAGGGAGCGTCCATGTATAACAATTCCTGACGACCATGATGTTGGACATGGCAATCTTTGGGGAGAAGGAGGAAAAATATCTGCTTCACCAGCAGGTGACGATGGGGGGTATTTTTACCATCATGAGTACGTAAAAATGGTGGAACGTTGCCAGACCTCACATCTGCCGGATCCTTATGATCCAACTCCTATTCAGCAGGGTATCAGAGTATATTATACCAGTATAAATATCGGAGGGATTGATTTTGCTATTATTGAAGATCGTAAGTTTAAAAGCGGGCCAGCCGGAAAGATTCCTCAACAGGGACCCCGCCCCGATCATATTCGGAATCCTGAATACGACCCGAAATCAATCGATCTTCCAGGTTTGCAATTACTTGGAGAGCGCCAGCTTAAATTCCTAAAAGAGTGGGGGAAAAAATATGATGGCGTATCTATGAAGGCGGTTCTATCTCAGACTGGTTTTTGCGGTGGTGCGCACAGGCACGGAACTTTTGAGAACTATTTGCATGCCGACCTTGATTGCAATGGCTGGCCCCAAACCGGAAGAAACGAAGCTCTTCGCGCTATTCAAGCCGCCGGTGCTGTTCATCTGGCCGGTGATCAGCATATAGCCACTCTGGTTCAGCATGGAATTGATAACTACAGGGATGGCCCCTTTGCATTTGTTGCTCCGGCATTGGTAAATACCTATTACAATAGGTGGTGGCATCCGCTTGATGAAAAACCCGGCAATAATAATGATCCAAAGAACCCGCTTCCCTTTACAGGTGATTATCAGGATGGCCTGGGAAATAAAATTACTATGCATGCCTATGCAAACATCGAAGATTATGATTTGCTTCGTGATGGCTTTGGAATTGTCCGGTTCAATAAAATGAAGAAAAGTGTGACCTTTGAAAGCTGGGAGAGGTTTACCGATGTAACGAAAAAAGGAGCTCAGCAAATGCCCGGATGGCCACGCACAATCCGGCAATCCGGCTCAGGTCAGAACATTTCCTGGAAACTTGATCCATTGAAATAACCTGATAATGAAAAGAAAGTGGCTGATTATCCTTTGTGTAATTTGCCTGGTGGCTGCATTGTACTTTATTGAAATTAGTAAAGTCGATACAAAAATGGTAAGAAGTTTGCCAGCACTCGATAATCTCCAGACAGATGAAATATCAGGAAACTGGGACCCTTTTTATAAAGTCAGGGCAACCATAATCGACGGACAATCGGCCAGTTTTTCAATCCCGAATGAACTAAAAGACAAGGAAGGGAAAGAAATTAAACTTGCTGGTGCCATTGTCTTTTTTGGGAATGGTTGTAAAATAATCAACGACAGTACAACAGAGGTTTATAGTTTCTTTTTACTTCCGTCTTTGGGCTTGGTTCAAGCTTGTGTTTTACAGCCCGATGTGGCTATGCGGTGGACTATCAGAGTAAATCTGGCCCTCCCCTGGATCTTAAGCAGGAATGAAATGATCAATACTGAGGCATCGGTCTCCGGTATTTTAAGAATTGATACTTCGAAACCATATGAAGCTGCATTTATTCTTGAAAATGCAAGTGCGGAATTAAGACCGGAATATGATTAATACCTTATTAAATACTCTGCTTGAGTCGGCCCCTTATGTTATTCTGGGATTTATTTTTGCAGGGCTTTTAAAGTTCTGGGTTCCAACAAACATACTTCAAAAACACCTCGGAAGCAATTCTCCCGGATCATTAATTAAATCTGTCGGTATTGGAAGCATTTTACCATTGTGTTCCTGCGGAACAATACCTTTGGGAATCGGATTGTTCAGAAGCGGAGCTGCCATTGGTAACATTCTGGCTTTTATGACTTCCACCCCGATTCTTTCGCCGGTTCTTGTGGCACTCGCACTCTCTTTTCTAGGTCTTAAACTCACGGTTACTTTTATTGTGGTTGCCATCTCTGGCGCTTTTGCTATCGGATTTGTTGGTAATCGAATTTTCATAAACACAAAAAAACCAGGTCAGCAAGACACCAATAACAGACAATACAATCCGGATAATGATAAAATAAAACAACCTAAAAGCAAACTATCCCAAACATTAAAATGGTCGTTCTTCGATCTTGGCGCCGATGTAAGTGTTGACGTTACTATCGGGCTAAGTATCGCTGCACTGTTACTTACTTTTCTTCCAATGGAATGGATCTCTTCGTGGTTGGGGCAGCAGGATGTTTATACTCTTATTTATGTAATTATGCTTGGCATTCCGGTTTACGCATGCAGTATTCCTTCAATTCCAGTCGTGCAGGGCCTTTTATTATTAGGAGCTACCCCGGGCGCCGCAGTTGCCTATATGATTGCCGGACCTGCAACTAACCTGGGAGAGTTAAATGCTATCAGAAGGTCGATGGGCATAAAACCTGCTGTTTATTATACAATTGCATTAATTGTTCTGGCTCTCGCTGCCGGTCTGGTTACCGATCAACTTGTTTATCCCGATTACCAGTATCATGCATATAGGGTTCAGGGCGAATTGGTTGTTCAACAATGTTGCGTACCGTTAATATTTGGAGAAGACATCGGAACAAATGGTGTGTCTGCACAAATACCTGCCTGGCACTGGCCATTTGCAATTATCCTGTTTGGGGTTATTACATATGGAGTTTACAGCAAACTCAGACACTTTATTTTAAATCCATGCAAAACCTGCACATGGAAGGTTTATGGTAAAGATGGTTTTTGTGGTTCGAGATGCCATGTGAGAAGAAAGTATGATTTCTTGAATAAAAAATTTAAAATATAAATAGTATGAAAATAAAGTCCTCAAAGATTTTCAAAATGATTTGCCAGAGTTTCATATCGATTATGCTGCTTTTAATGTCGAATATTCTGGTTGCACAGAATGTGAAAGAGGCTACACTCAGTGGCGAGTTGAGAAAATGGCACAAAATTACACTTACTTTCGATGGACCTGAAACTTCAGAAATGGATAAATTGAATCCTTTTATGAATTATCGTTTAGATGTCTATTTTACCCATAAGGAGACGGGCAAAACCTTTAAGGTTCCTGGTTATTTTGCTGCTGATGGCAATGCCGGCGAAACCTCAGGTACCTCGGGCAACAAATGGCGTGCTCATTTTGCCCCCGACCAAACCGGAACATGGAGTTACAAAGTCGATTTCAGGGTTGGAAACTGGATTGCGGTAAGCGAACGTAAAAATTCAGGTGAAAGTGCCGGCTTTTTGGATGGTGCCGAAGGCTATTTTGAAGTTGCAAAAAGCGATAAAGCCGGGCAAGACAATCGTGCAAAAGGTCGTTTGCAATACGACGGAACTCGTTATCTCAAATTTGCCGACACAGGCAAACCATTGTTAAAGGTAGGACCTGATTCACCGGAGAATTTCCTCTCTTATGCTGATTTTGACGGCACATTTCACAACGATGGCCACAAAGATAACCTGGTAAAAACCTGGGAGGCTCATTTAAAGGATTGGAAAGAAGGTGACCCTACATGGAAGAATGGGAAAGGTAAAGCGATGATCGGTGCAGTTAATTACTTGGTTTCTAAAGGCATGAATGTGTTTTCCTTTCTGACATTAAATATTAAAGGCGACGACCAGAATGTTTTTCCATTTGTTGATTATGATACACATGACAGGTTTGACTGCTCAAAATTGGATCAATGGGAGATAGTTTT
>JAIFMH010000205.1 GCA_020048595.1 Bacteroidota bacterium | reverse complement strand
CTGCAGCATAAACACCTTTTACATTGGTTTGCATATCGGTATCAACCACTATCTCTTTCCATTTGTTAAGTTCAATTTTGCCTTCCAGAAATTCAGTATTGGCAACATACCCTATAAAAATGAAAACGCCATCAATAGCGTAATTCTGTTTTGTACCGTTTTTCAGATCTGTAATCTCAACTCCTTCCAGTTTTTCATTACCATGAAATGCGGTAATAGTCGATTCCATCATGAAATTAATTTTCGGATGGTTTCGTGCTTCTTCAATGGCAAATTCAAATGCCTGGAAATGATCGAACTGATGAACAATTGTAACTTTGCTGGCATATTTTGTGAGCGAAACAGCTTCTTCGAGTGCTGAATTTCCACCACCGACAACAAAAATCTCTTTGTCGGTAAAAAAATCGCCATCGCAGGTAGCACAATACGAAATACCTTTGCCTTTCAGTTCGTTTTCGCCTTCAACGCCAAGTGTACGCGAACGTCCGCCGGGAGTAAGAATTACAGCATCAGCAGTAAAAACGGCACCATCCGAGAGAACCACTTCTTTAATGTCTCCTTCCAGGTTCAGCGATTCAAGATTGATATTGCTTTTAATATCACAGCCAAATTTTTTTGCCTGGTTACGCATAATGGAGGAAAGCTGGTAGCCGCTGATACTCTCAACACCAGGGTAATTGGCTATTTCGTGAGTCAGTACCATTTGCCCGCCAACGGTGCCTTCGTTTAAAATCAGTGTTTTCACCCTTGCACGCGACAGGTAGATGCCAGCCGTAAGTCCGGCTGGCCCTGCGCCTATCACGATTGCATTATAATGGTTGGTTGGTGTCATTTTATAAATTCTATTTCAATAAAAACCGGTTTACCGGGATTTGAGTCGGAAATAAATTATTCAGGAATCAGGATTTGATGATTTGAATTCTTAGGAACATTGGGCAAAATTATGTTTAAGCTCCTTTCCCTAAATCCTAACCCCCAAATCCTAAACCCTCCTTTATTTAACAAATTCAGTATCCAGAATGCTGGTAACCTGGGCTTTGCTTTGAATACTTGAAGTGGCTTTCACCAATTTGCCGTTTTTATAATACATGGTAAATGGAATGCCCATAAAGCCACGAACTTCAGGGACGTTGCGGATCACGTGAGCTTCGGGGCTATCGAATTCCATATCTGCAAATTTCACATGCGTATATTGATCTTCAATATCTTCCATTACTCCATATACCGGGATACACATCGGGCCCATACGACCACAGCATATCATTACGTTTTCGTTTTCGCTGATAAATTTTTGATGAGCATCAGCAGACTCAATGTGTTTTAGATTTGTGTAAAGCATTTTGTTAAGGATTTAGGGGTTGGGGATTAGGTTTTAGTATTAGTTACGATTGATGAGGTACGAGGTACGATTGGGGAAGATGGTTAATGGTTAATAGAAAATCGTCATTCGTAAATCGTCATTCAACATTCAAAAATTATCAAAGGATTACGATTTCATAGGTAAGCTCCATCGCTTTTCTGTAAGCTGTTGAAACGCCACAATACTGATCCTGCGAAAGTTTTACGGCTTTCTGAAGTTTTTCAAGTTCCAGACCTACGCCTTTGAACTCATAAATGATGTGCATTGCGGTATAATGTTTCGGGTGTTCTTCGGTCATATCGGCTTCAACCCTGATATTAAAATATTCGGGTTCAACACGCATTTTTTTCAGAATCGAAACTACATCCATTCCAGTGCATCCGGCTAAAGATGCCAGCATAAGTTCTTTCGGACGTGCGCCCTCGTCGTTTCCGCCTACTACGGGCAATGCATCCATAATAACGTGATGACCGCTTACAACAGCATCAAATTTCATATTTCCTTGCCACGATGTGTCTACTGTATGTTTCATTTTAAAAGTTCTTTTTGATTACGGTGCAAAATTACACTGTCTTTATATGCCAAAATGGAACTACTATTCATTCTGAATAAGCGTTAAGTTGAGTTTACACAAGTTTATTATTGAGATAGTTCTTACTTTTGCAGTGCGAAAGGTCGGAAGTCAGAAGCTGAAAAACCGAAGAATCGATAAGGGATTTATTAACAAGGAGTTATATTTGAGTTCATTTATTATTCCCTGATTATCGAACAATAAATTACCAGGTTTGAAGAATTTGTGGAAATAAGAAGTCATCTTCCGACTCCTGACTTCCGACTTCCAGCCTAAATAAGATTCAAATATTTAAAATACCAAACTACAATAACATCTATGAAAACATATTCAGCTATTGACGATTGCGTGCTTGGCGGCCTGAGTGCTCCTTGTTTTGCAAATTTATTGCCCGAAGAAATCGAATTGGTAAAGGACAGCAAAATCCAGGTCCAGTTCCGCAAGGGTGAAAGCCTTACCAAACAAGGAGCATTCGCATCCAGCGTATTATTTGTTGTTGAAGGATTGGTGCGGCAATATATTATTGGTGATACAAACCGCGATTTTAACCTGCGGATTATCCGCAGTGGCGAATTCATTGGACTTTCGGCTGCTTTCAGCAAACATACTTACGATTATTCAACAGTTGCTTTAAAGGAAACACTTGCCTGCCTTGTTGAAAAAGACGCTATTGCCGGGCTGATAAAAAGCAATGGTAGTTTTGCTTATGGACTGATAAACAGGTATTATGAAAATGACAGTTCGCTATACGATACCATCCGCAGCATGATGTACAAGCAAATGCATGGAAGACTGGCCGATGTTCTGCTTTACCTTGATACCATAAAGTATAACAACGAAAGTATTTTCAGCTTTCTTTCGAGGAAAGAAATCGCTGATTTTGCCGGGCTATCAACTGAAAGCACGGTAAAACTGCTTAAAGGTTTCGAGCAGGATGGACTGATCAGGCTTGTAGACAAGGATATTGAAGTGTTGAAGAGGGAGAATCTGATTGAAATTAGTAAGAGAGGGTAATAAAAAAAGCAAAATTATTGCTTCAAAATTTAAATCTAAAGTCTGATAGCATAAAGCTTTTAGACCTATAAATAATCCGCCTTCTCCCCGCCCATATTTATAAACGGTTTTATCGCCCGGTTATAAATTCCATGCACATAGGCAATCGCCATCCCATAATTTGTAACCGGAATACCGGCATCAATAGCGGGTTTCAACCGGTTTATCAATTGTCGGCGGGTAATCATACAACCTCCACACTGAACAACAAGGGCATACTCATGAATATCTCGCTGAATCACGTTTAGACCTGCAACTGTATCATATTCCAGTTTTTTACCGGTAAAATTGCTCAGCCAACGTGGAATTTTCACTCTGCCGATATCATCACATGAAACATGATGACTGCATGATTCAAGGATAAGTATTCGATCTCCATCCTTCAATTCACCGATTTTGGGAGTTCCTTTTATATAGTGTTGAAAATCGCCTTTCTGCCTGGCAAGAACAATACTGAAACTGGTTAGTGGAATTTCTTCAGGAATAGATGCATCCGCTTTCAGAAAAACCTGGCTGTCAGTAATTACCAGTTTAGGTTTGGGTTCCATCCGTTTGAAATAGGCATCAACTTCGCGCTCTTTACAAATTGCAACCACTCCATCATGATCCAACACATCACGGATAACCTGAACCTGCGGCAGAATCAGACGACCTTCTGGAGCTTCAATATCAATAGGGGTAATTAGTAATACTGTATCTCCGTATGAAATCAAATCACCAACCAAAGTGCCTGGCTTCCATGCTGTTTCAGGCAGGAAAGTGCGCATCTGGTTCACCAATGGCTCAACACTTGATTTATTCAAAGCACTGAATTCGAGAATTATTGTTTGAAGTTCTTTTTCAACTTTTGTAATTATGTCAGATGATTGTCTTTGTAAATCTGATTTGTTATGAACAACAAAATAAGGTACATCCAGTTTATTGAATTCATCTATCAACCCGTATTCGAATTCGCCCAATGTATTGTCAGTTATTAGAAGAATTGCAAGGTCAATGATTTTGATCACTTCGCGGCTACGTGCAATCCGTTTTTCGCCAAGCATGCCTTCATCGTCAATACCAGCAGTATCAATCAATACAACAGCACCAAGTCCGCCAATCTCCATATTTTTCGAAACCGGATCGGTTGTGGTTCCGGGAACATCCGACACAATAGCTACTTCCTGTCCGGCAAGCGCATTTATAAGTGAGCTTTTCCCAGTGTTTCGTTTGCCAAATATCCCTATATGCGGACGTATTTCTTTTCCTTTTTTCACTTTCGGTTTAAAATTTACAGATTCAGACTTCAGAATATTTCCTAAAAATTCAGACCTATTCAAATACAACTGTCTTATTATCAGACACAAATACGCGGTCTTCAAAAACTAATTGCATAGCTTTTACAAGTGCTGCTGTTTCATTCTCCCGTCCGACTCTTACAAGGTCCTTCAGTGTAAATGAATGATTTACTGGAATGATTTTCTGAGTGATTATAGGTCCTTCGTCGAGGTCGTTGGTAACAAAATGAGCTGTTGCACCTATAATTTTCACACCTCGTGTATATGCCTGGCGGTAAGGATTTGCTCCAATAAATGCAGGTAAAAAAGAATGATGAATATTTATAATTTTTAACATAAAAGTTGTAATAAAATCCTGAGATAGAATACGCATAAATTTAGCAAGCACCAGGTAATCAGGCTGGTAAGGAAGAATGACATTTATCAGTTCTGCCTCAAAATTTACTTTGCTTTTATTTTCATGCGAAACCAGGTGAAACGGGATATTAAACCGTTCTGTAATATTCATCAGATCAGGATGATTTCCAATTACACATTGAACATTCGCCCCCAGAGTTTTAAAATGATTCCGTGTCAGAATATCACTCAGGCAATGATATTCTTTGGTAACCAGAACGACAATATTTTTCTCTGGCAAAGGATTTACTTTAACAATAGCATTTTGAGGTAAAACTGCTACTATTCCATTTTCAAGGTTTTTGGGATCTGCTATATGATCTACCACGATCCTGGCAAAGAACTTATTTTCTTCCTGGTCAACATGCTCTCGCATTGAAACGATATTATAACCTGCATCTGCTAATACCGTCGATATTGCCGCAACCAGGCCTACACTGTCCTTACATTGAATTACAATTACCATACTTGCATTCGATTTAATGATCCTGGATGAATGAATTATTTCGCCAGAAAATCATTTATTAATATAATAATTCACTTAACAAGCTTCAAATCAGATCATTCAAGGTAAATCCTGTTTTTAGCAGGTTCTCTGGTTTCAGAACGCTTTTTAGTTTTTCCTGATTCAACAGGTTCAGTTTAATATTTGCCTCAAAAATATCGGAGCCCGAAGCTTTCATTTCTTTTGCCAGCAGCATAGCTTTGCGGTATCCAATCAAAGGACTTAATGCTGTAGTTATTGCCGGGCTTTTAAATAAGCGGGCAGCACCCGTTCCTAAAGTTATTGTCAGGCCAGATATCAGATTATCTGCAACAGTTTTATCCGCAGCAATCAGCAGTTTTAAACTTTCGAGCAAAGCATGACCGATAGTTGGCAGATATGCATTCAGATCTAAGCAACCCTGGGCACTTAACGAACTGATCAGCATATCGTTGCTGTATATTTTATGCGCCGCACTAATAACAAACTCCGGAATCACCGGATTAACTTTTCCGGGCATAATCGAACTTCCAACTTGCCGTTTTGGAATACTTAAGTCATGAATCCCAGCAACATCAGAGGCCAGTAAACGGATATCCGAAACCATTTTTTCAAGATTTACAGCATGCGCTTTCAGGATTGCATGTACTTCAACAAATGAATCCAGGTTATTGGTCGCATCCGAAAGATTTTCGCTTCGGGTAACCGGAAGCCCGGTAAGCTTCTGTAACGATTGAACAACTTCCATGATAAAAAACTTCGGCACTGCCAGTCCTGTACCAACAGCACTTCCACCAAGATTTACAATTTTTATCCGTTCGAAACATTTTGAAACCCTCCACCAATCGCGCGACAACGCTTCGCTGTATGTGCTGAACAACATGCCATATGATGAAGGAACGGCCTCCTGCATTTGTGTATATGCAACCCGGAGCTCATTGCGGTATTTCCCTTCTGCTATTTCAATCTTCTGGCGCAATCCATTTATCGCAGTCTCAAGATCACCAAGCAGGTACATTATTGCAACTTTGAGAGCGGTAGGAACTACATCATTGGTTGACTGGTAAATATTAGCTGCTTCAATCGGATCAATTTTTTCATACGTTCCTGGGGATAAACCAAGCTTTTGAAGTGCAACATTTGCAACTATTTCATTGACATTCATATTTATACTCGTACCTGCACCTCCGCTTATGGCAGGGACAATAAATGATGAAAAATATTGTCCTTCCGACACTTCTTTTGCAGTATTTTCGAGTGCATCAACAACTCGTTCATCCAACAAAGCAAAAGGCAATTCCTCTCCGGATTTCCGTTCGGAAACGGCTGAGCAGAAACTATGATAGGATTGATAACAGGCCAGTTTCACCACACCAATGGCTTTGTACCATTCCAGGTGAAAAGGAGTATGATCGGGAAAATTTTCCTGAGCACGCAATGAGTGAATACCATAAAAAACATTCGCCGGAACCTGCATAGGCCCCAGCGAATCATTTTCTGTACGGTAAGTATTTGTTGACATAAGTCAGATTTTTTTCAAAACCCAAACTTACTGCTTTTTCTGCTTTGATTTGCTATTCTGACGAATATTCAAAGGCTCGTATGCCAATAAACATTCATTCAATTGCTTGTTATCGGTAACCATAATGGTTAAAAGTCCGGATGGTTCAACCCGAACTGAGATAAGAAAATCCTGATCAGTATCATCCAAACTGTAATTCATGTAACTGATACCCGGACTAATGTTTGCAATTTTAGACTTTAGAGGATTTCCTTTGGCTTTAAATACTCCGCCAATCGAAAGCTTCGCACTTTCAGCAATCCTGGCGGCTTCGGATATAGCTTTATCATACGAGCCAGTGTAAACTAACGAAACTGAATTAAATCCTTCGGCAGGATCATTCACCGAGGTGTAATTTGAAAATACCTGGTCAAACTTCATCCCGTCTGGTTCTGTAATTCCAAGCTTCGTAACCCACTCAGGCATTTTATCAGGATTGTGGCTTTCATCCAGCAAAGCCGCATTTCGTTCTAATTGTGTCCGGAGAAGATTCGACAGACTGTCAAATTCGTGTTTTGTAATGTTTCCTGCTACCAGGTCGCCTTCCAGAGATTGAAGACGTTTTTCAATATTAACTTCAGTTTTGGTGTCTGAAGAAGGCGATCCGGCCTTTAAAACTAAGTTCCCGCCTAATCCGACGAGAAAGATAACAATTAATCCAATAAAAGAAATAATCAGAATTTTTTCAACTTTAAAATTTGTCATGCATTGGTTTTTGGTTCATACTATAGACATATTATTCATGTCTTTTTTATTCACTCTTTGAAGCTACAAAGGTACACTATTATTGTATATCAACAACATAACATATATGGATGACCTCTGACAATAAGTCAAACTTATATTAAAAAATGTTAAAACACATATAATTATGCCTATTAATATTGATTTTACAGGGATTATGCTAACCAGAGGCTAGTGGAAAATATCCAATTAAATTAGAAATAATTTTCTCTTTTTCAAATGAATTTTCAAGAACTATTTAATATCAAATTCAGTTATTTAGGCAATTCAGACCTTAAAGTTTCCGAAATCTGTCTTGGTGTGACATTATATCAATTATGTACAATTGTGAACTGTATACATTGTAGAGCAGCCATTAAAAGTGTTATAATCAGCGCTAACCAGATCAAACAACTTTCGGAGAATGCCGAGGCCTCGGATTGCTAACTTTTACCAACTGATTTTCCATCACTTTAAGATGTGAGCAAACCAGAAATAACTTTTCCAGTAATGCATCAGAATTAACCGGATGAAAGGTAAATTCTGAGATGGATTATCTATGTTAAAATTTAGTGATCTGTAAATTATAATCAAAATTTGAACAATATATTATAATAGGACATTTTAAAAATTGATTTTATTCAGCTTTTCTTTTAATAGAGGAATAAGGCTTTTAGACGTTTTACCTAATATGATGAGTTACACTCCTTATTTTTATATAATTTTAAGGATTATTAATTATCAAAATAATTTAATTATAAGGCATATAATCCCTCATAATTATATACTTTTGTAGAAAGAAAGAAAATAACAGTGTATATACCAAGAGCATATGACAATTTAGACTATAGATGGAAACAAGGGAAAGCCCTTATTCTATCCGGGCCTCGACGTATAGGAAAAACAACCCTGGTAAAGCAATATCTAAATCAGACAAAACTTAGGTACCGCTTTGAAACAGGGGATGATTTTCGGACTCGACAGATCTTTGAATCTCAGGATTTCCAACTCATACGTGATCATCTTAGCGGATTGGATATTATTGCTATTGACGAAGCACAGCGTATTCATGATGTAGGGTACAGTTTAAAACTTATTGTTGACAACATACCCGAAGTCAAGGTAATTGCAACTGGTTCAGCGTCATTTGCACTTGCGGGTCAGGTTGGGGAACCTCTTACCGGACGGAAACTGACTTTAAATATGTTCCCGATTTCTGTACTGGAACTCTCGGCTGTTTATTCGCCTTCCGAACTTCGACAAAAACTGAATGAATTTTTAATTTTTGGAACATATCCTGAAGTACTGATAACCGACAATAAATCTGAAAAAATCGAAATTCTCAAAGAGATAACCGGCTCTTATCTTTTAAAAGACATCCTTGAAATGGATAAAATCAAGAGTCATAAAACTGTTGTCAACCTATTAAAAATGCTTGCATTGCAGGTTGGAAATGAAGTGTCTTTTTCAGAACTGGGCCGACAGTTAATGATAGATAATAAAACGGTAGCCCGATATGTTGATCTTTTCGAAAAATCGTTCATCATTTACTCTTTGTCGGCATTTAGCCGTAACCTGAGGAATGAATTAACCGGAAAGAACAAGTATTACTTTTACGATAACGGGATCCGCAATGCACTCATTTCCAATTTCAATTCGTTTGATATGCGAAATGATACAGGTGGACTATGGGAAAACTTTATGGTGCTTGAACGAATTAAGCGTAATACATACAAAGGGTACAGCCCCAATTTGTATTTCTGGAGAACTTATGATCAGAAAGAGATTGATATGATAGAAGAACGAGACGGTGGACTTTTTGGGTACGAATTTAAATGGGGTAAAAAAATGCCTAAACCTCCAAAACTCTGGACTGGAACCTACAGCGAAGCATCATACACAGTTTTCAATACGGATAATTATATGAATTTTATTGTAGAAGAATCAAATCCGCCGTATTGCCCTCCGCCGATTAACAAATAAATATTGAAAAAAGGCTGTCCTTAATAAACAATTTTTTCTTCTGTCCTGTCAGAATTAACAGGCGAAAACAATTGATCAATTTAAGGACAGCCTTCTAAAGGCTTTGTACACCTTACGATATTTTCGAATTCACAATGGCAAGAATCTCCGATTCCATTACCATTGCTTTCGACTGCAATAGATTCCCGTCGGAAAGCACTTTTTCAACAAAGGATTTATCGTGCAAACCCGAAGCATTAATTTTCACATTCAGGAAAGCCCCCATAACAGCTGATCGGGCTGCAAGTGCTCCAACTCCTGCATCAGTTACCGAATTGGGATTACCGGTTTCGGCCATTGCTTTGATAATTTCCATGCAATCAAATGAGCATTGCATAACCCGGAAAGGCACTTCAATAGCATATTTTGTTGCCTCCTGTATAGCAGCAGTTCTCAATGCTTTATCTGTATCATTGCCTTTCGGCAAACTAAAGGCATCCATTATGAGGTTAAATGCCTGCGTATCTTCATCAACAAGCATAAGTAGCTCATCTTTAATTGCCTGACCTTTTTCTGCCCAACGACTGAACTCTTCCCAACGCTCATCCCAACCTGCTTTGTGCGACGAAAGATTTGCAACCATTGTTGCCAGCGAAATACCTAATGCGCCCATTGCAGCTGAAATAGAACCTCCGCCAGGTGCCGGTGATTCAGAAGCTGTTTCGTTTGCAAAGTCTTCAAAAGTCATGCTGACTAGTTTTTTGTCATTCGCGCCAGCCAGTAAATATTCTATAATTTTTTCATTTGGATTAAATGGTTTCAGATCATCGAGACCAAGTGATTTTATAGCAATTTTAACCAGTTCCTGCTTCGAAACTCCAACTGAACGTTGTTGTTTGCGCAAGAAATACTTTCCGGCATCAGTCATCGCTTTCAACGGGATGAGTCCCACAAGTTCGGAACCTGTAACCCGCATTCCGCGCTCTTGTGCTTTCAGACACGATTCCTCAAACGCCACATGAACCGGCGTTATACTTATATTGGTCAGGTTAATTGAAACCTGTGCGATTCCATATTCTTCGATAAACCATCCAATAGCTTTACATGCTTTAAGTGATCCCGGAGTCCAGATTTCTTTTCCATTTTCATCTTTCCTGATCTTGCCTGTAACCAGGTTTCCTTCACGAACAGGACGACCTTTTTCTCGAATATCAAAAGCAACAGCATTGGCCCTGCGAACCGACGTTGTATTCAGATTTATATTATATGCAACCAGGAAATCACGCGCTCCTACGGCTATAGCACCTGTAAGTGCAACCTTTTCGTTAAATACGGCAGGACCAAAATCAGGCTTCCAATGCGGATCAACCAGTTTTTGGGGTAAACTTTCGTATTCCCCTGACCTGTTATTTGCCAGGTTACGACGTTCTTCAGTAAAGGCGGCATTTTCATAACAATAAACAGGAATTCCGAGTTCATTGCCTATGCGCTCAGCAAGTTTACGTGCATAAGCAACCGTTTCATCCATAGTTATCCCGGCAATAGGAATCAGTGGACATACATCGGTTGCTCCAAAACGAGGATGCTCACCTTTATGGGTGCGCATATCAATAACTTCGGAAGCTTTTTTAACTGCCTGAAAAGCAGCTTCAATTACTTCATCAGGTGTTCCGATAAAAGTAACAACAGTACGGTTAGTAGCCTTACCCGGATCAACATCAAGTAAACGAACCCCTTCAACGGATTCGATACGGTCAGTGATCTGTTTTATAATAGCCATGTTACAGCCTTCGCTGAAATTCGGGACACACTCAATCAATTGTTTCATCTGTTTATTTTTTATTTTTTATGGGTCAGATGGAACTCGCCATTAATAATCATCTCTCTGTGTGACGATTTATTGTCATGGCTCGTTTCATATGTTTTTGTATTTCAATATATTAAAAGTTTTATTAGCCTGAAAAACTGAGCAAAATTAACAAATAAGTATTGAAGGCAGCCAATTGGAGAATATTTAAATTATCCTGTTCAGAGGTAAGTGGATTAATAGCGCAGAGTTGTGAAATACTTTAAAGTTAAATGATGATAGAATTCGCTATTTTTGAAGTTCAAACACATCGATTATGCTTATAGAAATTGCAGTATTCAGTCTCGAATCGGCCATTACAGCCTATAATGCAGGTGCTCAAAGGATTGAATTATGTTCAGCTCCTGCCGAAGGTGGATTAACTCCTTCAGCAGCTACCATGCGCCTGGCAAGAAAATATGTCAAAATACCGATACATATGATGATTCGTCCGCGTGAAGGCGATTTCTGTTACTCAGAAAGAGAATTTGAAGCCATGCTGCTGGATATTGCTGCTGCAAAAATGGTTGGAATGGAAGGCGTTGTAGCGGGAATACTGAATCCTGACGGAACGATAGACGAAAAAAGAATGGCTCTTCTGGTTGATGCCGCTTTTCCAATGAACGTTACATTTCATAGGGCTTTTGATATGGTAAAAGATCAGGATGAAGCTTTAGAAGCGATTATTTATTCGGGATGTGCCAGGATTCTGACTTCAGGCGGCCAGCAAACTGCGCCACAGGGAATTGAAAGACTTGCAGAACTGATAATAAAAGCCAGTGACCGTATTTCTATCATGCCGGGAAGCGGAATCAACCATAGTAATATTAAAAATATTGCAGAAAGTACCGGAGCAAAAGAAATACATCTCTCGGCAAGGTCTTATGTACCCGGAAAAATGATTTTCAAACAACCGCTTGTTACCATGGGTGGAACTGTTACCATACCTGATTATGAATTGCTGGCACCCGATGAAAAGGTGATAATGGAAATACTGCAGATCTTTAAATAGCACTGTTCATTATCTGAACCAGTTTTACCGAACCTTTTTTGCAGTTGAACAAACAGCTTGACTTTAATGATCAACATTCATTTTTGCTAAAATGAACCTTTTACCTGTGATTAAGTTAATTTGATTAAAGATTCCATCTAAACTATGATACTTTCCATTTTCTTTGTTCTTTCTTCACTTGTTCTGTTATATTTTGGAGCTTCCTGGCTTGTAAAAGGGAGTTCCGCTTTGGCGCTTAAGGCAGGTGTTTCACCCTTGGTTGCAGGATTAACCGTAGTTGCTTTCGGAACCAGTTCGCCTGAATTGGTAGTTAGTATAAATGCAGCATTATCCGGACATGGCAATATTGCTATTGGTAATGTGATCGGTAGCAACCTTTTCAATATCTGCATTATTCTTGGCATTTCCGCATTGGTAGCTCCGTTAAAAATCAAAATGCAGTTGCTTAAAATTGATATCCCTGTATTAATACTTACAACAGTCGGATTCATGTTCCTATTTGCCGACAGGCATATCAGCCGTTTTGAAGGTTTAGTTTTAGTTTCCGGAATAGTGATTTATACAGTTGTGAACATTGTACTTGCCCGTCGTGAAAAAAATGCAGAAGTACTTGCTGAATTTGATGAATCTGTTCCAAATCAGAAGATGAAATGGTATTGGTCTGCCGCATTAATTCTATTAGGTTTGGGTGTGCTGATCGCCGGATCGGAATTGCTGGTTAAAGGAGCTGTGGTAATTGCGCGTTCCCTGGGAGTAGGCGAAACAATAATAAGTTTGACAATAATTGCGGCAGGAACGAGTATGCCCGAACTGGCATCTTCAATTGTTGCTACTATAAAAAAGGAATATGATATTGCCATCGGGAACATAATAGGATCTAATATTTTCAATATCCTTGCAATTGTCGGAATTTCCAGTATTGTAAATCCTCTGTCAGCTATTGCCATCAGCAATATTGATTTGTATGTGATGCTTGGAGTGACTTTGCTCTTGTTGCCTTTTTTCAGAACCAGCTATACACTCAAACGCGACGAAGGAATATTTATGGTCGGGATGTATCTTATTTATTTGTATTATCTGTGGCCTAAATAAAAACATTATTGGAGTAATAGTTTTTCGTTATCCGTTATTGGTTATTATTTTTCTGACTTTAATGTCTTTTATTGAAACGATTTAGCTTATCCGGCATCATTATATTAACATTTCTGCATATTTGCAAAGTTTATCCCGACATTTGCATCAAATCCAACTCTGATGAAACTTCCGGCAATCTATCGTACAACGCTCATCTCAATCATTTTATTAGTTTTTTATACAACATGCCTCTCGCAAAGTTTCAGAAGTAATTTAGCCATTACCCCTGGCACTCTTACTTTCACAGTGAAAACTATTACCAACAATACAACTTATTCGCCCAGAAATGTAATTGCAATCTGGATAAAAGATGCTCAAGGTAACTTTGTGGTATCCCGAAAGGTAATGGCTAATAAACGCAAAAATCACCTCGTAAAATGGAATAGCAGTTCTGTAGGCAACACTGTAACTGCGATTACTGGATCTACACTTGGAACTCATGAGTCTCATACAGTTACCTGGGATGGCAAAAATGCATCCGGAATGGATATGCCTGATGGAACCTACCAGATTTGGGTTGAATATTCAAGCACTAACTCAGCTTCGAATGGGAATCAGGGACCTTCTCTGTCGGTTGAATTCACTAAAGGATCAGATGCTCAGCATATTACTCCCGCCAATGGAGCTTATTATCAGAATATTGTTGCCGATTGGGTTCCTTTAACCACTGGTTTGAACAACCTTTCAAAATCTGGGGCAAGTGTAAAAATATACCCAAATCCATTCGGCAGCGAAACTACAGTTCAGCTTATCTGTGAAAAGCCATCACAAGCTTTTATCTGTGTATTTGATGGATCAGGGAAAAAAGTCACAGAACTGCTGAATGACTCTTTCAGTAGCGGAACACGTATTTATACATGGGATGGAAAATCAGACAAAGGCCAGAAACTTATAAATGGAATGTATCTCATTCAAATTCAGATTAATGGCTTTACAGAAACACAAAAAGTGATTATAAACAGGTAATTTTTTTCTGCTGTAAATCTTCAAAACAGCATTTATAAAAGCTTTCCGTTCAAAATTACAGTATCAACTTTATTACTGCCATACGCATAAGGCATAAACTCAATACCAGGCAAGGGTTTAGTTATGAAAACATTTGCTTTTTTCCCTATGGCAATGCTACCCAATTCCTCGCTTACGCCCATAGCATAAGCAGAATTCAAAGTTGTTGCATTAATTGCTTCTTCGGGTGTCATCCGGTACATGATGCATCCCATTGACAAAATCAATTGCATATTCCCCGAAGGCGATGACCCAGGATTAAAATCACTTGCCAAAGCAATTGGTAATCCTGCATCAATCATTTTTCGTACAGGAGCATGAACCATGTTCAGGAAAAATGCTGCGCCGGGTAAAATAGTTGGCATAGTTTCCGAATCCATTAATGCCTTTATTTCCGCATCACCGGTAAATTCAAGATGGTCAACAGATAAAGCTCCATATTTCACTCCAACTTGAATTCCACCGGAGTAATCCAATTCATTGGCATGGATTTTTGGTTTAAGGCCATGTTTCATACCGGCCATCAAAATCCGTTCGGTATCTTCAACAGTAAAAAATCCTTTATCGCAGAACACATCAATATAATCAGCCAGTTCTTCAGCAGCAACCTGCGGAATCATTTCATTGATAACCATATCAACATATTCATGCTGTTTGCCACGATATTCAATTGGGACTGCATGAGCTCCAAGAAAAGTAGCCTTAATTGTCAGTGGCGATAAACTTTTCAAATCCCTTATTACCCTGAGCATTTTAAGTTCGTCTTCTGTACTCAGTCCATAACCGCTTTTTATTTCAACAGCACCAGTTCCAAGCCAGGTAATTTCTTCAAGTCGTTCCAAGGCTTCGCCTATCAGTTCCGTTTCAGAAGCTTCGTGTAAACGCTTTGCCGAATTCAGAATTCCACCGCCACGTTTAGCAATTTCTTCGTAAGATAATCCTTTTATTTTATCAACATATTCTATTTCACGGCTTCCGGCATAAACAAGGTGAGTATGCGAATCACAAAAAGAGGGGAAAACCAGTTTCCCGGTAGCATCAATCACTTTAATACCCTTTTTCTTCCAGTCTTCAGGAATAAAAAGATGCTCCATACTTCCAAATTCAAGGATCAAACCTTTTTCAATAAACAGAAACGCATTTTTAATAGTGTTTAACGTACCCATTGCAGCGCCGCTGAGATATGGATTTAACGTTTCATCAATGCCTGCCAGTTCTTTTATATTGATAATGAGTATTTTCATGACTAAATAATTTTATGCCAAACGTACATGAATTGATTGTAAAATACAACAATCTAACTAATTTCTATTTGCAAACCTTGTCATTAATAAATTGAATTTATCAGACTGAGAGCTAAAATCCCAGCAATGTATTTATTAAATTTTTATGAAAAGCGCTTTTATGTAACCTTTTAAAGCAAAATGCGTCAAAATACCATCTGAACAAATCAGCGATGAACATAGAATTACGAAGAGCAGGTAATTTCCTGGTGCACAATCTGGAAGCTTTCATTTGGATAGCAGCACTTATTTATTTTGCAGCATCTCCGGTTCATTCAGGTGAGCATTTTACCATTTGTCCGTTGAGCCTGGCAGGATTTGAATACTGCCCGGGATGCGGATTGGGACGATCAATAATTTTACTGCTTCACGGACATGTGTCCGAATCCATCAACATGCACCCTCTTGCAATACCTGCCGTTGTTCTTTTATCAGCTCGTATTCTTGTTGTTTTTAAAAATTATAGCAGATACCAAAAGAAAATAACCATTAAAACTAACTAACTTAAACCATACCCAAATGAGCACAAAACTTTTTCAAATGATGCCCGAACTCGACATGCAGGAAATGACCTATGTTGATTCGATGACAAAAAACTACACGGACCAGCAACTGTTGAATTTTGCTAACTTTTACCGCAGTCGTCGCCGCGACCCACAATTGATTCTGCTCGTAACTCTGGCAGGATTTTTAGGATTTGCAGGTATTCAGAGATTCCTTACAGACCAGATAGGAATGGGAATTCTATATTTTTTTACTGTTGGGCTTTGTTTTATTGGTACCATTGTTGACCTAGTAAACTATAAACAGATTGCGCTAGAATACAATATTAAAGTTGCAAACGAAGTATCTGGCTGGATTGCACGAATGCCACAATAATACCTATAATCGCCTCATTAATTTACAGCCCGTTAATAAAAATTTACGGGCTTTTTTTTGTATGGCCAAAAATGAATTCTTCCCTGGCAAGTAACTTATTAGCCAATATTTCTGATACTGGTTTGTCCGAACGGGTGGATATAAAACATAGAATCACAACTCTTGTAACACTATGATTTTAGAGCAAATACTCAGGATTAAACATAACCATAAAGTTAAAAATATTTTACATTCCATATGACCAGTTAAATTATTATCACACATAACTACCTGTTTATTATACCATTAAAAATATTAAACAATTATTTACTAACATGTAACCTGAATATTTTGCGTTATTGTACATTTTTCACCAAATTTGCACTGAAAATCAATAGTTTCATTGAACAATGAACCATTGTTTTCAGTTTATAGCGGGTGTCGTTAATTTTTAAGCGTTTAAACAAACCTTAATGAACTTTATTCCTTAATTAATCAAAATATTTATGAAAAAATTTACCCTTCTTGCAATTATTGCAATTTCTGCAATTTCCTTTTCGTTAAGAGCCCAAAACACTGATAACAAATGGGCTATCGGGATTAACTGGCAGTATGAAGATTTCAACGTTGTAGATCTCAAATTCCCGGATCAGTTTAAATATGCCAAATGGCAGGGATACCACTTCCCTTCTGCCATATCTGTTGGCCGGACACTTAATCCTTCTTTCAATTTATTTGGTCAGTTTGGAGTAAGCAAACTTGAATATGACAGAATGGCAAGTATTGGCCAACCGTTAAGCAGTGATAAATTCTGGACCGGTGATTTAAACATTGCATACAAATTTGCCAATGGTTACATCATGAAAGAATCATCCTGGTTTGATCCGTATATTTACTTAGGACTTGGAGCTTCAAGCATAAAAGATCTTGGAGTAACCAACGGAACTACATATTTCAAACAAGTAACAGGAGTTGGTTTCAATTTCTGGCTAACCGAACAAGTTGGCCTTAATTTCCAAGCTGCACTGGATAATGTACTTACTCCAAAACTATCAACTACAGAAGAAAGCAGAGGTAATTATGCTCATTATACATTTGGTGTAAAAATTCGCTTTGGGGCTAAAGATACTGATGGCGATGGTGTTAAAGACAAAGACGATCTTTGTCCTGAAACTCCGGGTAAAGTTGAACTTTCCGGCTGCCCAGATAAAGACAATGACGGTATAGCTGATAAAGATGACGCTTGCCCTGCAGTAGCCGGAAAACCTGAGTTTAAAGGTTGCCCAGATACTGATGGCGATGGTGTTATTGACAGCGAGGATGCTTGTCCTACCACAGCTGGTAAGAAAGAACTCAACGGATGTCCTGACAGAGATGATGACATGGTAGCTGATAAAGACGATAAATGTCCGGATGTTGCAGGTAAAAAAGAGCTTGCCGGATGCCCTGATCGCGATGGTGATGGAATTGCCGATAACGATGATGCTTGTCCTGATGTGAAAGGCCTTGCTCAATTCAATGGCTGTCCTGATACCGATGGTGATGGTGTTGCAGACAACGTAGACAAATGTCCAGAAGTATTTGGCGTTGCTTCAAACTTTGGTTGTCCTGAGGTTAAAAAAGTCGAAATCGTTAAAGTGGTATATTTTGAAATAAATAAATCAAAAGTAATTACAAAATACACCAAAGATCTAGACGAAGTTGCTACTATACTGAATGACAACCAAGATGTAAGCATTTCTGTTGATGGTTATGCTGACGAGACCGGTACTGCAGATTATAATCTAAAACTATCAGAGAAACGTGCTGATTATGTTATCAATTACCTTGTAAAGAAAGGAATTGCAAAAGACCGCCTTGTTAAGAAATACTATGGCAAAACTAATCCTGCAGCCGACAATAAAACCCGAGCCGGCCGTGCATTGAACCGCAGAGTAGAAATTAAAACTGTGAAATAATTTTTTCTGAATAAAACACAAAAAGAGGCTTTCCTAAAGGTTGGCCTCTTTTTTTATTGATATAAACCGGAAAAGTATAGGGATATATTGATTATAATCGATTAACGTGAAATATCTCCGATTTGTTAGTTATTACTTACTGTCAGTTATAAGGTTTCCATCAGCCTGAAGACATTGAAGAATATGTTTTTTAAAATTTAAACATGTCATATGCCTGGTTTCCATTACCTTTGAAATCTCCGATGCGGGTATTGAAGGAGAACCACAAACCATATACGCGATCTCAAAAGCACGTGGCAGATCAATCCTGCAATGATGAAAAATGGTATGAGCTGTGGCCGATTCGTCCTTTTTACAACGTGTACACCTTCGCGAAAACGGAGTTCGTCCCTGGCAATATCTTTCATTACCACAATTGCGACATACAAAGCCTTCCGACCATTTGGCTTTTGCCAATACATCAAGACATTCTTCCGTTGTACTAAAAGTATCTCTGAACCTCGCAGGATCTAATTGCCCTATTAATTCTTTCAGATTAACAATTCTTTGCGCTTCCATGCGTTTAATGAATGAGTTTTGACAGTATCATGACAAAATTGCAGTGGCATGATATTTGTTGACAAAATTACAAATAAATGGTGATCTTTATGCGATATATTAAAAATATTCATATTTTTGCACCATCAAAAAATACAAACATAATCTTAAACACATCTATTATGAAAAACACATTAGTAGGATTAGCATTGCTGTCAGTTATCTGGTTAAGCAGTTGTGGGGGAGCAGCCACACCCGAAAAAACCCCTGATGAAATTTTAGCAGCAAAATCCGTCCAATCAAATACAAGTGCAGAAGTTTTACCTGTTAATAATGCATCGTCAGCAGCAGTTGCTGAAGGAGCTGTTGTTCAATTAACAAAGGCAATGTTTCTTGAAAAAGTATACAACTACGAAAAAAATCCTAAGGAGTGGGTTTTTGCAGGTGATAAACCTTGCATAATTGATTTTTATGCTGACTGGTGCAGGCCTTGTAAAATGGTTGCTCCTATTATGGCTGAACTTGCTGAAAAATATAAAGGACAGATCACAATCTACAAAATAAATACGGATCAGGAACGAGAATTGGCCCAGTTTTTCGGAATTCAGAGTATCCCTACTATGTATTTCTGCCCATCCGAGGGCGACCCTCAGATGACCCAGGGAGCAATGGATAAAGCTACATACGAGAAGATAATTACAGAAGTGTTGTTAAACAACAAAAAATAATTTATTAATCAGACAA
>JAIFMH010000286.1 GCA_020048595.1 Bacteroidota bacterium | reverse complement strand
GCCCGGTTCGCAAGATTTGTTGCTGTTAATCATGGAAACCACTTACACGGCGTTTCATGCCCGATTCTCGAAAATTTAAATTTACTTTAAAGAAGTAGTATGAGGCTATAGCCTTTTCTGGGAAAATCGATTGTTGGCTGTTAGTGAACACAACCCCGGTTATGATGCAAATTTTTCGTTTTCAATTTCCTTTGAACAAGCTGTTTCTTGATTTCTTTTAGATAAATTAGTCATCAGGATGCGACGAAGTAGCTGAAATAATGATTTAGTTGTTTTGACTCCACTATGCAATTCGTACCCTATTTATTAAAATCGTTGATTAGATTTACTTTAACAATTCAGAATTTACAAATGCCGAATCTGGATTAAATGCAGGGGAATTTAGTTAATCCTTAATCTAAGGGTTAAGATAGCGTGAAATAGAAAGACTTTAAAGCAGGATTCTGGATTACTTTGTGAAATTGTTTCTTTTCTGAATAGTTATAAATTCAGCTTTTTGCCCAACTCAATCAACAATTTTATATCAGCATCCCTAAGTTTTCCCTCCCTGTTTGGAGGACTGTTAAGTATTAAAATATTATCCTGGGAAGTTGCTACATTATAGAGATTCACTAACTCTTCAATTGTTTTATACGAACTGTCGGTTGAATTGTAAAACCACTTACTGCTTAAGCAAATGGTTGATTCAAAAGGCATATAGTAACTTTTTCCTTCGTGACTGAAAATTTTAGGATCGGGATTAGCAGGCAGGTATGGATCACCTAACCTGAAATCACTGGGGAAGTATCGGATCGGGTAGCCTTTTTTCTGATCTTTTGGTTCAACCAAATGATAGTCAGGATTTTCGGGCAGTCCTATCGACCAGTTTATTCCAACCTGGCAGAGAGGTTCACGCAGTTTTATAGTAGTATAGATTTCTTTTAATGGCCATCGGTAATTTGCCTTTTCCCAACCACCATCAAACCAGAATTCGACTACATGCGTATATTTCATTGTGATATCCAGTATTTCGTTCAACTGGCTTATCATATAGGCGTTGTAGGAACTATCTGCAAGAGAATCGTTTATATCCCCGTTCTGATGCCTGTCCCAGAGTGAATAGTATATACCCAGCCCGATATCATACTTTTTACATGCCTTGGCTACTGCTTTTATAACATTTGAAGTATTCCCCGAATTGGCAACATCATACCTTGTAAACTTACTATCCCACAGGCAAAAACCATCATGATGCTTGCTAACCAGGATAACGTATTTCATTCCTGCTTTTTTAGCGGTCTCAATCCATTGATCAGCATCAATAGCAGCAGGGTTGTAGGTTGACGGAAGTTTGCTGCCATCTGTCCACTCCATATCATGAAATGTATTTATCCCAAAATGGATGAACATGCCGTATTTTCGATCAATCTGAGCAATCTGTGCACTGTTAGGCAATTCTGCCGAAAAAGGGAGAATATTCTGTCCATCAGAATTATGCGAGGTTACTACCAATCCCAATGCAGTGATAAGCAATCTGAAAAATTGTTTCATTGTTTTATGGCTATTAGGTACATCAGCCCGCAAATATCTGAATAAGACCGGAATGTTGAAAGTGAATTAAGATCCTGATGTACTATGATTCTTTATTCATCAGTCCCGTTTTACCCAAAATCCAGAAAATTAAAGACAGTATAACGCCAACAATAGCGGCAAAAGCCATTCCTTTGAGTTGTACCGAACCAATGTTGATGCTTGCACCGCTTACTCCTACAACAAAAGTAATTGCGCCTAAAACCATATTGCTGTTTTTACTGAAATCCACTTTCTGCTCTACAAACATCCTGAAGCCTTGTACTGCTATTACTCCGTATAATAACATTGTGATGCCGCCCATTACTGGGGAAGGGATTGTAGAGATAGCTGCTGAAACTTTACCGATAACTGAAAAAGCAATTGCCAGAATAGCTGCTCCCCGGATTACCCAAACGGAATAAACCCTGGTGATAGCCATTACACCTATGTTTTCGCCATAGGTTGTATTGGGCGGCGATCCTGCAAATCCGGATAATACGTTGCTGATACCATCACCGAGTAATGATTTATGAAGACCAGGATTGGCCATCAGGTCTGAATCAGTAATTTTTCCGGTAACTATCAGGTGGCTGATATGTTCGGCCAGCACAACAATGCAGGCAGGAGCTATAATAATAATTGCATTGAGATCATACACAGGCGCCTGAAATTTTGGTAAGGCAAACCAATCTGCATTATTGATTACTGCTGTGTCAACCATTCCCATAACCAGTGCCAGTATATATCCTGCTATTACTGCCACAAGAATGGGAATCACTTGTAAAAATCCTTTGAACATCACTGAGCCGATTATTCCGATACAAAGCGTAAACATCGAAACGATAAGTACATCCGGCGACACAACAAAAGGTGCAACCACTTGTCCTACGGATGTGGGCCACGGAGCCAGTCCCGACATCTGCGCAGCAACAGGCGCTAGTTCCAGGCCGATAATAGCTACAACTGCACCCATTACAGCTGGTGGCATAACAATATCAATCCATCGGATGCCCCAGTATTTAACTACAAAAGAAATTACAATGAAAAAAAAGCCAAAGAAAATAAACCCGGATTGAGCATGTGTAAAACCTCCATATGTGCTGATAACAAGCATCGCCGGTGCAATAAAAGCAAAACTGGAACCAAGATATGCGGGAATTCCTCCTTTGGTAACCCAACTGTAGATTAATGTTCCGATTCCATTCATCAGCAAAGCAATTGCAGGATCAACTCCCAAAAGTATCGGGACCAGAATTGTTGCTCCAAACATGGCTGTAAGGTGCTGGAAACTGAGAGGAAGGCTCTCAAGGACTGATAATTTTTCATGAATTCCAATAATGCGTCGTGGCATGCTCTTTCGTTTTAAATGAATACAACAGGGAAGAAATTGAATGGTGGGTGAAAATAAGAAATACTTTTAACCTGATTCCCCTGCAAGTACCCGCTGTTAATAAATAGTCCCGGATTGGTGATAAGTCGCAATCAAAAATCAGAAAACACATACAAGGATACTCACTCAGCCAGAGTTTTTATCAAATATTTTGTTAGCAAAACATGCATCATTGCGCTCCCCCGTTTTGCAAAAATTATATCTTTGTTGATGCTTGAGAATTTCAAGTCTCAAACGCTTTTTATCTTTAAATCGTTACCTCAATTATGAATAATATGCATATCGCCATCGGCATCGATATCGGAGGTTCACACATCAGTTGTGGAGCTGTTGATTTGAAAATCAATGAATTAATACCAGGAACCTGCTTCGAAGCCAAGGTCGACAACCAGGCTTTGGCTGATCACATTCTCACTTCATGGGCAGATGCTATTAATCGGTCAATTGAAGTGGTCGGAATAAATCATGTAGCCGGAATTGGATTTGCCATGCCAGGCCCTTTTGATTATGCTGAAGGGATTGCTCTGTTTAAAGGGGATAATGAAAAATATCCTAACCTTTATGGGATTAATGTTGTTTCTGAAATCCGCACTCGTCTCGGAATACCTGCCAGTGTTCCTGTCCGGTTTATCAATGATGCAACTGCTTTTGCTGTTTCAGAAGCATGGATAGGAGTGGGGCAAGGCCATTTACGCCAGATAGCGCTTACACTTGGAACTGGTTTTGGTTCAGCATTTATTGCGGATGGAATTCCTGTACTCGAAGGTGATACCGTTCCTGAAATGGGTTGTGTGTGGCATTTGCCTTTCAAGGAGGGTATTGCCGATGACTATTTTTCCACCCGTTGGTTCGAAAAATCTTATCTGAAACTCACCGGAAGAGAAGTAAACGGTGTAAAAGAAATTTCCGAACTGTATAGTACCGATGAAATTGCACATAATTTACTGAAAGAATACGGGAGTAACATGGGTGATTTCCTTGCGCCATGGATAAAGAAATTCAATGCAGGGCATATTGTAATCGGCGGCAATATTACGGGCGCATACGATAAATTTGGTGGATATCTTGTGCAATCGCTTGCAAATCATCGGGTTGAATGTGGCGTTTCGCTTTCTATACTAAAGGAAAATGCAGCCATAATTGGCGCAGCACGTCTTATTGATGAAAATTTCTTTGCTAAAGTCGAAACATTATTGCCAAAAATGTGATCGGGCAAAATATTTTCGATTGGATTTAAATGATTTTCAGTTTTTCTTTTGAATGAATACCCATAAAACAAATTTCATTATGAAGAATTGTTCTGTTTTCCTGCTTTTATCATTTTTCCTGTCAGGGATTACGATATCTGCACAATCGTTTTTTACTCCGGATGATCATCTGATCAATGGCTATGCAAATAAAATCGCCGGACTGGATTTTGAATACACTTCCTGCATTCCCGGACAGCGCGAAAGTATGTTGCTGCGTGCAACCAGCGGAAAAGATTTTATGGAATGGGAAACGGATCCGGTTCCTGTGGGCATAAAGAAAAAATATGCCACTTTTGTATGGATAGCCGCACTGGGTTCCAGTCCCGGTCGAGCGCGGATGGACCTGTCAGTTAATGGAAATCAGCAGTTTTCTTTTTATACGGATGCCCGTTCAACATGGGTTGTGTCCGCTTCCAACGGATCAAATCTTACTTTTAATTCCATAATGGTCGATCAGCATGGGGATCATCATGGTTATATGGTTTTAAGGATTCCTTTGGAAAAAGTAGTGCCAGGTAAACCTCTTAAAATCACGGTCACCGGCAGTAACGCCAACCTCTCATCCTGGTACATGACATTTAAAAAATCAGTAAAAACAGGCGTTACGCTTAATCCTTTTCCTGCCATTCTGAAAAAGGGCAATGAAAGATTACAATTAGTAGAAGCTGGGATTTTCTATTTTGGTAACCAGGTTGATGCCAAAATATTTGCTAATGGAAAACTGATAGAGTCCACTTCACTTAAATTTGGATACAATACGGTAAATCTTGGTTTGAAGCCAGTCGAAAAGCCAACAAACGTAAAGATGAAAGTTGTAGCCGGCGATTTCCTGGCTAACAATTCTGTTCTGCTTAACCCTGTCAGGAAATGGAAAATCGACCTGGTTCAACATTCACACACTGATATAGGTTATACGCGTTCACAAACCGAAATACTGGCTGAACACCTGCGCTACATTGATTATGCACTCGATTACTGTGATGCTACCGATAGTTATCCCGAAAATGCAAAATTCCGCTGGACTTGTGAGGCTTCATGGCCGGTTGATGAATACCTGAAATGCAGGCCCGAAAGCCAGATCGACAGACTCAAACAACGTATAAAAGAAGGACGAATTGAAGTAACCGGGATGTATTATAATTTCGATGAATTGCCTGATGAACAAATACTTGCAGCTTCTTTACAAGCAGTAGGCAGGATCAAGGCAAAAGGAATTCCGGTAACATCAGCTATTCAGGACGATGTAAATGGCATTGGCTGGTGCCTGAACGATTATTTTAATCAGCTTGGCGTTAAGTACCTTAACATGGGAACACATGGTCATCGTGCATTGATATGTTTTGATATTCCAACTATGTTCTGGTGGGAATCGCCATCGGGAAAGCGTATGCTCACCTTCAGGGCTGAGCATTATATGACCGGCAATACCGTTCTTGAAATGCAATCGGGAGATATTGATAAGTTTAAAAATAACCTCTTTAATTACCTTCTCAGTCTTGATGCTAAAAAATATCCATTCAATGAAATGGCAATCCAGCATTCAGGTTACCTTACCGATAATTCTCCTCCATCAACCATTGCCAGTGATTTAGTCAGGAAGTGGAATGAAACATTTGAATGGCCTCAACTCACAACTGCTACTACTGAAACGTTCTTTAAAAACATGGAAAAAGATCACAGCAGCGAATTTCCTGTGATTCGGGGTGCATGGCCCGATTGGTGGACAGATGGTTTTGGCGCATCAGCCCGTGAGGTAGCTACAACCCGTCTGGCATCATCAACGTTATCAGCAAATGTGGCCGGCCTTTCGATGGCTGCGGTTGCCGGAGTTACACTTCCTGAAAAAATTGATGAACGAATAGACCTCGCCCACAATGCATTGCTTTTT
>JAIFMH010000122.1 GCA_020048595.1 Bacteroidota bacterium | reverse complement strand
AGGATGCTGATACGTTATCTTATTCTCTTACTCTGGTTGACAGTTCTGATAACGTTTCACCGAATGCATTCATTACTTCTGATGGAATATTAACCGCTGTTAAAAATGGTTATGTAATTATTAAAGCTGTGGCCGATGATTACATGGGAGTAATTGGGCAAAAGACCGTAGTGTTGGAAAATCAGGAGTTTATTCCGGTCGTATCCATTGAACTAATTGGTAGTACTACCATTTCAATAAACGGTGGAACCTTGCAGGTTTCCGCAACTGTTTTACCGGTAGATGCCGATAACAGAAATATTGAATGGAGTGTAACAAACGGGACTGGCAGTGCAACTGTTTCAGCAGACGGTTTGGTTCAGGCAGTAAGTAACGGTACCGTTACTTTAGTTGGTTCGGCTATGGATGGGAGCGGAGTTTCAGGAACTTTAGAAATTACCATTACCAACCAAGTGATTGGCATTGCTAGCAGGGATATTCAAACAATGAACTTATATCCAAACCCGGTTCAACAAAAATTATACATTAAAAATGTTGAAAATATAGCCGCAATGGAAATTGTCAACAGTCTTGGTACTGTTGTAATGACCGGTAACCTTTTACCAAATCAACCTGTAGATGTACAAAACTTAAAATCCGGATTGTATATTATTCGTGCCATTTCAAACGATGCAGTATATCAAGCAACTTTTATTAAAAATTAAAAAAGTTGGTGGTTTAGTTTTATTAATTTGTCTAGTAATTATAGAGGCTATCCGTTTGGGTAGCCTCTTTTTTAATACTATCAAAATAACTTAAAATATACTCACTATACTTTAAATCATTACTAATACCAGTTTTTTGCCAGTTTAAGCATATGAGTTACTATCACCACACCCTAAAATCAAATTCCAGATTCTCTCTTCTGGAAGTTGGATGTTGCTTGCCATTAGTCAGTTCAGTTACTCGATCAAACACAAAATTTCTGAGCTCTGAAATTTGAATTTGGCTATCTCCATTGGCATCCCCTTTTTTTGTGATTAATGCTTCTTTTAAGGCATAAGTAAACACACCATTCTGCCATGTTTCCGACTCAAGAGCAAACTCCATTCCCGCTGCAGAGGATATTACCATTGCACCCGTACCACGCCTCAGATCGGTAAACAGCTCGTTCATCAATTCAAAAACATTATCTATACCCAGCGGTTGAGGTTTTTTGGTAAATCCTCTTGTTTTTACCGCATTTCCTTCGAGCATAGTTTTTACCAATTTAATTTCGTCCTTATCAACCTCGCCTGAATGGCAGGCATCAATCAGGAG
The DNA here is from genome assembly GCA_020048595.1 of Bacteroidota bacterium. Classification (GTDB taxonomy): domain Bacteria; phylum Bacteroidota; class Bacteroidia; order Bacteroidales; family UBA4417; genus UBA4417. The sequence continues at coordinate 4,787 of JAIFMH010000122.1, read as the reverse complement.
TAGTTTTTTTCGAGCGGGAATACCATCCAGCAACCCCTCCAATTCTTCATATTTCAGGCCTCTTTCTACCGGATTATTGAAATCAATATCATGGGTGGCAAAATAATAATCCAGTTTTTCATCCAGAAGTCCATGTCCGGCTGCAAAAATGATCACCTCATCATTCACCTGCGTTTGATTAAGTTTTTCTTTCACTGTCAATATCTGTTCCCTTTGGGCAAGTGCATCTGTAAATCTATGAATATAAATTTTATTGTAAAGCTCGTTGTGACTCTGAAACAAATTAGCTACATCGGTAGCATCTTTGCTGGCATAATCTAAATCATAATTGCTGTCGTTGTATTTCGAAACGCCAATGGTTACAATATGCAAGTCAGGTTTAATGGGCTTGCCATCATAATGCACTATTACAGTTTCTTTGAGTGACTCAACACCCACTTTATTAAGTGCAGAAACCTGAATTTTGTTTTTACCGGGCAGCAATTCTATTTCCAGTGTAACCTCAATTGATTGCTTGTTTTTAAAATTTTTAACATTAACTCCTTTAGAACCATAAATTGGGACATCATTTACAAATACATTCAATCTATCCAATTCAAATTTCTCATCCGTTGCTTTAATCTTTAGAATGAAGCTTTTTGTCATAACAGCTTGGGCAACTGTGTTTATAGTTACTTCAGGTAGGCTCAATTCATCAGACAACACTTCCTCTTTGATATCCATTTTTTGAAGTCGTTTTTGATAAGCCTGTTTCAATATGTTTCTTAGGCTTTCTGAACCCATGTCCAATCGTTCCAAAACCTTATCGGGACGGTTGTATTTGAGGTCGAAATTTTCGAATGGATAATATTTTGCTTCTTTTTGGTAGCCTTTATTTTGGTGAAAACCAATGTATTTGCCTCCCCGGTTCGAGCTCATGTAGTATCCTTGATCCGTTGCAACGATCCAATCTCCAAACTGTGAAAAATAGCATGTGGCAGCGGGCTTTAACACCGATTGCTTTCCCACCTTCTCAGTGTCCCAAAATCGGATACTATGGTCAAAACTCCCTGAGATAATCCATTTGCGATCCGTTGACATGTTGATCGTGAAAACAACATCTTCGTGGCCAATGAAATCAGTCACCATTTTGCCACTCAAATCAAACGCTTTCAGGTAACCGGCTGACCCGGCTATGATCACCAAAGAATCGGGTGTAAAAGTGAAACCGTATTTTTTGTATCGATTGTATATTTGTGTAACGATGTCGCCATATTTATAACCGGTAAAATTTCCCTTCTGTTCAGTCCATGATTCATCTTCGCCCAGCGGAGCATAAGTAACCACCACTTTATTATCAAGCAATTCACCCTTTAAAGCTCCCATTCTAAAGATGGGTGCTTTATAATGATATAAACATCCATTGAACTTTGCAGTGCGATCAGAAATACCCTGACCCATGGTTAAGGTCATGAGGTAGTTATATTTATCCAGGTCTTTGTAATCACGACTAACGAAATTGAATCCTTTTGAAAATTCGATATCCCTTGTTATGGAAATTCTATTTGATGATCCGGTAGAAAATGCCATAACTTCATCATCCAGACCGGCACTCCAAACTTTTTGTGTGCTTTGCACTGGCTCCAACGAAAAGACGGCTTTACCATCCTTCAATTCATAAACCGATACGTTGCTATCGGTTCCACCGGCACTTATAATTTTCTTGTCTTTGGTCATTACAATGCCCGCTACAAAACCTCCCGTATGCGGCTTGTAACTTGCCACTTCGGTTAATGTTCCCAATGAAAATTGAAATACCTTGACGGTTCCATCATCGAATCCGACTAGCAGGTAATTTTTATCAATTGAAAATGACATGGCGCTGGCCGGATTTTCTGTGGCAATACTATTAATAAGAGTCAAGTCTTTGTTGAAAATTTTGATTGTATTATCATGCGACGCAGAAATAATGTATTGCCCTGAAGGGTCAAAGATTACTTGTGAAACCGATCCAAAATGATCAAATGAAGTCATGATGCTATTCCCGGTATTTACATCCCACAACATAATCAAATTGTCCTTTGAACTACTAACGACATGGTCTGCAAAGATATCGGCACATAACACCTGGTCTCCATGTCCTTTAAGTTCTGTTTTGAGGCTGAAAGACTCCATATCCCATATACCAATGGCATGATCCTTTGAGGCAGATATCAGATAGCGACTGTCGCGACTCCACCTTAGAGCAGACATCACATCGAGATGATGACTAAAAACGTGCACGATTACCTTGGTAGCCATATCATAAATTCGAATATCGCAAGTATATTTTTGTGCATCCACATCACCGAAGTAGCCCGTTGTGGCAAGCCATTTGCCATTCGGGGAAACCCGTGCCGCATAAACAGCACCGTAAATGTCATTGCCAATGTGTCCGAGTACTTCACCACGCTCTTCCAGTCCATTTTCAATATCCCAAAATTTTACAGTCTTGTCCTGTCCCGCAGTAATGATGTATTTTTCATCGGAGGAAATGCTCAAATCCCATATGATGCCTTTATGACCCATGGGTCGGAGCACCATCATGTAGTTATCACCGGCGTTCTTTATATCTTGACCAAAAGCCGTTTGACTCAAAATAAAACAAGAGATAATGAATACGTATCTCATTATTTTACAACAGTTTTTAAGTAATCGATGTATTGACCCAACTCTGCCTGGAGCGACGGATCCATCCCCAAAGCTATATAATAAGCATTTAATGCTTCCGGAAACATACTGCATTGGTAGGCCGAATGTCCAGCCATTTTTATAGCTGCAACACTGTTGGGATCGGTGCGATAAGCTGAGAAATAAAGGTTATAAGCCGTGACATAGTCTTTTTTCACATATAAATCAGCCGCCGCTGTAGCATACATCCAAGCCATGGCACCAGGTATTTCTTTACTATTTGGGAATTTCTGAAGTCCTTTGGAACATGCATTAAATCCTGCCACTTGGTCACCACTCTCAAATAATGCATAGCCCAACTCGGTATAAGCCGATTCGGTCGGATATGAACTAGAGGCAGCTCTGGAGGCAGTACTGATAGCATTAGTATAATTCTTTTTCAACCGGTAAATATAGGCTTGCTCTACAATAGCACTCACGTTATTTTCCTCATCCCCCCTTATCCTATAAAGCGCTTCTGCTTCCACATATTTTTTTAAGGCCCCATCCAAATCACCACTTTTAATCAAAGCGGACCCTTCACTTTTTAGTTGCAAAATATCCTGCCAACCCTTATCTGCTGCAAGAGCGGTTTTTTGGGCGGGTCTGTGATCTGTTTTGAAATCGTAATACAGATGAGAAATAGCAACGGATGAACCCAATTCAGCAGCCTGTTTATAGTCGGCAATACATTCGGCTTGCATGGTTGAGTTTTTATAGGCCAGTGCTCTGTTTATAATGGCGTTTAGTTTGGGCGGGGCTATTTCAATGGCCTTGGTATATGATGCAATAGCACCCTGTAGATTTCCATTCACAGCCATTACGTTTCCTCTGCTATTATAGGCATCAGAAAGGTCGATATTACTCTCAGGATTTAGCTGGATAATTTTATTATAATCTTGTATTGCTTTTGGATAGTTCTTCAAAGTAAAAAATGTATTTCCTCTTGCGTTTAGAATATAAAGCATCTTTTCCTTTCCTTCCAACTCAGTCCATAATGATTCGGCCTTTGTGAAGTAGCTTACTGCTTCTTCAGTATAACCCAGACTCTGCCCCTTTTGATAGCATTCTTGAGCGGAGGAGCAATCTTGTGCATAACTCGGAATAATAAAAAATAACAATAGCAATGTAGCTAAAGAACTAAATTGTTTAGTACGTTTCATATCAGATAATTTAATTATTCAAATGTTAATTATTTCTTACTAGTTATATAAACAATACATTTAATTATCAAATTTTGTTCTCCTAAATCACTTTTTTATATAGTTTCCACAAATTCGAAAATTAGCCTCATTACCACACCCTAAAATCAATCTCCAGGTTTTCGGTACGTGAAGTTGGGGTTTGTTTACCATTGGTGAGTTCATTAACCCGCTTGCCAACATAATCGCGAACTTCTGAAACCGATATGGTTTGGTCTTTACTGCTATCGGCATTACCCGATTTCAAGCCTTCGAGAAATGAGTAAGTAAATACCCCGTTCTGCCATTCGGCGCTTTCAAAGGCAAACTCCTTGCCTGATGCGGATGAAACAACCATGGCACCCGAACCTTTCCTCAAATCGGAAAACAGGGTACGCATCAATTCAAAGACATTGGTTAAGCCCAAATCGTCGTTGCTTTTGAGTGTTTTAAATCCGCGCGATGAAACACCTTTGGTATTTGCAGCCAATTGCTCATTACTAATTTCTACTGTTTCTTTATCAAGCTCACCCGAGTGGCATGCATCAATTAGCAAGAGCTTTTTTCGGGCGGGTATGTAGTCAATCAACGATTCCAATTCATCATATTTAACACCTCTTGCTGCAGGATGGTAAAAATCGACATCAGCCGTTGCAAAATAAAAGTCGAGTTTCTCATCCAATAAGCCGTGACCCGCCACAAACATAATTACTTCATCATCAATTTTAGAATCTTTGAGGAAGTTTTGAGCCTGCATGATATTCTCTTTGGTCGCCTGAACATCAACTATTTTTAGGGTCTTAACAGTGCCGAAAGTTTCTGTTTGGGTTGCATAAAATGCTGCAATATCGCTGGCATCCTTTGCAGCAAAGGCCAAATCGAAATTGTTATCGGTATAATCGGAAACGCCAATGGCCA
>JAIFMH010000148.1 GCA_020048595.1 Bacteroidota bacterium | reverse complement strand
TTGTAGCATGGTGGGGAAGGTTTTAGGTTATTCGTTATTCATTATTCATTATTCGTTATTCGTTATTCGTTATTCGTTATTCGTTATTCGTTATTGACTAATAGTTGTAGGTTTACAAGTACAATAAGCAGTTACTGCTGAGGCTGGTGAGCAAAGTTTGGGGAGTGAAGTCGAAGCACAATATTTACAGCAATTAATTCATATTCAACCAATTAAGACAATTCTGAAGTGTGGGCATATCGGTAAGTATAATTTTAACGGGTTTTCCGGTAAGTGCAGAAAGGCTTTTTTCCTGTTCAGTCAGCGATTGTTTTTTTGCTTTTGCCAGAGCAGGTTTCAGCTGTTCGCGCAGGGCAATTTCGTTTAGTCGTTTCACAATCTGCTCTTTATCAATCTCAACGCTGGGATCATAAGATGATTCCTTGATTTGCTCTATAGTACTGTTGTCGATGGTAACATATGTTAATTGAAGCGGAGCATGTATTTCAATTGCTTTTTCCGTTATCGTGAACGTGGTATTAACAGTATCGCCCAAATCAATATGGAATCCTATTCGTCCTTTTGCTGTGGTTGATACTTTTTCGGTAAATTTCAACATATCCGATCCAAAATATTTCTTTTCCATCTTTGTTACATTCATCAGCTTGAAATCCTGTTCCCAAATTACGAGTTTTGCTGTGCTACGGAGTTTATCGAAAATAATATTGTTTTCTTCAGTGGTGTTCCGTTCACTGATTTTCATGCTTATAAACCTGATAATAACAAATAGAACTAATGCAACTATGGTAATGAGACCTATAAGCCTGTACCCTTTGTCAGATAATTGTCGTGCGCCTGAAGCCATAAAGTTGTTTAAAAAATCAAATTTAGTGACAATTTTCGCCGCAACTGCACGAAAGCTGATTTTTCTTTGCTTTCTCAAGGCTTTCACGGCCTTCGCTGAATGCATACCATGCTATACCTAACGAACCAGCTACATCAATATAACTTATCTCAAACAACTCATATAATATACTCGATACCAGCAGAATAAAACTCAGATACAGACAAGTTTTCGTGCAATGAGCATCTGCAATTATAGCCTCCGAGTTTAGCGCTTTGCCGGTTTTCAGTTTATAATTCATCAGGAAATACATAGTGAGAATTGAAATACCAGAGATAATAATTCCAGCTAAAGTAGTTGATGGTTTGGATTGACTGACCAGGTTCAAAATACTGCCGGCAACTAATCCAACTGCAAGCAGTATGAACGATATTCCTGTAATGCGCAATGCAAGCCTCTCGAATTTATCGAAATTCGTAACTTCACTATGTTGCATTCGTAAAACCATATGAAGTATACCTATGCCTGAAATCACCTCAACAAAACTATCAATTCCAAAACCAAGTAAAACAAGTGTATCATCAGTACTTCCAAAATAAATGGAAATTAAACCCTCAATAATATTATATGCAATGGTTATGATGCTTAACCATAAAGCAGTATTCAGCCATTTTTCTTTGGTCATGATAATTTGGTAAGCAGGCGTTGGTAAATCAAATAGTTTTCTACATCGAAGCAGCAGAATAACACTTTACGAATTGATTTGTTTGTTGAAACAAAGGAACGGACAGCTCGGATTGCAATATCAGCTGCAAGTTCTTTAGGAAATCTATAAATCCCGGTGCTTATGTTTGGAAAAGCAATTGAAGTACAATTATTTTCAACCGCCAGGGATAAACTTTTCAGGTAACAGCTTGCTAATAATTCACTTTCATTGTGACTGCCGCCATTCCAAACCGGTCCAACTGTATGAATCACAAATTTCGCTTTCAGCTTGTATCCTTTGGTGATTCTGGCTTCTCCTGTTGGACAGCGACCCAGCGTGATGCACTCTGATAATAACTGCGGTCCGGCAGCCCGGTGAACGGCTCCGTCAACTCCTCCCCCACCCATTAATGTACTTTTAGCCGCATTAACAATCGCGTCCACCTCAAGCTGAGTAAGGTCTGACTGAATAATTTCGATAACAGGCATAAAGTTTAAGTTGGTTTATTCAGTTTCCTGACAAACAATTGAGCCGTTTCATATTTAACCACTTCAACCGGTTCATCTTTATCAATATAGCCAGTTAACGCGGTGGCATCATAAAGCATTCCATCAATCATTACTTTACCGGCAGGCCTTAACATGGTGTGTGCAACACCGGTTTTTCCTGTAATATCAATATAAGTAACATCGGCTGAAGTAAATCCTTCATTTTTTTGCTGAGTGGCTACAAGCGCCAGATCACCAAAGAAGGTTTTACCTGTGAAGAGTTTCCGGGTTATGTATATGGAGCCAGTTATTGAAGCAAAGAAAGCAATCACCACAATAAAGAATGCCTCAGCCAGTTTCACGGTTGCTGTCGGGCTGAATTCGAAATATAAGTTATCAATCATTGCTAAGGTTAATCCCATCACCATCATAAAAATACCTAAGATACCAGCAACGCCAAAACCGGGAATAACAAAAATCTCGACCGCAAGCAAAACAACACCTGCAACAAAAACGAGTATTTCCCAATTTGCTGCTAGCCCTTCGATGTAATGCGGCGCAAAGTAAAGTGCTGCAGCAATTATAGCCATGATGAGTGGAAATCCAACTCCCGGAGATTGAAATTCAAAATAAATACCTGCTACAATGATCATAATAAGAATGCCTGCAACAGCAGGACTGGTTAAAAACCCGATCATCTTATCAGTTGCGGTAAGTTGTTGCTCGTGAATGGTATAGTTTACAATTCCTGCCTTTTTAAGAACTTCAGGAACATTTTCGGCCATCCCATTGCAATACCCGTGTTTCATAGCTTCCTGGGCGGTAAATGTAACTACCTGCCCCGAATCATTAACACCTTCAACTTTAATGCGCGGATCAACCATAGCCTGGGCAATATCAGGATTTCGCCCGGTAGCCTGTGCCGTGCTGCGCATCATTGCACGCATGTAGGATTGATATTTGTCGGGTAACTGCTCACCGGTTTGGTTTACAACCGTTGCTGCTCCGATATTTGCACCCTGGCGCATATAAATACTATCGCAGGCTATTGAAATCAGCGCTCCTGCCGAGGCTGCATTATTATCGATAAATACCCAAACAGGTATTTTCGTATTTAATATTGATGTCCGGATTGAATCGGCCATATCAAGCAATCCGCCATACGTATTCATATGGATAAGGATGATATCAGCTTTCATTACAACAGCTTCATCAAGCGCCTTTCGTGTTTTATACCATACCGGTTTTGCAATTTCATCGCTGATGTTGAACACATAAACAAGTTTCTTCGGAGCGGAAGGTTGCTGTGCCCTGAGTTCAAAAAACGAAAGTAAAAATGCAATCAGAAGAATTGGAAATATTCTGAAGTAATTTGAACGAGTCATAATGTCTTTTTTAGATAGTCACAAATTTAATAAGTATTGCAGAGCAACAGGAATAAATCGATAAAATCATCAGTTTTTTTTATCTGAATGGATAAGCCAGAAACAGAATTGAAAGTGTTTGTTTACTAACTTCAGTTAATGTTAGGCTTACCTTCAACAAACAGTAAAATTTAAAAGAAAGGTATCCGCAAATAAGCGAATAGAATCTGCAGATAGCAGTTCTTTCCGTGTAATTCGCATAAAGAAAAGTTTGGTATAATTTATTTATGAGCTTTTCGGTAAGCCTTTTTCCAGGCACGTCTGGCCCAATAATGCCTGCGCCAGTATTTCCCCCATCTGATTCCTGACCAGATTCGCTCGTGAATATAATAAATAAGGAGTTTGATGAAAAATTCAACAACAGCAATGAACCCGGCATTGCCAATGCTTTCAGCTATTGATAGACTCTGGTATTCGTGAGAATAGATAAATACAGCAGCAAACATTGCACTTGAAGCAAAAATCCGATAAGTAATGGTTTTCATCAGGCTTCGCTGAGGAGTATCACGGAAGACTGTTTCAATTTCGGGAGATTTGTCAACAGGTAATTTGAGCTTATTCATCTATAGGTTTTTGATTTACAAAAATATAACTTTTATTTTACTTTGTAGTGCATTACATTTTAACAAAATGAGATTTTACGGCATCAAGTAAGGGCTCGTGAAGCAAGGTGTTTGACGCTAAAAGTTCTGCGCCGAATATATAATCGTTTCCTCCTTTAAAATCAGTTACAGTACCACCTGCCTGTTGAACAATAAATACACCTGCAGCTACATCCCAGGCATGGAGACCATATTCATAAAAACCTTCGAAACGCCCGCAGGCAGTATATGCAAGATCAACAGCTGCTGAACCCAGTCTTCGCAAACCGGAAGTATTCATGGCAAACCATGTGAACAAATCGATATACCCTTTGAGCCTGCCAAAATCATTGTATGGAAATCCGGTTGCCAGCAAGGTGTTTCTCATTTCTTTCTGATCCGAAACGTGAATCTCTTTTTCATTCAGATAAGCCTTTCCACCTTTCCATGCATAAAAACACTCATCCAGGTTGGGTTCATATACAACACCAACAACAATTTTATCGTCTTCCATCAATGCAATGCTAACCGAAAATAAAGGTATATGGTGGAGGAAATTGGTTGTGCCATCCAAAGGATCTACTATCCAGTTAAAGTGTTCACCACGATGAGTTGCTGTTTGTTCTTCAGTAATAAATCCGGATTCGGGCAATAGCTCTGCAAGTCTTTTAACTATGCGGGCTTCGGCTGTTTTATCAACATAACTTACAAAATCATGAAGGCCTTTAACTTCTATATCTGATACTTTTACTTTATTTATTTCTTCGAGAAAAAAATTACCGGTTTCTTTTGCCAGGGCAATTACTTCCAAGGTTAGCGATTTGTAGTCCATGATTTTGTTTGTTTGGGGTTATCCGTAAATACTAAGCATGAAATGTATTTACGGCTTATTGGTGGTTATTTTTAGTTTATTTCGTTTAGTAAAGTAGACCATCACTGCAATCCCGATTAGGATCAGAAAAGCCGAAATAATTTCAGCCTGGGTAAGCTGAATTCCAAGAATGTTGTATTTGTTATTGATCCGTATTTTCTCTATAAAGAAGCGTTCAAAACCATTTAAAACCATAAAAAGCCCGAAAAGTACAACCGGTGCTTTTATCCGGGTCCGCATAATCCATAAAACACCAAATGATATAAACGAAATTATTGATTCGTATAAAGAAGTGGGAAATACAGGTTCACCAAGAACCTTACAATGCTGACCGTGGCAATCAGTTATTGGAATACCCTGGTTAGCAACATTATGTGGATAATCTGATGCCCAAAGCCAGTCAGGTATCCAGGTGAGCCAGTCAGGTTGTGTAAGTGTGTTTACGATTCCCCAGCATCCGTCACCTGAAAAATGACAACCAAGCCTTCCTATTGCATAACCGATCATAATAACAGGAGCTGAACTGTCAATCACATGCCTCCAATCGAGTTTTACCACTTTCACGTACTGCATCAGAACAATTACGGTTACAATAAATCCACCATAAAATGTTAATCCACTGAACGACAAAAGACTTCGAACCGGATTGCTTAAGAAGAGGCTGAAATTGTCGATTACATCAAATAACTTGGAACCAATAATGGCTGATACAATGGCTACAATCATTAAATTCCAGGTATTCTGATGCGGGCGGATAATCTCTTCAGTAACTTCATCCGCAGATTTCTTTGCTCTGTGCCACGAATACAAATGATACAATAGCGAAACCACAGCTATTATCAGTAACGCTGAAATGCTTCCTTTTCCTGAAATAATAAACTGTTGAGGATTAGCAGCAAAATCCCTGTAATGAATTATAATTCCAAATAGTTTCCATCCAATAACTGAGGATAAAATTATTCCCGGAATAATCCCGAACCAGCTGACAGTTTGGTTAAGATGAACTTCAAGTATTCGTTTTGAAAGCAAACCTTCTTTTTCTTTACGCTTAAGTTCCGATTGAAGCACGAATCCCCCAACTACAAATCCGAGTGTCAGAAAAAAACCATACGTCTGTATCGGCAAGTCAATATGGCTTCCCAACAGGTGGTTTATCAAATCTGAGAGTTTTGGGAACATTTAGTTTAGGTGTT
>JAIFMH010000060.1 GCA_020048595.1 Bacteroidota bacterium | reverse complement strand
TGCTGCGCTGGTAAGTAAGTTCTTCGCGCAAAGCGGCCGAATCGACCCTGACAAACAAAATGCGGTCTTTTATATACATTTGGTTTGTATGGCGCGAAATCAGCTTCCCTACAACACCTTCCCAGGCACTGATAATACGGGTTTCATCAAGTTTTGTATCCAGGTTATTATCTTTCAGGAAAGCAGAAATGGCGTCTTTTAAAAGGATTTCGTTTGTTTTTTTCACGGTTCTATTAATTATTAAACTCTTTATACAGCCACAGATTTCGCGGATTTCACAGATTTGATTTTCAGGTTAAAATTACTCTATTAAATCTTAATGAATCCTCTCCGAAGTTTAATATCAATCCAACTGTCAGATTTGAGGCTGCAAGATAGTTTATAGTCTGCTTGTAATTTGCATCGATGACGACAGCTTGCGATTTAACTTCAATTATTATTTTATCATAAACAACAAAATCAGCATTATACATTCTCTTTAGCAGGGTTCCTTTATAATCAATCATAAACGATTTTTCTCTGATGTGAGGAATGTCTGCCTATTTTAATTCCAGCTCCAGAGCATCTTTATAGACAATTTCTAAAAATCCTTTCCCTAATGTTTTATGCACTTCCATTGCCCGTCCGATGATTTTGTATGTTTCAGCTTTTAGTGGAAAATCATCTTTCCTTGCATAAAACATTTCAGGTTCTTCAACATAAAACATATCTCAATTAATTTAGAAGATAATCTGTGAAAATCTGTGCAATCTGTGGCAAAATAATTCAAAAAAAAGTACTTCAAAACATTCCATTAAATCTTTAAGCAATCCATTAATATTTAAAATCCACACTCCCTCTATCAATCTCAAATACCCGGTGATTTATAGCAACTTTCTCAAAGGTTCGGCGGATACGATCCGGTTCTGTATCGGTAATAAAAACCTGCCCAAAACTATCATTATCAACCAATTGTATGATTTGCTGAACACGCCCGGGATCGAGCTTATCAAAAATATCGTCAAACAGCAAAATGGGTTTTAAACCAATTAAATCACGTGTAAAATCAAACTGAGCCAGTTTAAGTGCCACTGCAAATGATTTTTGCTGTCCCTGCGAACCAAACCGCTTAACAGGATAACCTTCAAGATTAAATATAAAATCGTCCTTATGAATTCCTGCTGATGAATACCGGAGCGACTGATCCTTAACAAATGCTGCCTCAACAACATCAAGGTACGAAGCTGAAGTCAGCTGCGAATCATATTCAATACTCACGGCTTCGGTACCTCCGCTGATAAACTCAAAATAATGTCGGAATATCGGGGCAAATCCTTCCAGAAATGATTTACGCTTGTCGCTGATATTTGTGGCTGGAGCCATCATTTGCTCATCGATCAGTAACAACAATCCCCTATCCGTTTGCCGGCGTTCGGCAAATTGTTTTAGAAGTCCGTTTCGTTGTTCAAGAAGACGGTTGTAGCGGATCAGGCTATCAAGGTAAGCTTTGTCAAATTGTGAGATTACTGCATCAATAAATTTCCTGCGTACATCGCTGCCTTCGTTGATGAGGTCGCGGTCGTAAGGCGAAACCATTACGCATGGAAACTGCCCGATATGATCCGAAATGCGGTCATAATCCTTTTGGTTGATACGAAATTGTTTTTTGATACCTGCTTTCTGAATGCAGCTCACCTGGTTTGGAAGTGAGCCGTTGCGTTGAAAAGAACCATGAATGGCGAAAAAGGTTTCACCATGCCGGATGTTCTGCTGATCAACTGAATTAAAGTAACTTTTTGTAAATGAAAGGTAATAAATAGCATCAAGCAAATTGGTTTTACCGGCTCCGTTGTTGCCGACAAAACAGTTAATCTTATCCGAGAAAGCCATTTCCTGCTCTTCGTAATTTTTAAAGTTTATGATTTTCAGGGTGTTGAGATGCACTGTCGTTAACCGGTTCAGGTGGATACTGCGAATTTCTGCTTCTACAAATTTACTCTTTAATATTTATAAGTAAAGTAAAATTATGAGCTCGACCAGTCAGTTGATGGAGTAAAATTAGTTGAAACCAAGGAGACATTGAAAACACGGATTAACACAGAGAATTAATTGAATATTTTCTTTTAACTCGAAGTGTTAAAAAATCAAGAATAATCTTAATAAAACCCTGGATTATAGTCGTTTAATAAATTCTGCAACCTGTTTGATTAACCAACCCGGAGTTGAAGTAGCGCCTGTTACGCCAACAGAATTTGCATTCTCAAACCATTTAATATCAATATCTTCAGTATTACTGATATAAAAACTATTTATATTTTCAGATTTGCAAACGCTGAAAAGATAGGCTCCGTTTGCACTGTTACTGCCACCAACAAAAACTATCACATCATGCTCATTTGCAAATGATCGCAATGCAGGGGCGCGTCCGGAAACCTGACGACAGACACTTTTATTAATTACAAGGTCAGTATTTCCGGCTTCATTCATCCGCTCCAGAATACCTTCGCCCATCATTTGATAGCCTTCGGCATCCATGGTTGTTTGCGAAAAAAGCCGGATTGGTTTTGAGAAATCCATTTTCCCGAAATCAATCTCACTGTTTACAATGATTGCCACATTACCTGCATTTCCATTCAAACCTGCAACTTCGGCATGTCCTGGTTTTCCATAAATAACTATTTGCGCTCCAGATGATTCACCTGAAAGAAAACTTTCGTTTATCTTTTGCTGAAGTTTGGTAACAATCGGGCAGGTAGCATTGAGAACTGTAATTCCAAGTTCCTGTAATTGTTTAAATGTTTCGGGTGGCTCGCCGTGCGCTCTTACCATCACCTTCTGACCTTTCAAAGCAGGCAGATCGTTGTGTGTGATTACTTTCAGACCTTTTGATTTTAGCAGGTCCATCTGCACTTTGTTGTGTACCATTTCGCCAAGGCAAAAAACCGGATTCCCGGCTTCCAGTTCAGTCTCAGCCTTTTGGATAGCACGGTCAACACCAAAACAAAAACCGGATTCGGGATCGATGGTTACTTTCATTGAAATTTGCAGAATAAGGAGCGAAAGTAGTAAAAAAGGGGTTAGGGTTTAGGGATTGGGAGTTGGGGCGTCGAAATTATACAAAGAGTAGAAAATACTGCTTTCGAAAATTCCAGCTCTTAAATCCCAGGTCTCAAGTTCCAAATCCCAGGGTCCTTACTATTTGAATTATGTATACTTACTTCTTACTCCAGTCACCGAGGTTAGTGCCAACGGTAATAAAATTGGGAGAACCTGTTAAATGATAGGCAGCCCTTGAATAGCTAAAATTGAATTTGGAAACTTTCAGTCCTATTCCCCATGAAAAACCAACAGTACCCGGACGGGAAACAACTTTCATTTCCTGTCGGCGTAAGTAATTATAACCAACTCTGATGCTCAGAAATTTTGCCGGGATAAATTCACCGCCGATAATAATATGACGCATTACATTCTGCGCAAAAGCATCCACACCTGATTCCTTTTCTACTTCACCAGTAAACGGATCAACAGGAGCATTCGGATCAGTATAACCAAGATCCCATTTTTCGAGGTGTTGAAGCAGTACTGAATACCTGAAAGGCACATGAGCAAGTTTTTTCGAAATGCCTGCTTGTATCTCGAAAGGCAAAGGCTCAACTCCGGCTGATGTATAAGCTGTCAGCTGCCTGCCAATATTCCTGAAAAGTATTGAAGCACAAAATGTTTCGTTAGGGATGTAGCTACCGGCAACATCAACAGCCATGCCTAAGGAATTGTATGTTTCGAGCCCCGAATAAATCATTTTGAAATTTGCCCCTATCGAAAAAACAGAATCAAGCATTCGTCCCCATCCAAGATTAAAAGCATATTCGCCGGCATTAAATTGCCCCAGATTTTCCCCATATTCATTCGTAATGTCCGATTTACCAAAGCTATAGTATTGCATGGTAGCAGCAAAATTTCCCAATTTGCTTAAATTGAAACCATAACTGGCAAATCCGGTGCTTGTTCCGGCAAAGTGATCAATAAAATTTAAGGAAAGACTGTGATTCATCTCGGAAGAAATCAACGAAGGATTTGCCAACGCGAGGCTCAGATCATGATCACGAATGGTTAAAAAGTTCCCTCCCAGTGCAGCAATACGCGCTGAATTGGTAAGATTAAGAAATTTGTACGTGGTTGTTCCCCCTGATTGAGCAGATGCCTGTAAACTAAAAATCAAACATATGACAATAATACATGATGTTCCGGGAAGAGATTTTTTCACAAACAATACTATTTGGGTAAATACAGGAATCAGGATGTTGCTAAAGTAACGAAAACAAACGGATTTTATTTTTACACGGAAAAATAATTTCCTGGCACTTGAGTAAACAAATCAGGCTGAAAGATTTCAGCCTGATTTTGATTTTAAGAAATTAGTATGATCTGCTATTTCAGTTTCTCAAGTGAACCGGAACCTTTAATATCCGTAGAGATATCCGGGGCACCGCTGTAATAAACACTGCCGCTTCCCCTGATCTTGATTCCCAGGGCGGTAGTAGCCATAACTTTGCAATCGCCTGATCCGTTTACTAATATTGCCACATTGCCGGTAGGGAAGTTTTCGGCTTCCACATTGCCGGAGCCGTTTATTTCAATTTTATGGCGCTGTGCAGCACCTTTCAGTATAATATTTCCTGATCCGTTTATTTTGCTTAACATATTGGTAGCATTAACGTCAATTTCAATATCACCTGAGCCGTTAATCCCCAATTCAAGGCTCGATGATGACATTTTATTTTCGGACCGGATACTTCCCGAACCATTGATCTGAAGGTCGGAAACTGTCTTCATCGGGATAGTGATAGTGATTGGTTTATTCGACGAAAAGCAAGGCTCAGACTTAATCCGGAGTTTTGTCCCTTTTTGCTCCAGCAGAATGGCTTCGATTAAATTACTTTCGCCTTCAATGGTAACGGTACCGGTTGAATCATTTATTAATATTACATCGGCACTAACATCGAGATTGATTGCAGTAATCTCAATAAATTTTGCAGTACGCCTTGCCATTTTGCCGTTTCCTTCCATGCAATCATCGCAGGACGATAAAATAAATGTTAGCAGGATTGATAACAATCCGATAGGAAAAAAGATTCTTTTTGACATATATAAAGTTTTTAAAATTTTGTGAATTGTGAATTATTACAAAGTTAATTTAAAAACACAGAAAGGTTCTGTATTATTCAGATAATTTACTCCTTTATCACAGACATGAAATTGAGAAAGACTATGGGAACCGCAGTTTTCAACTATCAACGAACCTATTCTATTCTAAAAAACTTTGATTCAAGTGGTCCAATCTCCTGGCTACCATTACTTACAGGTTTTCCGGTTACATCAACTTCGACGAGTGAAAAAGGTTTCCCGCTAATTCCATTTGTAAGCTTTAGTATTGATGGTTTGCTTTCAGTTTCGCGGAGATGAATCATTATTGACTTTCCGTCAACATCAGGCTCAGCGGTTATGAGTACAACATTTTCAGGCCATCCGGCGATATATGATCCTTCCCAGTTGTTATCGCCCGTTCCTGAACCGGGTATTATACGGGTAAGAAACGGCACACGGCATCCCCAGCCAAATTGAGTTGCAAATCCGTTGGTATTGTCTGCTGAAGATGTAAGGTAATAGGTCCAGGAGTGTCCGCCACGCTGATCAGCATTGAAATTAGTAACCCAATAATTATTCATGGGCCACGAAAAGAGGTTGGTAGTCTGAGGCAAAGCTCCGGCTTTGTAACGACCTGTATTTATAGCACCAAATTGCATTAAAGGCATTTCGGCACTTCCAATCACAATCTGCGATTCCGGATTGCGTACAGAAGTGAAATTCTGAACGGTGTACCAGTCATTGGATGAACCTTTTATCTGATCCTTACCTGTTTCGATCACGCCACCCTGAACTTCAGTAAAGTGCCTGCCATCATTGAGCTTAAAAGGAAAAGCGATATAGAAACTTTCAGGGTCCGTTATGCTTTTTTTAACGATTGAACAAGCCAGGTCAACACGCTTATCCGTATTAAAAAGCCGGATTTCGAATGTATAGCCTTTGGGATTTTCGGTGGTAACAGATTCACCGTAAAATTTCATACTTGTCCAGATTTCACCTTT
>JAIFMH010000193.1 GCA_020048595.1 Bacteroidota bacterium | reverse complement strand
GATGCTGGAAATCAATAATAGCTTCGTATAGATCCTCTTTACGGAAATCAGGCCATAGTTTGGATGAGAAGAACAACTCAGTATAAGCAGTTTGCCACATCAGAAAATTACTAATACGGTATTCGCCACTGGTACGTATTAAAAGTTCGGGATCCGGCAGATCGGGTGCATTCATACTGGCTGAAACTAATTTTTCATTTATCTGACCGGGTGTAATTGTTCCTTCAGCAACTTGTTTTGCGATCTTTCGCATAGCATCCACAATTTCCCAACGGCCGCTATAACTCAATGCAAGAAATAAATCCATACGGGTATTTCCAGCTGTTTTCTCCATGGCTTCGGCAAGTTCCTTTTTCACTTTTGGATCCATGCATTGCACATTCCCTATAACCCTGAGCCTAATATTGTTATCATTGAGTGTTTTAATCTCATTATTTATGGTAATAACCAAAAGATGCATTAACGCATCAACTTCTTCTTTTGGACGGTTCCAGTTCTCAGTTGAAAATGCATACAAAGTAAGGTATTTGACCCCAAGTTCTGCAGCAGCTTCTGCTGTTTCGCGAACGGATTGTACACCATTGTTGTGCCCAAAAACACGTTGTTCGCCACGCTGCTGTGCCCATCTGCCATTGCCATCCATAATAATGGCTATATGTTTTGGCAGCCTGGTTTTATCTATAGTGTCGATCAAATTGTTGTTCTCCATCATTTCCGACAAATTTAGGCTTTTGTGCTTTACAGCGAGAGCCCCTTTTGTTAATTATTCTTAATGAATATGTTGCAGGTTTATACGCCTGTAAACTACTAGTATCCTTCGCGTTGGTGGTCGAGACAATTCTCTTTCCCCAACATTTTTATTTTTACTGTTATTGATATTCCTGCAAAGGAATACCAATCTGTATCGCGCGAATTGCCACGTTGCATTCCGGCATTGTGATTTTGTGTGGGATCTGAAGCCATTGCCATTTCAGGTGTAACATCCTGTGGAAGTACAAAATCAGGAGCACCTTGATTCAGATAATAGGTCGTGCTTACATCATCAAGGTAATCAGTTGTAGTTTTGCGCATACCCCACTCGGCTCCCACTCCAATCATTTTACTTAAACTGTATTTTACTCCCAGCCCGAAAGATCCGGCAAAAGCATATAAATTGTATTGCTTGCTCTGATTTTCAGTTGTAAGAGGTTGTAATTCAACCTTACCCGAAGGCAAGTTTCCAAAAGGCTTGAAGAAAAATACAGAACCGCCGCCGAAAATATATGGCGAAACAGAATGCAACCTGCTACCTATAAAGTATTCGAAAAAATTTATTTCAAGTTGCAAACCAGCCTCAGTAAGATTCGATTCAAAGTTAAGATTCCTTTCCACATTAGCTTTACTTACTGCATCGTCGCCAAGGACTGAGCCCCTTAAACCATGCACCCTGAGCGATATACGCGAATTAAAATTCTGTCGGTATAATATGCCAAATGCAGGCTTCGACAGTAAAAACGGCTTGCCGGGATTGAGATCGCCCATGTAATATGTTACTCCACCCAATAAACCCAAATCACCGGATTTTTGTGCCTGGACTAATGGTGCAAAAAACACCAGAAACAAAAGGGAAATTAAGAGTTTTCGCATATTTTTTTGAGCGTGCAAAGGTAGTATTAATATTGATACAGAGCACATAGTATTGGGAAGTGTTAAATGATGAATTACAGATTACTTGATAATTATTGGGTTGAGAAGAGTGGAATGAGAGGTGAAAAGTGGTGATTTTGCATGGCAGTCCATAATTTCCTCATGCAACAACAAGGGGATTTCAATTATGAAGACATCTTTTGAGCTACTGAAATCATTTAATTGAAGTATGTTTTACATCAGACAGGAAGTGAATATAGCATAACTCAACATACTTCGGTTTCGAAGCAGTTGAAGTAATTCGGGAAAAAGTGATTGATAAAAAGATTGAGATTGCTATCCTGCCGGGAATTATTTTTAATTCCGGATGTCAGATCCCCAGTTGAGTTTTGCCCGTATGGTTGAAAAAAAGTCTTCATTTTGACGCTGGACCAGGTTAATTTCAAATTCCGCTTTACCTACTACCAACTCATTGTCAGGAGTAATGACAGCAGATTGGGAATCCAGCCCGACAAGTGCCTGGTGATCGCGGCTATCGACCCTGATACGTATCAGGCTGCTGTCAGGAATAACGACCGGACGTACTGATAAATTGTGCGGTGCAATTGGTGTGATTACAAAATTGTTCGAATCAGGAGTAAGAATCGGACCTCCGCAGCTCAGCGAGTAGGCTGTTGATCCGGTAGGCGTTGCTATGATAAGCCCGTCAGCCCAATACGAATGCAAGGGCTGATTGTTCACCCATACATGGACAACTACAAGCGATGAATTCTCTTTTTTATTGATCGAAAGCTCGTTGAAAGCAAAATTAAAATCATTAAACAGGGTTAATGGTGAAACCAGGCTGATAAGTGTCCGTTTTACAATGCGATAGCGATTTTCAAGTATATCTTCCACAGCGGCCAGTATTTCGCCGGGAGGTATACTCGACAAAAAGCCCATTCTGCCCAGGTTAATACCAGCAATTGGAATTCCTGAATCCCGAACTAACCTTACAGAATGCAGCATGGTGCCATCGCCTCCAACTGAAAAAAGCAGGTCAGCCTGCCCTTTCAGATCCGTATGGTCAGCAAAGAGAGTAACTTCCTGTCTGAAGGTAATTCTATCCTTAATAAAATCGTGGAATGGTTTCCAGATGAGAATTTTACATCCCTTGTTTTCGAGAGTATTTATCAGGATGCGGACATAATCCAGTTGATTGCTGTTAAATTCTTTTCCGAATAATGCTATTCTCACTTTGACAGGATTTATTTAGTTACAAATGACACTGAATGGTTTGCTCTTTGGGATCACACATTATATCCCTGCAATAAAGTGAATAAAGATACCACTTTTACCTGATTTATTAAGTGCATATTCAATTCGGACTACTTTATCATAATATGTAACCAGGTCCATACCCAATCCAACACTTGCTAGTAATGTTCGCGGAAGCACATTATTAAACTCCCCTATCCACTGTGGCTGCCATACATAACCTGCATCAGCAAAAGCAGTAAGATAAAACGCATAATGAATAATCCCGAATTTTGGCGTGGGGATAAAACCGATGCTGTGGGTATGTTCAGGCACCAAAGCAAATTTTACATTCGACCGGATTACACCAAAATGTTTTCCATCAATCACATTATATTCATATCCTCTCACATAATCGCGGCCGTAACCTAAGCCCTGCATCATAAAATAAGGCTGCCATGCATTTGACGACACTTTACCAATGAAGGAAATACCTGTATACCAGCGTTTAGCCAATTGAGCATAAAACCGTGTAGTTGTTTTAGCCCATGCAATATCAACTGGTTTCTCAAAGCTGAAACCTAATCCTGACTTGTTGAGTTCAAGATCGGCATACCATCCTTTGAGCGGATAATATTTTATATCCCGATGATCAATTTTCAATTTATAATACAAATAGAGAAACGCAGGTTCATCAACGCCCGAATAGCTGTATTCAGGATTTAATTCCATAAGCGAATCAGAAAAAGAGAAGGAGCGGAATCCTGCAATTACCTGGTGTGTGGTAAATATATTATTCCGGTAAGTACTATTTAGAGAGAAATATTTCTCGGTTGATAACCCGTCAGTATCAAATGCAAATAAAAGTTCATCATCCTGTGTAAGGTATCCTGTTTCCCTGTTATTCTTATACCCCGCTTCAAAACCCATCCCTAAATGCTTTTTCCTGTCGATATAAGGATTCTGATATGCCAGGCTAAAATGATGATTCTTCCCAAACTGAATTATGGCATCCATCTCATCCATCCGGCCTGTAAAGTTGTACCATTTTAAATCAACTCCGTAATTGATGCGTGTAAAATCACGTGTTTGCAGCCATGCATTCAAATTCCGGTCGGTGATCTGTACTATTGGAACAGGCCAAATATACCATCTTTCAATCACGGATATTTTAACATTCATTATATCCGGAACTCCTGATTCGTTAACAACGACGGTATCGATTGTTACAAAATTAAATAGGGAAGTATTCAGAAGATTGAGGCGTGATTGATTAATACGTTTGCTGAATTCATCAGGGGCGAATTTGTTGCCGGTGGCAATCAACAGTTCCCGGTAAATAATATTCTCCCTGGTTTTCTTATTCCCGGATAATTCAATTGAGCCAACAGTAATGATTGAGAGAGTTGAATCGGTTTGTGCAAAAACAGTAGATAATCGTAAAACTGCCAGGTGAAAAATAACCAGTACATAGAGTACTTTTACAGATGGCGTTCTAAATTTAAAATCCATGAATCAGGATCAGACGTTTAAATAAGTCATTAACAAATCATAACGCTCGCGCAGATTATCGAAATAATCACTTTCGAAAAACGAAGCCTTGATTGTATAATCATATCTTACAAGTGACTGTATTACAGGCTGTATATCAATCCGGTTGAGTTTCATTGTGAGCTCAAGCCGCGTAGAATCTGAAGGCGATGTAACATAAAAACTGAGGATTTTTGCATCGTTATCTTCAACGATCTTCGAAATCTCAACCATCGAAAAATCGTTTGCGTTGAGTTCCAGAACCACAATTCCACCCGGATTACTTACAGCTGCCGTAGCTGCCATTTTTTCGACCATATCCGCTAGAGTGATCATGCCCAGGTATGCACCTTTGTCATCTACAACAGGCAACGTTGTAAGCTTATAATCGGCAAAAAGCTTCATAGCTTCATAAATGTGCCGCGAATGAAGTATAGAAATATTCTTTAGCTGAGGCTGGAAGTTCATTATAGGCTCTTCGAAAGAGCCGGCTGTAAATATGTCATCTTCGGACACAAGCCCTAAAAACAGAGAATCGCCAACCACCGGAAGGTGCGAAACCTTGAATTCATCGAACCAATGCATGGCAATAAGTCCGGTATCCGAAGATTTTAGTGGCAGCACTGCGCCTGATATGAGGTCTTTCGCAATCATATTACTATTAGCTCAAATATCGTGCCTTAAATAAGTAAAACCAAGCGTGGTGTTTCGTAATTTTGCAGCAATAAATATAAGCGATGACAAAGTTAAGTGTAAATATTAATAAAATTGCTACAATTCGTAATGCACGTGGAGGAAATATGCCTGATGTGCTAAAAGCTGCAATTGATTGTGAATTATTCGGCGCCCAGGGCATTACGGTTCATCCACGCCCCGACGAACGGCATATCCGATACAGCGATGTATACGAGATTTACCCTTTAGTGAAAACAGAGTTCAATATCGAAGGCAATCCCATACAGCGTTTTATCGACCTGGTGCTTGAGGTTAAACCTGCACAGGTAACCCTTGTACCGGATGCACATGATGCGGTAACTTCAAATGCAGGCTGGGATACAAAAAAACACAAATCGTACCTGAAAGAAATTGTTACTGAATTTAAGTCTCACGGCATACGGACTTCAATTTTTGTTGATCCTGATACTGATATGGTTTACCATGCAGCCGAAACCGGCACTGACCGTATTGAGCTTTATACCGAGGCATATGCCCATCACTATCCGTTAAATCGTGTTCAGGCTATTGCTCCATACCTGGAAGCAGCCAGAGTTGCCTCTCAAAACGGGTTAGGCATCAATGCCGGGCACGACCTCGACCTGAATAACCTTTGGTATTTTGTCCGCACCATACCTAAAGTACTGGAAGTCTCTATAGGTCATGCATTGTTAAGTGAAGCTTTGTATATGGGACTTGAGAAAACGATAAAACTGTATCTGCAACAGTTAAAGTAATTCCAATACTCAATTAAAACCTCTCCTGATGACAAAATATTTCTTTTCTACCTTTCTTGTCATTTTATCCTTACTATCAGCGGCACAAACTGTTGTTGAAGCCCGGCAAACAGAAGAACGCAGCGATTTTGTGTACGTAAAAGGTGAAAACATTCCCTTTACTGGCACTTCTGTTTCGTGGTTTTCGCCGGGCGTGAAACAAATTGAAACACATTATCTGAATGGTAAACAAAATGGCGTTGAAACCGCCTGGTTTCCGGATGGAAAAGTGATGATGGAAATAA
>JAIFMH010000284.1 GCA_020048595.1 Bacteroidota bacterium | reverse complement strand
GGAGCAACTTTTATCCTTGAAATAAACTCAAAATAGCTGAACGCATGAAGAATGCCCGGATTTTATATGTAGAAGATGATCTTACGCTATCATTCGTAACCCGCGATAACCTCGAAAGAGTTGGTTACACAATTGATTCATGCGATGACGGTATTGCGGCATACGAAAAAATAGCAAACGGGAATTATGATCTTTACATACTTGATGTAATGCTTCCAAAGATTGATGGCTATACACTTGCCAGGAAAATAAGGGAAAAGAATGAGGCGGTTCCGATACTTTTTCTTTCGGCCAAATCAACGCCTGACGACAAAATTTACGGCTTGCAGCTAGGCGCGGATGATTATATCACCAAACCATTCAGTATGGAAGAGCTGATACTGAAAATTGAAATTTTCCTTAAACGCAGTCGTATTGATTCTTCCAGATTACAGAAAGAACCGGTATACAGGATTGGCGATTTTGCATTTTCGTATTCGGGGCTTAAACTTACTAAAGGGGACGAATTACATTCGCTAACCTACCGCGAAGCCGAATTGCTAGCATATCTCTGTGACAATACAGGTGCTATTCTGAAACGCGATGACATTCTGAATAAAGTGTGGGGTAATGATCATTTTTTTTCAAGCCGGAGCCTCGATGTATTTATTTCACGCCTGCGTAAATTGTTGAAATCTGATGCGAAGGTTAAAATTGAGAATATACATAATATTGGGTACAGGTTGGTGGTAAGTGGTTGATATTGATATGGTTTAAACATTGGAAGTTTCAGGTCCCAGGTTTGATATTCAGATATTCCTTCAGCTATCAAATAATCGTCGAACGAGAACCAATTTGTTTCAGTAATCCCCAAAACTCAATCTTCAACAACTGAATAACCACTCAAAATCTCATTCCCCTGTTATCTCAAACATCTTCCCCTGCCAGGTATCTCTTTTCTCCATCTCCTTTTCGATCATAATCTGTACCTGGTCGCTACGGAGATTCCCCCACGTTGGACCAGCCTGGAATCGGGGAGGAGCCTCGCCCGTAAACCGTTCAATAACAAAAGCAGGATTCAGCCGTTCAGTAAAGCGCACAATAAAATCAATGTAGTTTTCGAGAGTGAATAAATTGAACCGTTCCGGATTAGTCTGATACTCTGCAGCCATCGGAGTGTCCTTAATAATCTGAAGCTGGTGAAATTTGATGGTATCGAGCGGAAGTTCTGATAATATTTCCGCTTCAGCAAGCATGTCATGCTCTGTTTCACCCTGCAACCCAAAAATAATGTGCGCGCCAGTGTGTATTCCAAATCCGGCCGTTTTTCGGATTGCAGCTTCCGATTCCTCAAATGTATGCCCGCGGTTTATTTTCTCCAAAGTCCGGTTAAAGCAGGATTCAATCCCATATTCAAGTATTACATAATGAGTTTCGGCCAGTCGGGCAAAATATTCCAGCTTTTCATCATCAATACAATCCGGACGGGTTCCTATTACCAATCCGTTTACTCCCGGAAATGACAGCGCTTCATCATACAGCGATTTTAAATATTCCAGTGAGCCATAAGTGTTTGAATATGCCTGGAAATAAGCCAGGTAGTTTCCTGCTCTCCGGTACCGTACCTTATGAAATTCAATTCCTTCTGTAATCTGTTGGGTTATGCTTTTGTGCGGCTGACAATAGGATGGATTAAACGCATCATTGTTGCAATACGTGCAACCGCCAATTCCGCGTGATCCATCGCGGTTAGGGCAGGTGAATCCGGCATCGATAGTAACCTTCTGTACTCGGGTGCCAAATGTACGCTTGAAATATTCGGAGTATGAGTTATAACGTCGGGTATGACCCCAGGAGTAAATAGAATCTGTCATTATGCAAAAGTCGGTTATTTTGACGGAATCTATGTGAATGAAAATAAAAAGGCCACATCGGAAGATGCAGCCTTTTATATGAATGGTATGATTTAATTAATTTGTTACTTTTTCGAGCCTTTTTATAATGCTGAAGATAAATGCAGCCGATAACAAACAGCAAACGATAAAAATCAACCATAGTTGCGACAAATCGAGTTTGCCCCAGAAGAAACTTCCTACAACCAGTAGTTTGTTACCAACAGCTGTTGCCAGTAACCATCCGCCTTGCATAAGTCCCTGGAAGCGTGGAGGTGCAACTTTCGAAACAAATGAAAGTCCCATAGGGCTGAGGAAAAGCTCGGCAATAGTAAGGATCAGGTATGAACTCATCAGCCAGTAAGGCATTACGCGTGATGAATCAGGAACCGGATTAAATTTGGTTACGCCGCTTTCGTCAACAAATTTTAACTCGTGAGGAGAAACAAGGTTTAATGAAGCAATCAGTACTAATCCAAATCCAACAGCTGCGATTATCATACCGATACCAATCTTTTTGGGAGTGGATGGTTCAAGCCCTTTTTTGTTAAGCCATAAAAAGAAAGCCATAACAGGGAAAGTCAGCGATACGATAATGAAGAAATAGTATCCAAGTCCGCCGCCAGCAAGTAATAATGCTCCGCCAAACATCTTGAGTTTAGCGCTGTTGGCTTTTCCTAAAACAATAACAATACCGGCTATAAATGCAATTACGGATAGAATATTCTCAAGCGTAAAGAACATGTAAGTGAAAGCACTAACGGTTTTAACCGTATAATCGCGGGCAAAAAATGTAAGCGTTAATCCGTTCTGATGGAACGACATCCAAAAGAAGATAACAACAAGGAAAACCATTAGTAAAGCCATGATCCTCGGACGTTCTTCTTTAGTTGATATCTGAACGATCCAGGCTACGAATCCTGCAAAGAGTCCAAATGCGAAAGCAATATCCCTGTTTTGTGATGCAAAATATATTGCGGCTCCTACTGCCAGGGCTGCCAGCAGCGAGAATACTCCGGTCATAGGTTTCTTCTCAATTTTAACATCTGTGCTGCTTGGTGCAACCTTTTCTTTATTTGGCAGTAATTTGCTGTAAACAAGATAAACACCAAGTGAAATAACCATGGCGATAGCTGCTATTCCGAAAGCATAATTATAGCCGCGTGCAAATATGTCAAGATAATTTTGCGCAAATGCGCCCAAATCTGTTACAGGTCCATTCAAACTAACACTATCAGCAAGAGTCTGAAGTTTACCCGGATCTTCCAGTGTTCCGTTAATATATTGGTGACAAACAGCCGGTAAACTGCCATCGTGAAGGAAACCGTTCGTTGTCAGCCACCAGTTACGGATACCGGTAGCAGCAAAAGGGGCAAAAAATGCGCCCACATTAATACCCATGTAAAACACCATGAAAGCGGAGTCGCGGAATTTTGAGTATTTAGGATCATCATACATCTGGCCAACAACAGCCTGCAGGTTGCCTTTAAATAGTCCGTTGCCTAATGCAATGGTAAACAAGCCTGCAATGGTGAGTGCGAGTGGCAATCCCGGAAGTGCCAGAACAGCATACCCTGCAAACATAATGATCTGGCCAAACAGGATCACAGTTTTGTACTTTTTTGTATAGTCAGCCAATAATCCACCAACCAGCGCCAGTGCATAAATGCCGAAATAGAACCAACTATAGATTTCTCCTGCTGCTTCTTCGTCAAGCCCATACCTGGCCTGTAAAAAAAGTACCAGAATAGCCATCATGGTGTAAAAGCCGAAGCGTTCGCCCATATTGGTGAAAAACGCAACGATCAATCCCCTTGGGTGTTGTTTAAACATAACTTTAAGATTTGGTTTATAGTAAGTTTGAATGGTTTTCTAAAGGGCAAAAATAAACTAATTTCTTAATTTTCAAAGGGTGTTTAACTCTTCAAATTAAAAAGTTACCAGCTTGTAATATGTTGTTTATTAGAAGGAAAGTCGGAGAACGGCTTTCACGTCTGATTTTTTGTTGCCGCTGATTTCATCCGGTCCGCTGCTGATCACATTCCTGTCGGAATACCAGGTTTGAGCAAACCGTAAAATAACGGATAGGTTCCTGGTTAAATTTGAATTCAACATAAGATAAAAGCGGCTGCCTTTTCCTGAAAATGCCGGCACTGAAAAGGAATAAGGAACGTCCTGTTCAAAAGTATATAGCCTGGTATCGTAAGAATCAGTATCAAAAAGTGAATACCGGAAACTGAGCGACCAGTCCTGTTTCAGCGGTTTAACCTGGAATCCCTGGTATATCAGATATCCGGACTCTTTTTCTTTTAGCGGAGCATCACGTTTTGTTATCTCAAAGCGGCTTTGTAGTTTGAGCCATGGCAGTGCCTGGTAATTAAACTGTAACCTGTAATATTTCCGGTCAGATTCACCGATCTGGTTCATTTTTTCGCCTGCAACAGCATAGTTCATCGGATTAACCAGGTATCGGTACCCTAAAATAATGTCACCGCGGCGTGAAACATTGTACACAAATTGCGCTGAATATTCCTGGCCTTGCGAAGGTGCATCAACCCGGTATGTCAGCCATTCATATTTGAACATATCTGCATAAGCGCTCAGCGTAATTTTGTTGAAAGGTGTTGCAACCATTCCTACATACAATCCTTGCTCATTGGTGCTGTTGCTGCTTTCTCCAAATGCTGCATTAAAATTATTAACGTAGTTTTTCTGATAATTGCGGTAAACCATCGCAAAAGCAAACCGTGGATCAGGAGTAAAGGAAAGTCCCTGCAGCACAGCTAACCCGGCATCAATCTGTTTTGATGCTTCTCCGTAAAGAGTAAGGGTCCTGTAGTTGTAACTGTAATCAAGCCCGGCATACGTATTTGAGCTGAGAACGGGCTGGAATTTTTTATATAGCTCATCATTTGTTTCGAACGGTTTATCATAATCCACATGAAAAATTGTGATTCCGGCTCTTATGCGTTGCCCGTTAAACGTGATGTGCCCGCCTTCCGCTATTTCGTGAATAGCGCCTTTATCCGCAAGCTCCGCAGGAGTGCGGTGATAGCCCGATTCCTGAATTGAAGTAACCACATCTTCAGTTGCATCTGACGAATCTGCTTCTACAAGGTTAGCATCAACCCAACGGTTGGAATAAAAAGCAGTTACATCGAATTTGCCAAGCGCAATGGTTGTAGCCGCACCTCGCATAAATGCATACTCGTTGCTCGACGCATGCGGACGCAAAGCTGGTGCTCTTTTACGCATTACAACCGAACCTGCTGCCTTTCCTACCGAAAATCCTGACCATAAGCTTAATCCCTGGCCAAACTGAACATGGTAATCACCAATAGCCAGCTGTTTTACAATACCGATATTTTTAAGGAAAAGGTGTGCTGAGTAAAAGTCAAATCCTTTCCGTAATGTATCCGATTTGGGTAAAAAGGGTTCACCGGCATCTTTATCTCCAACAAATCCAAACTTCAGATAATCTTTATATGAATACTGCACCCGCACAAACAAACTATTCTGGTTACCCAGATAATAATCGTTTGGATGAGCCAGCCTCACGGAATCAGAAACAGTTTTATAGCCGGCCTGTTCCTGCAGCACACGCTGATAGCGAAGCATCACATCCGTTCCACCGTATTTAAATGCTCGTTTCAGCGAAAACTTCTCAATAACGTAAGGAGATAAAGAAATAAATGGCATGATCTGGCTTACCACTTTTTCGTTAAATCCCTCAATCACCTGTAATTCGTATATAGAAGCCAGCTGCCCGTATTGGATTGTGTATTCGAGTAAATTGGCGATTTGCAATTCGTTGAGAAAGAATAAGCGGCGTAATTCGTTCTCGTCGCGGGAGTTAAGATTAACAGGCCGTTCGCGGAGCAAATTTATTTCTTCTACCCAGTCGCTGTAATCTATTTCAACATCTGATCGTTCGGCAAGATTTTCTATCTGCTGTTCAATTTCTTCTGCACCTGTATACTTAGTGGTATCGGGCGCTTGAGCCGATACATTACCAAGGCAGGTGAAAAGCAGAACAACCAAAAGAATTACCGGCAGTTTGAACATTAATAATCAGTATTTTAGTTTAGATTTATGACTGATTGAATTTGTGTTTTTTTTAATTGATGAAGCTGTGACGAAGGGAGAAAATACCAGGTTTTCGCGACTTCTGACTTCTGACTTCCGTCTTCCCACCTTCTACCATACACTCAAAACGCATATTGCAGTGAAACCTGTGGCGAATATCCTAATTGCGAATGTACAGATGATGAAAGATCGAAAGTCAGGTTTTTCATAATGATACCAAAACCAAATGTATACCGTGCAGGATTAGTGCTGAGACCAAGGCGGGCATATGCAACATTGCCCAGTTTGTACTCAACTCCGGTGCGCAGTTCCATCGGGAATTCGCTGTTTTTGTATGCTTCGGCTGTTAGCAGTAGTTTGTCAGAAAAAGCAAAGCCAAAACCGGCATTTAACGTGGCCGGAATTCTCTCATTATCATATTCCGAAAGTTGAACGTGCATAGGATTAAATGTATGTGCGCCAAAAGTTAGCTGATCCGTAATTTTAACCATGATACCGGCATCAAATGTAATGTTGTTCCGTTTGCCGTAATCCTCTCCTAACGCAGTTGCGATATAGTCAAGTTTAATGCCGGCGGCAAAACGGTTGCCAAATTTGCGTGCGTAAGCAAGTCCTGCTTTGGTGGTGTTGTAATTGGCATCTCCCGAATATGAAACAGTAGTTCCAAGAACTCCAAATTTTGTTTTAAGTGTAAAAGCACCGGTTTGAGTTCCCAGTTCTTTGATCAGAAAGCGATTCTCGAAATAGATACCTGCCGCAGTTTTATCATAAAATGCCATCCCTGCCTGGTTGTTATTCACACTCCAGAAATCGCTTACTGCAGCCGACGAAAGTCCCATTGCCGCGGAACGTCCGCCATGAGCGATCCATTCGCCCGATGCAAATCCTAAATTTATAAATCCTAATACTATAATCAGCGTAAAAGTTATTCTCATTCCCGGCTAATTTTCGACTAATGTATAAAAAAAACTGATTGTAGCACAGGATGCATTAAAAACTGAGCGTAGAGTGAATTCCAATTAATAAAATATGCAAAATAAGGGCAGAGAATTACGAATAGTCTTATTTTTGTAAAAACGCGTAATTGCTAAATATTGTTTAATATGGATACATCATTGGTTCTGGATTTTCTTTCTCAGTTAAAATTGAATAACAACCGCGAATGGTTTCAGGAAAATAAAAAATTATACGAGGATGCAAAAAAGGAGTTAGAGGGTTTTGTTACTGAAATGATCACTACTATTTCGGCCCTGGATCCTTCAGTACAAACTCCGGCGATGAAGGACTGCATGTTCCGTATATACAGGGATGTGCGTTTTGGTGCTGATAAATCGCCATATAAGACTAATATGGGTGCTTTTATTGCCAAAGGTGGCAGGAAAAGTTCCTTTCCCGGATACTATTTTCATTTCGAACCTGGTGCGTGCATGCTGGCTGCAGGTGTTTATCAGCCCGAACCGGATACGCTTAAATTATTACGAAACGAAGTGTACTTTCGCAGTGCTGAACTGAAAGCGATAATAGAGAAACCTTCATTTAAAAAGCATTTCGATCAGTTGGGCGATTTTGATAAAATGAAAAAAGCGCCAAAAGATTTTCCTGCTGATTTTTCCGATATTGATCTGCTGAAATACCGATCCTATATTGTGTCGGGAAATATCTCCGATAAAATTGTAACTTCCGGTAATTACCAGAAACACATCATGGAAATGCTGGCGGAAATGCAGCCGTTTATGGGATTTTTAAATAAGGCGATAAGTAATGGCTAGAGAAGTGATTTCGATTGCTGCATTAAGTCCTTAATATTCGTAACTTTGTAAAAACAATTTGGTATGCCCGAAATAAGTAGATTCTTTGGCATAATAGTATACATGTTTTTTAACGATCATAATCCACCTCACTTCAAAGTGAAGTATGGTGAATTCGAAGCCAACATATTGATTAACAATGGAAATGTGTTAGATGGAGATTTCCCGGTGAGTAAATTAAAGTTAGTGCAGGCATGGGCTGAAATTCATAAAGATGAATTATCTGTAATGTGGGAAAGTAAAGAATTTCATAAAATTAAACCCCTACAATAAAATGATTAAAGTAACAAAAATAGTAGAAATAGCGCCATACTATATTGTTTGTGATTTGAATAATGGCGTTAAAAAACGTTTGGAAATTTTACCCCTGATTGAAAATCAAAAAAGATTTGAAGGAATAGAATTATTGAAAGAAAAAACAACCTTTGAATCCGCTGGTATTGGTGAAATGGGTGAAATATTTTGGAAAGACCTGATTACAATAAAAAACCAGCGATGGAATTATGACATTTCTCCGGAATTTATTCTTTACAATGGAAGTACTGTATTTGAATAGTCAGGATGTTTTCACCTGGGAAAAATTTCAAAGTGGAATTTTTGTTTTCAAGTGAAATTAACCTTTTACAACAAGTTTTGGAATAGAAACTAAAAAAGACAGGTCGTTTCCCCTGTCTTTTTTAGTTTGATCATAAAAGAATTATCTGTTCTTTAAATATCAATATTTGCGTATTTCGCGTTTCTCTCAATAAAATCGCGGCGTGGTGGTACTTCATCGCCCATCAGCATACTGAAAACACGGTCAGCTTCCGATCCGCTGTCGATGGTAACCTGGCGCAGAGTACGG
>JAIFMH010000343.1 GCA_020048595.1 Bacteroidota bacterium | reverse complement strand
CACGGATGTATGTTCCTGTTTCTCTTTGGGCCGAAGTAAAATCAGAATTGATCAGAATTAGTTCTGATGCAGCAATGGGAGATGTTACCAATCCAGGAAATTTCATAAATGCAGTGATCGATGAAGGATCTTTTGATAATTGCATGAACTATATCAATTACGCAAAAGAATCAGCGGAAGCGGAAATAATTGCCGGTGGAAACGGAGATAAAAGTGTGGGGTATTTCGTTGAGCCCACAATTATTGTAACTACCAATCCAAGATTCAAATCCATGGAGGAAGAGATATTCGGACCGGTGCTGACAATTTTCGTTTATGAAGACAATAGACTGCAGGAAACAATAGAACTCTGCAATACAACTTCTCCATACGGACTCACAGGCGCGGTGTTTTCGCAGGACAGAGTAGCTGCTTCCACAATGTGTGAGCAATTGAGGTATGCCGCCGGGAACTTTTATATTAATGACAAACCTACAGGCGCTATTGTAGGGTTGCAGCCGTTTGGCGGTTCGCGTGCATCGGGCACCAACGATAAAGCAGGCGGCGAATTTAACCTGATTCGTTGGATCAGTCCACGTACAATTAAGGAAACATTTCAGCCGGCAACAGAATACCGGTATGGTTACATGATGGAATAAATTTTAAATAACGAATAGAAATTATGACTTTAGATTTAAAACTTTTAGGAATTGAATCCCTTAATCCCGGCGCCAGCACCGGCAGTGAATGGCTGGTTACCAAAGGCGACGAAACCGCATCGTATTCACCCATTGATGGTTCGCTTATCGCGAAAGTGACGAATGCCACTTTGGATGATTATGAACATATAGTAACCAAAGCGCAGGAAGCGTATAAAAAGTGGCGGATTATTCCGGCACCAAAACGCGGACTTGTAGTTCACCAGATTGGAGAAGCACTTAAAATAAATAAAGAAAGGTTAGGGTACCTGGTTTCTCTCGAAATGGGTAAAATTTACGAAGAAGGCCTGGGTGAAGTTCAGGAGATGATTGATATCTGCGAGTTTGCAGTGGGTCAGTCGCGCCTGCTGAATGGAGCAACCATGCATTCCGAACGCCCGTTCCACCGCATGTACGACCAATATCACCCGATTGGAATTGTGGGAATTATTACTTCCTTCAATTTCCCGGTAGCAGTCTGGGGCTGGAATGCCATGCTGGCTGCCATTGCTGGTGATGTGGTTATCTGGAAACCCAGTTCAAAAACTCCGCTTTGCGCTTTGGCAGTGCAGAAAATCATTGCTGAAACTCTACGCGCTAATAATGTACCGGAAGGAGTTTTCAATATGATCATTGCAAAATCATCTGTTCTGGGTGATAACTTTGCGGCCGATAAGCGCATTTCACTTATATCGGTAACAGGTTCTACTGTTGTGGGCAGAAGAGTCGCTGCTATTGTCGGGAAACGCCTCGGGAAAACAATACTGGAACTTGGCGGCAACAATGCCGTTGTTATTTCCAAACATGCCGACCTGGATATGACGCTGCAGTCAGTTGTTTTCGGTGCTGTGGGAACCTGCGGACAGCGATGTACATCAACACGCCGGCTTATTATTCACGAATCCGTTTACGAAACAGTTAAAGAACGCCTTGTGGCGGCTTATAATAGTATCAGCGATCGTATTGGCGATCCTCTTGAAAAAGATACGCTTGTCGGACCTTTGGTTGATGGAACAGCTGTAAAAAACTTCCTTCATGCCATTGATGAAGTTCAGAAAGAAGGCGGAAAACTTATTTATGGCGGTACAAGTCTTAAAGGTGATAAATATCCGAATGGAAATTACGTATTACCAGCAATTGTAGAAGCTGAAAATCATTATCAAATGGTTCAGGAAGAGACTTTTGCGCCTATTGTTTACCTGATAAAGTACAAAACCATTGAAGAAGCGATTGCTCTCAACAACAATGTTCCGCAAGGATTATCATCCTGTATTTTTACCGAAAACCTGGTGGAAGCCGAGACATTCCTCTCTGAAACAGGTTCCGATTGTGGTATTGCAAACGTAAACCTTGGAACATCAGGAGCTGAAATTGGTGGTGCTTTTGGTGGTGAAAAAGATACAGGCGGCGGCCGCGAATCCGGTTCCGATGCCTGGAAAGCTTATATGCGCCGACAGACTAATACTATTAATTTCAGTGGGCAAACCGCTTTGGCACAGGGAATTACCTTCGATTTTTAGTGTCTGCTTTTAGTGTCTGCACACCCAACGGGTGTCTGACACTGAAAACTTTGCAAAAAGGGAGAATCAGGAATGCAATTCCGGGTTTCCCCCTTTTTTATTTAAACTCATGGTTAAGCCAGAATAACTTTTAACGGCTTTTAAAATTATTCCCCTAATTTTGCTCCTCAATAGTTTTGCTCCTTCGTCAGAATTTCTCCATTCAACTTTTTACCAATTTACCAATTTTCCATTTTTCTAACCTCAATGCCTTCCAACACACCATCAATAAAAAAAATTTGGGTTATCTCCTGGCCTATTATGATCAGCCTGGTTGCCCAGAATATTGTAAACGTTACCGATACCGCTTTCCTCGGTCATGTGGGAGCTGTTGAATTAGGCGCGTCAGCCATTGGTGGTCTGTTTTATGTTACCTTGTTTATGGTGGCATACGGCTTTACAACCGGGATTCAGATTTTGATTGCCCGCAGGAACGGAGAAAAGGATTACCCGGCAATCGGTTCCATTTTTGATAACGGATTCTATTTCCTGGGATTTTCAACCCTTATTATCACAGTGCTGATTCTTTTATTCGGGGAACAGATACTTAAACCGTTTATCAAGTCGGCTGATGTTTTTCTTGCCAGTACTATCTATCTGAAATACAGAATTTTTGGCTTGTTTTTCGCATCATCAGCTTTACTCTTCCGTTCATTTTATACCGGCATTGCATTTACAAAGTATATCAGTATCAGCGCTGCAATTATGGCCGGACTAAATGTGATCCTCGATTATGGAATGATATTCGGCAAGCTTGGTTTCCCCGAAATGGGTATTGCCGGCGCTGGCCTTGCTTCCTCAATTTCAGAAGCATGTGCCTTATTGTTCTTTTTTGCCATTACTGCGCGCCGGGCTCACCTGGCAAAATATAAACTGTTTGCATTTGTGAAGCCTGACTTATCAATAATAAAAAGAACGTTGGATGTATCTCTTTACATTATGATTCAATTCGTTTTGTCGCATGCGGTTTGGTTTGGATTTTTCCTGCTTATCGAAAAAATGGGCGAAACCTCACTGGCGGTTTCCAATATTATCAGAAGCATTTATATGTTATTGATGATTCCGGCCTGGGCTATGAGTTCAGCTACCAGCAGCATAGTAAGTAATGCAATTGGTGAAGGATTTTCGAAACAGGTTATTCCAATTGTAAACAAAGTGCTTGTTTTCAGTATGGGGATAATGTTGGCTGTTGCTGTGCTTGCTGCCTTTGTTCCTCACTTAATGATTTCCATTTATACAAGCGATATCAAACTGCAGGAAGCATCAGTTGCTTCATATTACATCATTCTGGGAGCCGTTTTTCTATTTTCGGCAACCATTGTTCTATTTAATGGAGTTCTGGGCACCGGCAATACGCGCAGCGGACTCGCTATTGAGGTATCTACGTTGAGCTTGTATCTAGTATTTGCATGGTTTCTGGCAATAAAACTTCAGGCACCTATTGAGGTAGTCTGGCTTTGCGAATATATGTATGCCATTGTTCTGGGTTCACTTTCGTGGCTCTATCTGAAAAAAGGGAAATGGGAAGGAAGGGTTATCTGAGAAGCGGAGAGTGGGGGAAGGGGAGAGTGGGAGAGTGGGAGGGAGAGACAGAGGAAAGTAGAGACCGGGAGATGATAGGGGAGTAAACTTTCATGAATAATTTTGAATCCTTGATTCCTTGAATTTTGAATTTCAGAATCTTTTCATCCTCTGCTTTTTCAGCTATTTATACAACTTTCAAAAGATTATTCCTATCTTTCGACCGTTAAAGCCCCGTTTTTCATTCTAATAAAGTTCTATGGAATGGTTTGTGATTGTTAATCCCAATGCCGGTAAACGCAAAGGGGAAAAGGATTGGCTCGAAATAGCTGCGCAGCTTACTGCAGCCCATATTGAGTTTGTAAGTGTTTTTACTGAGCACCGCGGACATGCAGTGGTACTCACCCGCAAATATATCGAAAACGGATACCGCAATATTATAGTTGTGGGTGGCGATGGTACCCTTAACGAAGTAGTTAACGGGATTTTTACACAGGCTCATGTTCCGACTGACAGGGTTGTGCTGGCGATGATACCAGTTGGAACCGGCAATGATTGGTGCCGCATGTTCAACATACCTAACGATTACAAACAAGCTATAAAACTTATATTAAAGCGGAAAATATTTATCCAGGATACCGGCACCATAAAGTATATTTCTTCCGAAGGATCTGAAAAAACCCGCTACTTCATCAATATGGCAGGGATGGGATTTGATGCACTTGTAGCCAAGAAAACTAACAAGCAGAAAGATCTTGGGAAGAGTAATCCGATGTCGTATGTAGTAAATATTTTGTCAAGCTTATTTTTATACACAAGTACAAAAGTCACTATTTTGCTTGATGACGAGAAAATTGCATCCGATATTTTTAGTATGAGCGTCGGAATTTGTCAATACAATGGTGGTGGAATGAAACAGGCTCCCGATGCTCTGCCTGATGATGGTTTATTTGATATGACGCTCATTAAGCCAATTGGCAAGTTCAAGATTATGCGGAATATTATTAAACTTTTCGATGGCAGTTTTACACGTCTGCCTGAGGTAAGCACATATCGCTCATCAAAAATCATTATTCATTCTGAGCCACCCATGTTTATGGAAGCAGATGGGGAATCGCTTGGTCATACTCCATTTGTTTTTAATATCCTTCCGCAGAGTTTATATGTGGTTAGCGGAATATCTGAAGAGAAAAAAAAGAAGTAATTTTTTAAAAGATGTTGACTAAAACATTGTTAATTAGCTCACTCCGAATGTTCAGGATTTGGCTTAGACAAAACATAATTTCAGATTAAATGAATTATGAAATAGTAAGCTAATTTCGGGTTAACAAGTGTTTAACAAAAAAAATACCCGCACGCCGTTCAAAAAACAGTACTTTTGCATCCTATTTTACCGACATGAAACAAATCCGTTTATACATCAGAAATACCTTACTCATTGTACTTTCAATGATTGTAATGGCTGGTGCAACGGGTTTATCTTACAAAGCACATTATTGCCATGGTAATTTGTCGGATATATCATTCTTTACAGGACTTGGAATTCAACAAACTGCATCATGCGGTTGCGCTATTGAAAAAAACGACGGTAAAATACAATCTTACGCCAAAACACCTGTTTTAACAAAAAACAATTGTTGTTCCAATATTTCATTTTTCAGTAAGCTGAATATTGAATCACCGGTAAATTATTTCTCCTCTTTAACTCTTATTCAGCCTGCAGTTATTGTAGTACTATTCGATTATACACCACAACTTGCTGCAGAAAAAGAAAATATTCCTATTTCCGATTTCCGGTATTCGCCTGCACCTCTTGCGGGCCGAAAACTAGTGCTGTTCCTCTCGCAACAGCGTATCCCACTGATCAGTTACAACTGTTAGAAAGGATCATTTCCCTTTCTTTTAAAACTTTCTTCAACATCATTTTGCTTTAAAAGCATCACTGGTGTAAGGAGGATAATAATTTATTTTTCAGTTTGTAACTTCTGATCAAATCAAAACAATGTCTTCAAAAACGATTTTTAATGCAATTTTAAGCCTGTTTTTTATCGCATTGGCTGGAAATGCCGCAGCCCAGGCAATAAGCGGTGAAGTAACAGCCAAGGATGAACACGGCCACATCGAAGGCCTTCCCGGTGTAAACCTGCATTGGGCCGGAACTACAACCGGAACCAGTACCGATGCTTCAGGGAAATTCAGATTATCCCGAAAGGGGATTTCCGATCAGACTCTTATTGTCAGTTTCCTGGGTTATAAAACAGATACAATTAATGTAAAAGGTATCAATCATATTGATATAACCATGACTGAAACTACCAATGAATTGGCAACAGTGGAGGTTAAAGGTAATATGGGTGGCACTTTTATTTCGCAGATCGATCCGCGTAA
>JAIFMH010000024.1 GCA_020048595.1 Bacteroidota bacterium | reverse complement strand
GCCGAAAAACCAGGGTAATACTATGTTGCATCCGGCAACTCATCTTCTAGTAGCCGCAAGCGAGGATACTGGTAAAAAACAGCCGAAATTGCCAATGCTTTGCTCTGGCTGATGAGGCGAGGTATAGTTGCGATTCCGATAAGATAACCTGCAACCATTGCCAGCAGCGTAAAGGTGGTAAATGTCCGGGCAGTGGCAAGCGGAATATCCTGCGAAAGTCCGTAAAGGATAATTGTATCACCTGCCATTACTTCAACACCAACATAAAGGAACAATGTGATAAATCCCAGCCATAAATGCGGGAATTGATACCATGCTGTTTTCTTTGCACCTGTTGCGGTTGCATTGTCTTCTTCCTTATCTGTATCAACATCTGGCAGATGAATGAATTTTAAACCAATCGAAAGCAGTACCAGCGCAATTGCGATTATGATATAGGGAACTATTACTTTATGTGCAAGAGTGTCAAGAAGTGGAATCCGTTCAATTCCGGTGATTGTTTTGAGTCGTTCAACTACATCAGTAGTATTCTGATTAAGTACTACAGCTCCGAGAATTAATGGGCTGATGGCACCGGCAACTTTGTTGCAGATACCCATTATTGCAATTCTTTTCGCTGCACTTTCTCTTGGCCCCAGAACAACTACATATGGATTTACTGCGGTTTGCAGTAAAGCTAGCCCGGTTCCCTGTATAAAAAGACCTGTAAGAAATAATCCAAAAGTGCGGGTTAATGCTGCAGGTATAAATACCAGTGAACCTATTGCAATTACAAATAATCCCAATGCCATTCCATTCTTAAAACCAACTTTATGCAAAACCCACGACGATGGAGGAGCCATAAAGAAATAGGCAATATAAAATGCCAGCGTCACAAAATAGGCCTGTACATTATTTAGCTCACACGAAATTTTCAGAAATGGAATTAATGTACCATTTAACCAGGTTATAAAACCGAAGATAAAAAACAATACCCCTATTATGGTAATGGACAGAATGTAATTTTTACGGTCTTCAGCCGCTGATAGTGTAGTCATAGACATTTAGATTATTTGTGAGTAAATTGCTTGGATTTCGATTGTAACTTTTAATTATTGACTGTTGAAATGTATTCCTGATTATCAATTATTTATGCAAAAATTATTTTTTTTTGATTTTTTTTTGTGATAATGTTTCCTGGTATTGAAACGCGAGGCATCGCGTCTATGTCAATCTTTTGGCAATTATCTATTTAATTTTTAATGATTCATGGTATTGAGACGCGAGGCATCGCGTCTCTACCATTAACCATTAACGATTTTCAATTAACGATTACCCCCTAATCCCTAACCACTGCTAACTACTCCACCTCATACCTCACAAACACCTCAATGGCCTCATATTCAGCCATTCCTAGTCTATCGTAAAGACGGGCTGTATTTTTATTTCGTTCTTCGGCACGCTGCCAGAATTCGCGTTTATCGGCTCCCATAAACATGGCTCCGTCTTTTTGCGACTGGTGTCGGAAAATCGCATTGCGTTTAATCACAACCTCTTCCGGACTAAGAGGAACGGCCATATCAACCATTTCAATATCCCATTCCTGCCATGCCCCGCGATAAAGCCAAACGCGGCAGTCTTTCATCCAATCCTCGTTTTTCATGCGTTCAAGTGCTTCGATAATAATATCAATACAAACGCGGTGTGTGCCATGCGGATCGCTCAGGTCGCCGGCAGCATATATTTGGTGCGGTTTTAATGATCGGAGAAATTCCATTGTTTTCTGAATATCAGCTTCCCCGGCAGGGGCTTTTTTTACAGTTCCGGTTTCATAAAATGGAAGATCAAGAAAATGAACATTTTTTTCCTGAAGTCCGATATACCGGCACGATGCCATTGCCTCGCCGCGCCTGATTGCTGCTTTAACAGCTAAAAGTTCTGATGGCTCAACGCTGTCTTTTTTCTTATTACGATAAAAATCGGATGTTTTTTCATACAGGGTCTCAGCTTTCGGCTCGATAATATCATAGATTTTCTCATAGTTACGTACAAAGTCAAGATACCGGATAGCGTCATCATCACTAACTGCAATGCTTCCCGAAGTTTGGTACGCTACATGCACATCATGTCCATGTTCAACTAAACGGGCGAAAGTTCCGCCCATCGAAATTACATCATCATCAGGATGCGGACTGAAAAGTGCTACTCGCTTTGGAAATGGCAATGCACGCTCAGGCCGGGTAGAATCGTCAACATTGGGTTTTCCCCCTGGCCAGCCTGTGATAGTATGCTGCAGATCGTTAAACACCTTAATGTTTATTTTACTGAATATCTGGCTGGTTATAAGGTCCGACAAGCCATAATCATTGTAATCACGTTCGGTAAGTTTTAGCAATGGTTTCCCTGTTTGGGTGCAAAGCCATAAAACGGCTTTACGTATCATGCGATCGGTCCATTCGCATTGCCCAACGCGCCAGGGAGCCTTGAAACGTGTTAGTTCAACAGCAGCCGGAGGATCAATTATAAAGGTGGTATTGGTATGATTTTGCAGAAAACTCGATGGCAGAACATCTGCAACAGGCCCTTCAACAGCCTGGGCAATAACCTCCGCTTTTCCTTCGCCCCAGGCCATAAGGTAAACCTCTTTTGCATTCATAATTGTTCCAACTCCCATTGTTATGGCAAAATGTGGAACGTGTTCTTCGCCGTTGAATGAGTCGGCTGCATCGTTGCGTGTCAATCTGTCAAGTGTAACCAGCCGTGTTTTCGAATTATAGGTTGAGCCCGGTTCATTAAATCCGATATGGCCGGTTCGCCCAATACCAAGCAGCTGGATATCAATACCACCGGCTTCGACAATCTTTTTTTCGTAATCGCGGCAAAATGCAGCAACATCATCCTGATCCACACTTCCTGACGGGATATGAATATTTTCCGATTTGATATCGATATGTTTAAAAAGCCGGTCCCACATAAAGTGATTATAACTCTGCTGATGATCATGCTCCAAAGGATAATATTCATCCAGATTAAATGTGATAACATTCGAAAAACTCAATCCTTCTTCTTTATGATACCTGATCAATTCATTGTAAACAATCAGAGGTGTTGAACCGGTAGCAAGTCCCAAAACAAGATTTTCGCCTGAATTCTTACGTTCTTTAACCAGTTCAACAATTCGTGCAGCCACATCTGCAGATCCTGCTGCTGCCGATGGAAAAACTTTTACAGGAATTTTCTCGAAACGTGTTACAAATGCATCATCATTCCACATCGAACTATTCGGTTTAGATGAATACC
This sequence comes from Bacteroidota bacterium, assembly GCA_020048595.1. GTDB lineage: Bacteria > Bacteroidota > Bacteroidia > Bacteroidales > UBA4417 > UBA4417. Next base: position 2,905 of record JAIFMH010000024.1, on the reverse strand, counting down.
CTTTAATGTCAGCTAATTTCATGTCTTTCTGATTTTTATTTTAATACAATCTTGTTCTCCCATAGGTTGGAAGGATTCTCCTTTTTTATTGGGTATGGCCTCAACCTGTAAGTCCATGAATAGTCTTTTGCCGGTATCAGGTACTTTTCCATTGGCCATGCACTCCAGCTATCGTCGCCACCAACTCCGCACTGCATATAATCCAGGTTGAGATCAGTAAATGATTGTTTCTGAAGCAGGTTACCATGTTTTCCTTTGTGTTCAAAACCTTTCAGGTCGTCATATGTATATGGAAGAGCGCTGAAACCCAGATTTGGAGAACCTTCAAAGTAGATCCCAACCGTTTTCCCATCGTTGACTGAAACCCAACTCACATCCGTTCTGTAACCGTTTTCCTGTGGACGAACGTAGGATGTATACAATTCTTCAGTTGTTGAATGATATTTTCCTATAAATGCAGCCGTTTTGCGATCGGTATAATTTTCGAATGGACCACGTCCAAGCCAATCTACCTGGTTTAGGGATCCTTTTAAACGCATATTTACTCCGAGGCGCGGAATCCAGGGTAAATCTTTCCCGGCTTTCAGGTTGACATCAACCAATATATCACCTTTACCTGTAATGGTATAGATTGTGGAGAGCTCACTTTTTACATCATGTAAACTGAAGGCAACAATCACCTTAATAGCATGATTATCTGTCTTGTCAACAACAACAGATTTTACAATTCTGTTTTCGCTTGCGTCGTACCACGGTTTGCATTTGATGAACATTTTGCTTCCAACATCATTATCAAGTGGTGCACGTCTGAAATTAGGCAGCGGCCCTTGCTCAATCAACTCCTGGTTTTCATACGTAAATGATGAAATTGTACCTGTTGTTTTATTGAACTTTATAGCAAAAGTCTTTCCTTTAACTGTGATGTCTGTTGCTGTCTCATTTGAAGTAAGCACAGGCAAACCTGAAGCTTTAACTTCTGCTGACGCTGAGTTATAAGGCAATTCAAACTGTTCCGAAGCCAGTATATGGTCTTTCCCCAGTAATGGCCGGTTATCAGAAGTAAGCAGGTAAACATTCAGATGGTAAATCCTGCCTGGCTTTGCAGCCGGAACTTTCCACGATATGGTATAGTCACGCGAATTTCCTGCAGCAATATTTTCAGTGCCTGATATGCCTTTTGCAATATGTATTCCATTCTCAGTGATTTCCCAGCGTAAATAAGCGTTTTTCAGGTCTGCGAAAGCATATTTATTTGTCAGTCTGAAACTTGGCTTTTTTAAATCAATAGCGTTAAATTTAACATATTGATATACTTTTTTAACCTCCGAAAGTCCCGGATGTGGAGTCCTGTCAGGAAAAACCAGTCCATTGGTACAGAAATTTCCATCACTGGGAACGTCCGCAGGACCGAAATCTCCCCCAAATGCCCAGTATTTGCGTCCTGTTGAATCAAATTTCTGCAGTCCCTGGTCAACCCAGTCCCATATAAAACCACCCTGAAGTTGTTCGTTATTGTCAATGGCATCCCAGTAATCAATTAAATTACCGGTACTGTTGCCCATGGCGTGTGCATACTCGCATTGTATAAGCGGTTTGTCCTGCTTTTTCGAAGCATATTCCAATATGCCCTTAACGCTTTCGTACATCGGGCAATATATATCTGTATTCCATTCGAGACCGGCACGTTCGTATTGAACCGGCCTGCTGAGATCGCGGGTTTTGATCCATTTATACGTAGCCTGGAAATTGCATCCGTTTCCAGCTTCGTTTCCTAATGACCATATTATTACTGACGGATGATTTTTATCGCGTTCGAGCATATTACGGGTGCGGTCGATGTGCGCATTTTGCCATACCGGGTTATTACCGAGTGTGCGATCGGAATCGTAACCCATGCCATGAGATTCTATATTAGCTTCGTCAATAACATATATACCGTATTCATCGCATAATTCGTACCAGTATGGATCATTAGGATAATGACTGGTGCGGACGGCGTTAATGTTGTTCTGTTTCATCAGTTTCACATCCTGTAGCATCAATTCGTGCGAAATTACATGTCCTTTTACCGGATCGTGTTCATGGCGGTTCACACCTTTAAGTTTTACAGCAATTCCGTTTATAAGCAGTAATCCATTCTTGATTTCGCTGGTGCGGAAACCAATGCGATTACTCAGGCTTTCAACACATTTACCGTTCTGATCAAGTAACGTTAGCGTAAGAATATATAAGTCAGGTGTTTCAGCTGTCCATCTATTAATACCGTCCATTGATTTTTCATAATGAAGGCTGTCCTTTCCCAGGGCTTTATCGAGTGAAATAATTTCAGTTGCAATCGGTTTTGCTGTATTGTTTTTCTCATACAGGTTAACCTGTAATTTATACTTTTTAGCATCTTCCGCAGAAAATTTATTGAAGAGGATATCAATCTCAAGATTGCCTTTTGTGTACTTATCTGTCAGATTTCCTTTGGCAAAGAAATCCCGGATATACGTTTCCGGCCTGGCATACACAAACACATCACGGTTAATGCCACTCATACGCCACATATCCTGGCATTCGAGGTAGGAGCCATCGTTCCAGCGGAAAACCTGTAGCGCCAACGTATTACTCCCATCATTTAAGTAAGGTGTAAGGTCAAATTCGGCAGGTGTTTTCGAATCCTTATGAAAGCCTATATATTTGCCATTGAGCCAGATATAGAAAAAAGATTTTACTGCCCCGAAATGAATAATTATGTTTTTTCCTTTAAAAGTTTCAGGAACAGTAATTTGTGTAAGATATGTCCCAACAGGATTATAATCGTAAGGAACATGAGGTGGCAACGGATTCTTTGAATAGAATTCGTAGGGAATATTTGTATAAATAGGGTAGGAGTAACCTTGAACTTCCCAGGTTGAAGGGA
>JAIFMH010000106.1 GCA_020048595.1 Bacteroidota bacterium | reverse complement strand
TTCAGGTCAGTTTTCTCAAATACTTTTTCCGATTTGTTGGTTCGCGAAAATAAAAGCAAATCATCAATAAGTATCCGCATTTTATGTGCTGAGGACTCAATTTTAGAAATATATTCTTTGCCCTGATCGGATAGATTTACTTTGTCATTTTCGGAAATACGCGAAATGAATGTTTGTATTTTACGAAGCGGTTCCTGCAAATCGTGACTTGCAACACGGTTAAAAGACTCAAGTTCCTTGATGCTTTGTTCCAGTTCGTGATTCCGCTCTTCGAGGGCTACACTACTCAGGTGGTGGTCAGTAATATCTTTTACTATTCCAATGTGCATTTTGCTGTTACTTTCGGAAATAAATTTCCCCATCGACATAAAATAGCGTATTTCCCCATCCTTACGTACTATCCTGTAAAAATGAGGATATGTTTTCTCATAGATATAGGTATTCTTAGTCGCTTCTTTCACAATTGCCTTATCATCCGGATGCACAAATTCAAGAAAATTTTCAATTGTAGCCTCAAACGATTGAGGTTCACACCCCAGCAGCCTATATAAATTATCAGAATAAATAAGTCTATCCGTAGCAAAATTCCATTGCGAAATACAAAACTCCCCAATGATTTCGGCGTGTTTTATTGATTCGTTGGTGATGATCAATTCTTCATTTGATTTTTTTAATACATTCAGATCCTTATTGATTTTGATATATGATAAAATGAAAACCAGCAAGGAGAAAACAGTGAATATAAATGTTGAAATGGGAGAAAAAACAACTTCCTTCTTGTACTTTTTTTGATGTTCATTAAAATAGGATATTTCCAGTTCTTCCATTTTATTGATCTGATTCCGGATGTTATCCATTACTTTTTTACCGGCAAGCAAATTTTTATTTAATTGTTCCTGGTCAGCGGTTTGTAACCTTATTCCTTCCAATGAAAGAGCCATCAGGTCGAGCCTTGAGTATATCAATTGAAGGAGAGTATCCAGGTTAGCTTGTTGTTGCTGATCAGCAATTGTTAAAGCTTTTAATTTTATATACGAGGCATAAATTTGATCCTGAACTGATTTGTAGGGCTTCAGAAAAACATCATTTCGGGTAATTATATAGCCCCTCTGCCCGGTTTCGGCATCTTTAAGCATGGATATAACACGTTCCAGCTGATACTGGATTTTGTAGGAATGCACCAGGAGTTCTGACGATTCGTTGAGTGCTTTGGTATGTTTATATGAGATGCTGGAGATGTAAAACAGCATGAAAATAGAAAGTACAAAAATCGCTTTAAGGGAAAAAGCAGATTTGAAGATCGGATTAATATTCATAATCACTACAGATGAAATTAAAGACTTAGCAGGTAATTATCTCTGTTTAACCCCGACGTTTGATACTGCCAGTTTATAGTTATTACCTGCTCCAGTATTTTTTTGAGTGTATTAAAATCGCTGGGCTTTTTTATATACACATTAGCTCCCTGAACAAATGTTTCTTCAATATCTTTTTCCGAAGATGACGTGGAATAAATAACAACTGCGACATCCTTTAAATGAGACATACGCTTGATTTCCAATAAACAGTCGATTCCGGTTTTACGGGGCATGTTAAGGTCAAGAAACAGAATATGTGGCAATTGATTGTCTTCCCGGGTAAGATGGTTCATCAATTCTACCCCGTCATTGACCATGATGACGTTTGTTTTTATTTTTATTTCATCGAATGCTTCTTTAAAAAAGAGGCGATCGTCCTCATCATCATCAGCAAGTAAAATATGTATTGGTCTCTTATGCATATTTAAACAATATTAGTAAATCTGGTTTTGAAGATGAGTTGCAAGTTGCTATTTTATTTTATTGCTGTTTTCACGCCTTTTTAAAATAATACGCTGGAAAGCGGATGGTGTTATCCCGGTAATTCCTTTAAACTGATTGCTGAAATGTGCTACGCTGCTGTAATTAAGTATATACGCAATTTCGGTAAAGGTAAGCTCATTCGTACTGATTAACTGTTTTGCACGCTCAGCTTTTTGAAGTAGAATGAAATTTTCAATCGAAGTGTAGGTGATTTCAGTGAATACAGATGAAAGATATCCGTACCGTTGTTTCAGTTTATCTGATAAATAAGCAGAGTTGGAGGTTGGAAGTTTTTCTTCCGAATTAACCATTTCAATAATGGCGTCCTTAATTCTTTGAACAAGAACACTCTTCTGGTTTTCAACAATCTGGATGCCGTAATTGTTTAGGCAGGCATCTATTTTCCCCATTTCTAATCCTGATACTGAATCGTCAATTTCTATTTCAGCAAAACCCAGATAAGCGTATTTTACCTGCAATTGGTCCAATTGCTCCTGTATTATTTTTTTTAATGCAATGTTGGTATCAAATTTCAGATATAGTTTCATTATTCGCTATTTTAAACCTATAACTTGATGTTGTACCTGAAGAAAAGGTGCTTATGCTGAGTTCATACATCGAGTAAAATTAATGTTTTTTTTATGAAAACTTCAGATTCTTAAAACGACTGGATGAGTAACCAAAAACAAAGGCATTATTAATTTCAAAAAATGTCCGTAGTTGTGAGCTACGGACATTGTGTGGCCTTATCCTCATTAATTTTACGCTGGAAAAGGATATATATAGGGGTATTTGAATAGTAATATTATGTCCGATTGCACAATCTTTAGTTTTGAATCAAGCTAATTCAGCTGCATGGCTGTATTCATGTGCACTATTTCAATTGATTTTATAGCTTTATGTAATTACCACAAAATTACGTTCACTCTGAAAGTGAATTCTTACACAATTACAGTTTATTGTTACATCATTTCACTATTGTATATTCTGTTTTATCTCGTTTGAAAGCCAACTTGATTTTTGCCTGGGGCGTTAACTCCTCCCGGAATTTGATGATCATGTCGGGTCCTGGAGTATTAGGAAAACCATTTCTTTTGCCAGTTTTTAAACTGAATACTGATCAGGAGTGAAGTGCCGGTAACATATTTTGCTGATTTCTTTTAAATCACTCAATGCTTAGGCTTCGCAATGCTTTCAACGGAGACTTTTATTCGTGGTTGGATCAGCAGCAGAATATTGGGAGGCGCAACTTACGCAAACTCTTCTTTTAAGGATTTTCAGGAGGTCAAAATGTGAAGGGTATAAATAAAATAGTATATCACTCCTACTGCTTATATGTTTCATTCGTTAATGGTAAGTGCGTATATTCATTCCAGAAACTGGTGTTTATCGTTGCAATTTTGACAAGTATCCCGGATATACATTTTTTATTTAATATTGTATGTAGTAATATTTATATTTTTCTAATATTACTCTGATAAAAAGTATGCCGGTATACAGTAATAGAATCCTTGAAAATTAAGTTAAATGCTAGGCAAAGTATGAAAAAGGAACTAAAAGATCAATATATGTATGTGCCATATTTTTATCTTTTTTGTTTCCGGGAATAAAACTAATTATCAAAAAATGGGTTTATATATTAAATTTTTCAACAAAATGATTTGAATTATTCCTTACTTTTATAAACGTCAAACAAACATGTTATGAGAAATATATCTATAATTTCAATGATAGCTCTCTTTATTTTAAGTTCGTGCGCTCAATCGAAAATGAGTAACGAAATAAAAGAGTTGTCATACAAAGTAGATTCCTTATCATCTAAAGTTGATGAATTAAGTGAACAAAATAAAATGATGGAAGAGGAATTCACCTGGATTGAGAATGAATTGATTGGATTCAGCCAGTTGAAACAATCACTAAAGGAAAAACCGGTATCCGCGCCTGCAGCTAAAGTTACTGTAAAAGCAGTTCCTGATTGGCAATGCCTTGCCATTACAAATTCAGGAAGCAGATGCAGCAGGCCAGCTTTGAAAGGATCAAAATATTGCTGGCAACATAAAAAAACATATGAGCCCGACAGCCCGGAGAAAAAAGCTGAACCTGCAGTCAGTGGTTCGGGCGATCCTGTGAAGTAACTTTTAATGAAGGTTTTTAATCTGCGAATAAGTAATTGGTCGCAGTGTTTAAAACATCTTTTTAACAATGAGTAATTGACGCTTTCCGGAAAATTAAGATTATGGTATATAAATTTTGACTTTCTTATTATCATCCGGAAACATACAACGAATAATAAATCACTAGCCCGGAAGAAATTGCCCATTCCGGCAGTTTATTGCATAGGGAATTGAATTGAATGGCGGACCCGAAAACTATCGGGATCGTATGATCAGTAATACTAAATAATAGCGTATGAAAACTTTATTAATACTTATTCTTTTTGTACTGGTATCTGTAGATGATTCATTTAAAGCTAAAGTTATAGGGGTTACCAGTGGGGATTCAATTGTGTTATTACTCGATAATAATACGCAATTAAAAGTGCGGTTAGAGGGTATTGATTGCCCTGAGTTACAGCAGGAGTATGGTGATAGTGCAAAACTGGCAACCGTGGTTCTTTGTTTTAAAAAGCGCGTACGGGTCGAAAAGGTAGGTGTTGACGGGTATGGCCGGACCCTGGCATATGTTTATGTGGATACCTTATGTTTAAATAAAGAACTTATCCGGTTGGGATTGGCATGGCATTATGCCGAATTTAATGATAATGCCGAATTAGCGCAACTCGAAGTTGATGCCCGTGCTAATAAAGTTGGTTTGTGGAAACAGACCGACCCGGTTTCTCCCTGGGATTTCAGACATAAGAAGAAATAATTAGCCTCAAGCAATGCGAAATATTGAGATGCTGAAACAGGGTTGGTATTAAAAAATACATATCAACCATCTTGCACTGATTGTTCTGAATGTAAATATTGTTTTCCGTAATTCATTCTGAACGCGTTTAATTGAGTGATGAAATATTAATAACAGCTGTATTAATTTCTCCCAACAGCAATTATCCCATGCACATAGTAAATGAGTAAACACTGATGTGATATGAGATGCGTTATTAGTAAAATAGTCTTTAGCCGTTTAGTTTTCGAATAACGCACTGGTTGCTGATTGTATGGTTTTTCCAGAATTTACAAAGCTTAAAAAAATATTACACCTCTTTATTTTATCAGCCGAAATTTATAGCCAGGCTAAATTTATTTTAAACTATACTTTGAAAATGCGTAAAATATATGTAATTTTACTATGTAGGTTATACTGATACCACATCTATAGTATTCTGGTACTGCATTATTTATACCTCAATATAAAGTGCCGTGAAAAGACTTATCCTATTGGTTTCTGCCAGTATGCAGTCTGGTCTGATTGCTACTTTTGATCGGCATGTAAATGAGTTAACTATAAACCAACTCCCATCTTTTTTATTCCAATCCCTTAACCATTTCTTGTCTTGACTATGGCTTAAAGATGGCTTGACTTCGATATACTAAACAATATTAAGAAATCAATCTAAAAATCCAGCGTCATGAAAAAAAGCATCCTTCTTTCCATGTTCCTTTGCGGCTTATTTTCTGTTTCACTTACAGCCGGCACTTTCCGGGTAAATAACAAGCTTGCTAACAATCCCGCAGCAAAAATTTATTCCGCTTTTCAGGCTGCGCACGATGCGGCTTATAATGGAGATACCATAATGATAGATGGCTCATCCCTGGCATATACTGGAAGTTTTAACTGTACTAAGCAACTTGTTATTAAAGGCCCGGGATATTTCCTGGATGAAAATCCTGGAATATCGGCCAATAAACTACCTGCAACAATTGCTTCTGAAATTCATTTCGATAATGGGTCGGCCGGTTCTCTGCTTATGAGTATTGAAAGTACGTATACTTTTTATCTAAATGATAACAACATTACAGTCAGGAGGTGTAGGTTACTGTATGGGCTACAGATATTTGCTGAAAATATTACAGTAACTGAGTGCTATATGGAAGGCATTGGAAATTCCTTGTATGGATCAATAGTAACCAATTTTGTATTAACAAACAACATAATCATGGTACCTGTTTCTTTCCAGGAAGGCAGCACCGGTGTTCTTCTGAATAATGTATTTACTGTGGATTGGATTACTATACCTACCGGATTTGATATGAAGAATAATATTTTGTTTTTTACAGGGAAAAGTAATGTTTCGCTGCCCATGCTGCCTGATCCGGATGTCAGCTATAATATCTCTTTAACTGATCATTTTGGAACACAAAATCATAACAAGGCTAATGTGGCTGAAAGTTTATTGTTTATTGGATCACTAACTGAAAGTAAAGATCGTAAATGGCAACTCAAAGATGGTAGTCTTGCAATAGCAGCAGGAGAAGGCGGAATCAACTGCGGAGCTTATGGCGGACCTCAGCCTTACATTTTATCGGGTGTGCCGGCAGGTCCCGTTATTTATGAGCTAAACGTAAGCAGTTATTCTACTACGGATAATAAGCTTCCGGTAACGATTAAGGTTAAAAGCTACTAGCCATGCGACCGACTATCATTCTTTTGTTACTTTGGCTTTCATTAAAATCGCTGCCACAGGTAGTTAAGGCGGAATATTTTTTTGATAACGCCGCTGTAGCTTTCGGACAGGGTACATCTTTAACAGTGCCGGCAAACACCGGTGATGTGCTGATTACCGCAGATCTGCCCGTCTCCGGTTTATCCTCGGGATTTCACCAGGTTTATTTTCGGGTTAAAGACGCTGTTAAGGGTTGGTCAGTTACTGCACCAAAAGCTTTTATAAAACTCAATCCGCATGAAATGGTTGTTGGATACAGTTATTGCATTGATGCGCAAACTGATGCCAGCGCATGGATATACAAAACTTTTCCATCACCGGCAACAAATGTAAGTATGGATGTTGATGTTCCTCTTATCAGTTTATCTCCCGGATTTCACCAGGTCTTTTTCCAGGCTAGAGATGCGGCCGGTGAAAAGTCGCCACTTACACCGAAAGCATTCCTGATAACCTGCCCACTGGATACAATAGTGGGATTCAGGTATTGTATCGCTGATCAGGCCGGATCAGAAGCATGGATATATAGGGCGTTTCCCGAACCATCAACAAAGGTAAGTATGGATATTGGACTTGAACTTGGTACATTATCAAAGGGAATCCATTATTTTTATGCTGCCGCAAAATCAAAAAGCGGAACCTGGACACCAGTTTCGGGTGGCACATTTTTTAATCTTAATGCTGACCCACTGAATATTACTTCGTTCGAATACTATTTTGAGGACGAAAACGGGGAGGTCAGTTCTCTCCTTTCAACAAGCGATTTCACTCATTCTCCGAATGTTACTCTCGATTCCGTAACTTTTTCAGTTCCCGCTTCATCACTTGTGGATATGAAAAGGTATTTTATTAATATCAGGGCTGTTGATGAAGCCGGAAACAGGAGCTTTTACTTACAGGATACCCTGGTTTACCACATTTTTACCGGCATCAGGGATAGGATAAGCTTTACCCCGGGATTATTGGTTTTCCCGAATCCTGTTTCCGGAATGGTGAACTTTAAATTTGTTCAGCCGGATCAGCATGGTGTTTTTATCATCAGGGTTTTTGATGAAATAGGAAGGAAAGTTGCTGAAGAGAAATTCTCCTTCGGTAACGGGAATCAAAATTCATTCGATACGTCAAAATTAAAATGTGGAATATACAGCTTAACCATCTGTAACAGTGCTGGTAAATTGGTTTCGCGGGCAGCTTTTATAAAAAATTAGGAGGTAGTTTTTGTTATCAACTAAAACTATTTAGCTCCTGGATAAGTTAGTCCGTTTGGTTAACAGACATGATAAATAAGGGGAATTATACTATAAACGGGATAAATCTTTTACTTCGTTTCATGTATTCTTTATACTTTTCACCAAAGTATTCAACGCATTCCTTTTCATCAAATATGGCTGTAAAATATAGCATTACTGATGACAGCACAGCTGTAAGAAAAAGCAGAACTGTTGGATTTTTCAGGAATATACCCCATGTTAAAAATAGTAAAGAGGAATAAAGAGGATGTCTAATATACCTGAAAATACCATGATCAACCAACGCTGATGTTTTTTCAAACGGATAAAGCATTTGCCCGTTTCGGTCATTTTTCGGTTTTCCAGCTTTTTTCAGCAGTATCACTCCGGCAATAACTTCATAAACCGACCAGAACAGAAAAATCCAAGACATAATCTGCGTGATACTAAACGGATCATGAAACCAGAATTTGTAATTGGATGCAAAAAGCCAGATTATACATTCCCAACTAAAAAACCGGTAAAATCCATGGCTTCTTAAATTGAATAAAGTCCGCCAGGATATCAGAATCAAAGGGAAACTCAGAATTCCAAATAGCATCAGTTTTTCCATTTCAACATATGTTCCTGGTATTCAGAAAAAATCAATAATGAGTACAGAATTGCCATAACTTCAATATCAACATCAATTTGCAATAATCGAAAATCAGGCATATGTTAATCGGTAACCTGCAGATTCAATTTTTTCTGATTGCAGAATTGTGTTATATCTGCAATAAAATTCTGCGGAGGCAATTGCAGATTGCCGTAATTGCCGCCCCATGTATTCTGCAACCAGCCTTGGCCAATCCAGGTAATATATTCATTTTCGGGAAACCTGGCCAGTGCTAGTTTCAACGTATCAATTCCAACAACTGTAATTAAATTTATTTCTGATGGTATGCTCGAAATTACCTCATTATAGGTCTTAATTCTGTTAGTCCCAACCAGAATTGAGAAATACCACTTATTTCCTTCCGGCCAGCTATAAAGTTCATATCCTTTCAATGAATGGGGTACAATGAGAGTATCTAAATAACTAGCTCCAACAGTTTCTTCTTCATTATTGTCATTTTTACACGCAACAAAAAGGAGCAGGATAAATGATGAGAGAAAAACCATCAACTTCTTTGTTTTCATAATGATTAATTATTTATAAGGGTTGATTAATGTACAGGTTGAGATCAAATGCAATACTTTTTGAGCAAATAAAATTAGTGAAGTCTGGAACATAAGTATCAGTTGTTGTGTTGTTAAGTACAAATTTAATCAAAGCATGATTAAAAAGCAATATGTGTTTAAATCAAGGTGCATTCGTATGTCCACATCCTGTTTGTTCTTGATTAACTGCCTTTTACTGATTTAAATACTTTAAAAAGAGGACATTGTTCTTTCTTTTACTGAACTTTTTTACGTAAAACGATCCATGCCAATAAATGGCCGAAAAGAGGAACCTGCCTGAAGCGGATGGC
>JAIFMH010000049.1 GCA_020048595.1 Bacteroidota bacterium | reverse complement strand
CAGCGATGAACCTGGCGGCATCAATATTAGGCGGATAACCCATGTTTCCGGTAAAAACGATGTCGTGGATTTTCTCACTTTTTGCCGGACTGAAATAGGCGTGATCAACACCATTGGGAATGATTACAACTTCCCCGCGTAAAGGATGCAGAAGTAAATCGCGATCAGGCTGTGATATAATGGTTTTATGCTCAAATTTAGTGAAAATGTCATATTCATAACGAAGTAATCTCCTGTATTCCATCATGAAAAACAATTTCAAAAAAGGAGATGATGATTCCGCACGCCTCTTTGCGCCCATCGAGAAAATATCCTGGTAATCCAGCGTTTTGGGTACATGGCTATCCTTCACATATTCCGATACCCTGGTAAGCTGGCAATAAATATGATCTGGCTTGCATTGTTCAATCAGTGTATTGATTTTTTTTCGTACGCTACACCTGTAAAAATAACCAACCTGCAGGGGATTTCCATTCACGAAAGCTTTGAGCACATTCCATATCATGCCAGGTTTCCCGATAGGAATGATATGAACTTCACTACATAATTCGTTTAATATCTTTAAAGCTTCGGGTTGTACCGGTGAGTCGCTTAACGCGCATAAAATAATCTCATTATTCATGGCCAGGCACCGGATTTGATGGTATGCTCTTAGCTTATCGCCTTTTTCAATAGGAAATGGTACGCGCGAAAGCAGAACAAATATTTTCATAACCGGTAAGGGCGTTATTAAGTATGGTAATGGTTACGGTTAATACCCGCAAAAAGGATCTATAACTGTTAATGCGAAAAGGGGAACTTATTTTTTTGAAAGCAATTCAGCATAAAACAAAGTTAGTTTTTGTATGAGTTTATTGTTGTCGTGTTCTTTGGCAATAAGTAAACGGGCATTTTTACCTAGTGTATCGCGGAGTTGTTTGTCCTTGCAAAGTTTTATAACAGCTTCAGTAAATGATTTGGCATCCTTGGCGATAATCAGGTGTTGGCCATTTTCGTAATTTATGCCTTCAGCTCCTATTGCAGTAGTAATGATTGCTTTTCCTGCAGCCATTGCTTCAACAATTTTAATGCGTATTCCGCTTCCTGAAAATAAAGGAACCACCATGATTGAAAACCGCTGCATGTATTCCCATACATCCGGAACTTCGCCATCAACAGTTATTCCCGGAACGGAAAGTTTCTTTAACCATTCAGGCATATACCTGCCGGCCAGGTGCAGTTCAAGCTCCGGCATCCGAAGTCTTACCTGGGGCCACACCTGGGTTATCAGCCATTTAATACTTTCTTCGTTCGGATACCAGTTCATAGTTCCAATGTGAAAAAGTGAAGGTTCCGGAGGTTGAACCATGTTTTCGGGCAACGTTGAAAGGTTGATTCCGAATGGAATTGAAATAATATTGGTGCTGTGCGAAAGCCTGTCAAGATTTCGTGCATCTACAGGAGTAATGGCAACAATACCATCCATTTTATTCAGAATGCCTATCTCAAATCGTTTAAGTGATCGATATAAATGATTGATGTATATCCGCTTAAAAGGATTGGGGCAGTTTTCTGCAATCCGTTGCCATATTTTGTGTTCAATATTATGCGCCCTCAGTACAACAGCCGCTCTCGAGTATTTCCGGATGATGTCGAGGTAGGTAGCCATTTGCAGTGTTTCGAGCTGCACAATATCATACACATCCCTGCGCAGAACTTCTGTTATCTTTTGTGCAAATGCTTTAGTGTGGAAACGGGTAACATGGTATGATTTACCTGTAATGAAATTATATAATGCTCCTGAAAAACTGAGTGACAGGTCAACATCAACAAATTCTATTCCGGTACTTTCCCTGAAATCTTCCGGAATAGTATCAGGATCAACAGTATATTTATTTGTATTGGCAGCAAGTACCTTAACCGAATGTCCGGCCTGCAGCAGTCCACTTATCATGGCATGCATAGCAATGGGACCTCCTTCGCGTTTAGGCCATGGCGACTTATTGCACAGCAACAATATCTTCATTTGTTCGTAATTTATTGATTCATTGCTTATTTTCAGCGGTACTAATCCTAGCTCCGCTCTGGTTTTTTATATTCAGTACATGTACTGAATATTAGGGGATTTTAAATGCAATAATACTATTTTCAGTTGTTGCGAAAATTTTATGCGCTAGACTTGTGATGCCGCTTTGCTCAGTTCTCAAGGCTATTTCTGGTTCAACTATTTGTTTTTTATTTTCCTGATTATCTTCCTGAAAAAGAGTTTGTAACTTTCCGCATCCATAATGTTAGAATCGTGAGCTGCCTGATATGCCAGGAAAATCCCAACCGGTAAGAAGATCATCGTCGACATCCACATGCCTCTCCATGGATCGGTTACGGCTGAACGCACTGATTTTTCTCCGATAAAGGAAATTACGTGGTAAGCTACAAAAAGGAGAACAGATATTACCAAAGGCATACCCAGACCGCCTTTACGGATAATTGCTCCCAAGGGCGCGCCAATCAGAAACAGTGCAAAACAGGCAAAGGAAAGTGTAAATTTACGATGCCATTCAATATCGTAACGTGCTTTTAGTTCCACCTTCTCTTTAAGCATCTGTCGGTTATACTCAAATGACCCCTTTGCATTACGGGCCATTCCAAGAGCGTATGTAGCAATATTTTTCCTGTCGGCAACAGATCGTTTTTCGAAGGGTACACTTGTTTTATCGGGTGGCAGGGTATTCAGAATGCTGTCAGTAAGATTGACTTTTGTAAAATTGGTATAGTAATTCATTAATGAACGACGCAGGTCACCCACCCGCTGATCAACTTCAATTCCGAGCGAATCTGATGCATACGCAAGTTGGTTGACATTAAGCATATAGTAGGCATTCTTAAAAAAATCATCATCTGATCTGGTCATTTTAAACTGTGAAAGATCAAATTTAATAACTTCAGTGGAGAATTTGGTGCGTTCGAACGGCACATTCGAGCCTTGCGTATTGCTTTTTTCCTCGTAGTTTGTACCGTTATACAATGTCAGTAACATATAATTTCCATCCACTGTCTGCTGCATGCGTCCTGAATCAGCCATTACAAGTTTGGTATTGCCCTGAAACTGTGAATGATCATAAATCATAACCTTACGGATTGTAACTCCATCAGCTTCTTTCTTTCCTATCCTGATAACAAAGCCCTGTAATCCGGAATAAAAGATGCCATCACGGATATTCAGGGATAGCTTTTTTTGCCTTACGTCATATAAGGTAGATCTGAATTTCAGGTTGGCATAAGGGAAAATGATATTTGAATAATAAAATGCACCAATGCTGATCAGCAACGAAAAAAGCCCCAGCGGCATCATAACTTTACGCAGTGAAATTCCGGCAGCTTTCATCGCAACCAGCTCATAGCGTTCACCCAGGTTACCAAAAGTCATTAAGGATGCCAGTAAAATAGATATTGGCAACGCCATGGGCACGAAAGTGAATGAAGCATAATACATAAGCTGTAGAATGATATTCCATTCCAGTCCTTTACCTACAAGTTCATCTACATAACGCCATAAAAACTGCATAAGCAGAACAAAAACTACTATAAAAAAAGTAGCTAATGCAGGCCCTGCATACGAACGAAGAATAAGTAGATGGAGTTTTTTCACAAATCGCTTTTTTTGCAACCGGCAAAGGTACTATTAAAAGTGATTAATGAGTAGGGAAAAGTGAAAAGTAAAGAGTGAAAAGTAAAGAGTGAAAAGTAAAGATTGAATAGGGGAGAGTTAATAGTGAGAAGTACTATTCTTTGATAGATATCTTCCGTTCATAGTCACCCCTCTCCTTTTTCGGAGAGGCCAGGGGAGAGGTTTTTAATATGGAACCATGAAAAACTCCGTTGATCGATATAACTTCCGTGCATATTCACCCTTCTCCTTTTTCGGAGAGGGGCAGAGGTCATATGACGGAAAAATAAATCCCTAAAATCCTTTTCTCAGATCACTAAAGCCGGCACACTCCGATATATACTGTTTTGATTCATCGCCACTGAAACTGCTGTTCCCTGATGTCAGGTAGATTTTTTATCTTTGCCTGAAGATAGCTAGCAAAATACATATGGAATACAGGATAATCAGTGTTGAGGATAAGCGAACCCGTAATCTCTTTCACGACGTAATGCGTGCGATCTATAAAAATGATCCTAATTTTATCTGTCCGCCGGATGATGTTGTCGAAGGCGTTTTTACACCGGGCCGGAATGCTTTTTTTAGCCATGGGGAAGCTGTAAGATGGATTCTGGTAGATGAAAAAAATAACCTTGCTGGAAGAGTCGCTGCATTTATAAATACGAAGAAAGCATATACTTTCCAGGTTCCGACAGGTGGTATGGGTTTTTTTGAATGTATCCGGGATTATAAGGCAGCTGAAATTCTTTTTGAAACCTGCAGAAAATGGTTAAAAGAACGTGGTATGGAAGCCATGGATGGACCTATTAATTTTGGCGAAAACGACAATTTCTGGGGACTGCTTGTTGACGGATTCATTCCTCAGTCATTCGGGATGAATTATAATCCTCCTTATTACAAAGACTATTTCGAAAAATATGGTTTTACAATTTACTTTGAGCAGGTTACGAATTTAATTGACCTCACCACACCTTTCCCGGAGCGGTTTTGGAAAATTGCCGACTGGGTAAGGCAGAAACCTGAATATAATTTCAGGCATTTTTCGTACGATGAATCCGAAAAATTTATTGCCGATTTTATCGAAATATACAATGATGCATGGCAGTTTCACGAAAATTTTACGCCTACTGATCCTCAAGCCATTCGTTTGATGCTGAGTGAGATGAAATCTTTTATGGTGCCTGAATTTATTTGGTTTGCCTATCACGGCAACGAGCCTATAGCTTTTGAACTCATGCTTCCCGATCTAAACCAGATGCTCAGGTATTTTAATGGTAAAATAAATTTATGGGGCAAACTTAAAATTGCTCTGAAAGGGAAGAAACACATCTTTACACGGTCGCGGATAGTAATTATGGGCGTTAAACCACGCTATCAGAAATCCGGTATCGAATCCGCAATCTTCTGGCATATGGATTCTGTAATGAAAACAAAACCACAGTATAAGGAAGTGGAACTCTCATGGGTTGGAGATTTTAATCCTAAAATGAGAATGCTTCATGAAGCCGTAGGAGGTAAATTTTCGAAAAGGCATATAACATTCAGGAAATATTTCAATGAGACATCCGAATCCGGAAGATCTACAATTATTCCTGTCAATACACGCGAAAAAGTTATCAGCCAGGATTGAACTCTGAAAAGCGGAACAGAATTTTTTAAAAAATCCGTGCATAATCCAGATCCGGAATTCTGGAAGGGGAAACAAATATTTTGGGATTAAAATGGCCTTATCAAAGACCTGGAATTTGAGTTCAGTGATTTGAACACTGGAATTTATATTCCGAAAATCATAATTTGTCCAAATTGAAGTATTAATACATTACATATACCGCTTTTTATATCTTTGCACCCTGAAAAAGAAAGAATGTTACTGAGCGAAATCAAATACCTCGTGCTTAAAGATATCAAGCTTGAATTCAAGCAGAGGTATGCTATTAATGGTATTCTGCTCTATGTTGTTTCAACCATATTTGTCAGTTACCTGTCATTTGCAAGGATTATAGATCCAGCCACATGGAACAGTCTATTCTGGATCATTATGCTTTTTGCGGCAGTTAACGCAGTGTCAAAAAGTTTCGTTCAGGAGAGTACATCCAGGCAACTGTATTATTATACCGTTGCAAGCCCACAGGCTATCATTCTTTCGAAAATGATCTACAATTTTATGCTTATGGGAGTGCTGTCGCTCTTATGCCTTGTAGTATTTACAGCTCTGATGGGTGAATTTGTAGTCAATTACCCATTGTTTATAAGTGCGTTACTGCTCGGAAGCTTTGGTTTCGCATCCTCTCTTACCATGATCTCAGCCATTGCTTCGCGGACAAATAATAATTTTGCGCTGATGGCAATATTGAGCTTTCCTGTCGTGATGCCTTTGCTCCTTATTTTAATGAAAGTTTCAGGAGCTGCCTTAAGCGTAGGAACTATGTCGGGGAATATGAAATACCTGGCTGCGTTGTTTATATTAGGGATTAGGGAGTTGGAAGAAGTGAGAAGTGAGTAGTGAGTAGTGAGTAGTGAGTAGGGAGTAGTGAATTGGAGGTATGGATGGCAATGGGAGGATAAAGAAAAGAGTGCTTCCATCCTGCGTCAGATTATACTGAACCGGGTTTAAAGGAATCGAAAATAACTGAAGGTACATTGCCTGAATTACCGTCGTTTTTATGGCGTTTTGGAAATAAATTGAGTTATAACTTTGTAAAAAGATAAATGAAAGAATTCTTTAAAAATAACTGGTGGAAATTACTCGGTGTTCTGTTAATACTTTATAGTATTATTGCCGGTTTTCTGATTGAAGTTCCTGACCTGCCAATCATCAGGCAGTCCATACGAAACTTGTTTTTTCATGTGGTAATGTGGTTTTCGATGATGGTAATGTTTGGTACATCGCTGGTCCGCAGCCTGCGGTACCTTTCCACTTTCGACATTAAACATGATGTGTATGCCATTCAATCCATAAATGTAG
>JAIFMH010000206.1 GCA_020048595.1 Bacteroidota bacterium | reverse complement strand
CCTAAATCAGATGCAAAAAATATTGCAGGTCGCCGGTATAAACACCAGTGGCAATTTCAATTACTTTTATGGAATTGGAGTAAATCCTGTTTAAAAAAATCCAGCAGTTTTATTCAATAAATAGTATTTTGACTGATAAATTTTTTGCTGAGACCTAAGGTTTTAATAAAAAAAGTTGTCGAATCCTCTTATCTAAACATCAGCCGGCAGCCTGGCAAATACTCTTTTCTGATTCTTCTTTTACTTGCCAGGAATCCTCCGCTATCAGGGTGCTTTAGTTCCATCCGGAAACTTATCCGGTACCCCAAAAGAAGGATTAGTCAGAAATGTTTCATCCCGCAAAGTCTTTATAAATGATATCAGATCGTCCTTTTCAGAAGAGGTTAACTGAATTCCGCCATCAAACGCATGGTGCATCAGCGGATGTACATTTGGTGACCAAATAATGCCTTCGGAATAAAAATCAATCACTTCCTCCAGTGTTTTGAAACGGCCATCGTGCATATAGGGTCCGGTAAGTTCGATATTCCGGAGTGTGGTCGCCTTATATGCTCCCATATCGGTTGGATCACCGGTAACCGAATAGCGATCGCGCGAATCATTAAATGTTGAATCCTTCCCGTTATTGTAAAATAAATTGGTTGTAAACAATGGATTCCCGGAACCTCCATGGCAATGGAAGCAATCGGCACCTTCTTCGGTCATAAACAATACATACCCATTTAGTTCCTGTGTACTGAGTTGCTGTTCGCCACGCATATATTTATCAAATTTCGAGTCCGACGAAATTAACGTGCGTACAAACTGTGCCACTGCTTTGCTGATGTTCACGAAAGTTACTGTATGCGAACCAAATGCTTTTTCGAAAAGCTCAGGATATCCGGGAATGCTTTGAATCAATGCTTTTGTTTTATTTGTATCACCTGCCATTTCGTGCGGTGCCGTAACGCCCATCCTGACAATATCTTCGAGTGTCCGTTGCGATGCATTGGGGTTATCTTTCCAAATAGAACCCGACCAAAAATAGCCCGATTCATTCCACACCAGGTTGATCATTGGCAACATATAATGCGGAGTCGGTAAGCCACTGATACCAAAAGTTTTTCCACCTGTATATTTCGGGTGATCAATGCCACATTCGAAGGACCGGGATTGGAGGTGACAGGTCCCGCAACTCATCTGTTTCTCCGGCTCTGTGTTTCCTGATAAACGGCCATCGTAAAATAAGTATCGTCCTAATTCCACACCTTCTACCGTCATTGGATTATCGGCTGGAATATTCATTCGTGTCGGAAAAAATTTCGGAACCGCTATCTCATAAGGTGTTGGATTATATTCAGAATCATCATCATGCTTGCATGCAGATATAAATACCGCCAACGTTAAGATGCAGAACAAAAGCATCTGATTTATAGAATTACGATATATTGGTAAAAAAGCTTTCATTTAAATCAAATTATTCAGGATTAATTCCCTCAAACGAAACCTGGAAGGCATTTATACCGTTTTCGCTGGCTTTGTGCATTGCCGCCTGGTTCATCATTATCTGACCTCCGATTACATTCCAGTCCCACACATTTGGAGATTCGAACCATTTTTCAATATTCATGGTTACAGTAAAAACATTGGCTAGTGATCCGGTTTGCATATTCAGCGGAAGAGTAACGGTAAAATAATTCTGATAAAATACAGTTCCATCCATATTCATACCGATACCCATGTGAAAGTTGAAAGGTTTGATAACATCACCCGTGGACTTCCATTTACCATTCATTTTAATATAGTGATACCCGCCACCCATCATATCAGGCCAGAACATATCACGCTCAGGAGGATTAACAAACAGTCCGGATTTGTTTTTTGCTTCATTTATCCCGAAAACAAACGAAATACTGCTATACTTTCCAGTCGGGATTTGATCCTTCGGATTCCATGTGAGTGTTGAAGGAATATCCATATCCACATAATGAATTGAGTTATCAGAGGCAATGTCAATAACCTGGCCATTAGCCATTGTAAGTTTAACCTCCGATATATAGTATTGCAGTTCGTCAACCTGGTAAATATTACCGGCAAGATTAGTATAATTCATCAATCCTCTTTGCAAGGCCAGTCCATCAACATTATGATTAAAAACAAACTGAGGGGCAACCGACTTTACTTTATCTTTCCCACAGGAAACAACAAGCAAAAGGAGGATTACAATGCCAAATATGGTTCGAAAAAAGTCAAATTTCATTTTTAAATTCAGTTTACAACTAAAAACACACAAAATTAGCTATTATTATACATGGTATGACATTCAATCAGATTGCGCACAATTAATTAGCCCGAAAACATTTCTACTTATTGTTAAAAATTACTAAGTATTTGCGAATGAGTGAAGTTACTTTAAAAGTATGAGTGATTTGTTTCTATCTTTGCACCCCTTATAGATGGAAGAATAAGATTTTTTTTGAATGCAAATAGCTATCTGGCAATTATTTAATACCAGAATAGCTGACGACTAACTAAAATTTAGAATGAAATTCAAACCCGGAGATAAAGTTAGGTTCCTCAATGCAACAGGAGGAGGAACTGTAATAAAAGTTATAAATGATTTTATGGTGTCGGTTGAAATCGAAGATGGTTTCGAGATACCTACAATGACGCATGAGCTAGTAGCTATAGAACCTGCAGGAGCATCAGGCGATTTATTTCTGAATAAGAATGATCGTCGGAGTGAAATTCCGGCAATAGTTGATCCTGAACCTGAAATTATAGAAACGGAGCGTATCAGCCGTATTGTTCAACGTGGAAACGCGTCAGCGGCACCTACGGGAGTGTATCTGGCATGGGCGCCTCAGGACCAGTTGCGATTGTTATCGGGCATGATAGATGTTTACCTGATTAACAATAGTACATCCGATATTTTATACTCCTTTTTTCTAAAAGACAAAGAAGGGAATTTTACCGGAATTGATTACGGATCAGTACCTGCCGAATCAAAACTTGTTATCGAAAGTATTGTTCGCGAGGATATAGGCATGTGGTCGAATGGCGTGGTGCAGGTAATTTTCTTTTCGGAGGAAAACGAAAAAGTTCTGATGCCTGTAAGTACCGCTTTCAGGATCAAAGGCTCCTTGTTTTACCAGGAAGGCAGCTACCACGAAACCCGTTTCCTTGCAAACCAGAAGTCCATAGTTTATACAGTTTGTGAGTTGAACCGTGTTCCGAGTACCTACGAACAAATTCTGAACGAGAAAGAAAACCGCGAGCCATTGCCTGCTGCTGCCGAACGTTTCAGACCTGAAACTGCTATTGAACAGTATCGGACCGGACCAAATGAAGCAGAAGTAGATCTTCATATTTCGGCACTTAGGCAGGATTATAATAACCTGTCGCCACACGAAATCCTTACTATACAGATGGGTGTTTTCGAGCGTATGCTTGGAAGCGCTATCGCATTCAGGTTCACCAGCGTGGTATTTATTCATGGCATCGGCAACGGAACACTAAAACAAGCAATTATACAGCGTCTATCTGAATATGAGGACATTGAATTCCGAAGTGCTTCGTTTACAAAATACGGTAATGGCGCCATTGAACTGATCATTCACCGGAATAAATAGTTATTACAATGAAAAAAGTTTTGCTCCTTCTGGCTGAAGGCTTCGAAATTTACGAAGCAAGTGCCTTTATTGATGTGTTAGGATGGAATTTGCTTGAAGGAGATGGCTCAACTAAACTATTCACCTGCGGAATAAACAAACAGATAAAGAGCACTTTTGGCCAGGGATTTATAGTAGATTACACAATTAATGAAATTAATATTGATGAATATGCTGCACTGGCAATTCCCGGAGGATTTGCAGAATACAACTTTTACAAGGATGCATATAATGAAAAGTTCCTGGAACTGATCAGCGGTTTCAACTCAAAAAACAAAATAATTGCTTCCATTTGTACAGGTGCATTACCTGTGGGGAAAAGCGGGGCACTAAGTGGCAGGAATGGAACAACCTATAACCGGAATAATTTACGACAGGAAACGTTAGGAAGTTTTGGCGTAAATGTTTTGAATGAGCCCATCGTTATGGATAAAAATATCATCACTTCTTGGAATCCATCCACAGCTATAAGTGTTGCTTTCAAACTACTTGAACTTTTAACGTCAACGGAACAAGCTGAAAAAGTGAAGTACCTGATGGGATTTAAGGACCAGGAATTGATACCTTCAACCTGATTTCATTCCACGTTTAACCTTAAATCATAATTATCCTAAATAGACCAAATCCATGTAAAAAGTTCATTTGAATTGAATGACAGTACCTTCTCTAATTATTGTATTTTTGCACATATTCCAACAGCTATAACTCATTGAAAACTTCAGGACCCATTCTTTTTTCACACAAAACATACGAAAACGATCTTTCTCCGCTCTTTTCAATCGTTATTCCTACCTGGAATAATCTTGAAATGTTGCAGCTTTGTATCAGCAGTATTCTGAAAAACAGCAGCTACAAACATCAGATCATACTACATATAAATGAAGGGAATGACGGAACCAGGGAATGGGTTAAAAAACAACAGCTCGATCATACTATCAGCGAAACAAATATAGGGGTATGCTATGCGGTGAATGCTGCAGCCGGGCTTGCCAAAACCGACTATATTCTTTATTTGAATGATGACATGTATGTTTGCCCTGACTGGGACAAATACCTGTGGGAAGAGATTCAGCTTATGCCCGACAAGCTTTTTTACCTTTCGGCAACAGCTATCGAACCTTTTGATGCAAATAAAAAATGTGCCATTGCACCTTATTCGTTTGGAACAAGTCCGGCTGATTTTCGTGAAACCGAATTTTTAGTAACCTATCAATCATTACCTTATAAAGACTGGAACGGTGCCTCCTGGCCACCCTCTATAGTTCATCGGGATATCTGGAATGCCGTTGGTGGATTTAGTGTGGAATTCTTTCCGGGATTTTATTCCGATCCTGATTTCTCATTGAAATTATGGAAAATGGGTGTGCGCAATTTCAAAGGCGTTTCACAAAGCAGGGTATATCATTTCCTGGAACATTCAACAAAACGCCTTGGTAACCGGAAAGTAACTGACGCTAACAGAATGTTTCTGAATAAGTGGGGAATCACTGCAAGCGTATTTTACAAGTTCTATTTGCGGATGGGAAGCATTTACAACGGCCCGCTTCCCGAATTTAAAGAAACATTAGCTTATAAAAAAAAGAAATTTACCAGTACTATCAAAAAGCTTTTTACAAATGGAACTGCTTTGTAGATTTTTTTTACACGGCAATAGACTGACAAGATGAATTTATGATATAGTGTTTCAAAGAACTACATAAATAAGAATTCCTGAGTAACACCTGACTTATTTAATCTTATTGTTATGGAACTAAAATCAGGGAATGTCAGACTTCGACCGTTGCGCTTATCGGATGCTGAGCGACTGGTTGAGCTGGCCAACAATGAAAAAATAAGCCGTAATCTGCGTGATGGCTTTCCAAATCCTTACACACTGGCTGATGCAGATAATTTCCTGGCAAAATTCACTAACCAGGATCCGGTCACATTTTTTGGCATCGAATATGCAGGCGAACATGTTGGCAATATCTCACTGGTTCCAGGGCAGGATATTTACCGTAAATCTGCTGAGATCGGCTATTTTATTGGTGAATCCTACTGGAATAAAGGTATTGTTACTACAGCTGTAAACCTGATCACTGAATATGGATTTAAAAATCTTGGCATCATCCGGATACACACCGGCGTTTTTGAATATAATATAGCTTCGATGCGTGTACTGGAAAAGTGCGGTTTTATTAAGGAAGCTGTTTTCCGAAAATCAGTTTTCAAACAAAACAAAATCTGGGACGAAGTAAGGTATTCGAAAATTAACCCTGAGTTTGGAGGATGAGAGTTTAATAGATAGAACAGGATGGCAGAGTTTTGTCATTCGATGGTCATTCAATTGTTATTTGGGATTTGGGGCTTGGACTTTGAATTTGACGGTATAGTATAATGTGGCTACAGGCAATCTTTTCAATTTTGTATTTTGCAGATATTTGAGCAGACAGGGACCCCAAACCCCTGAAGGGGCTTTCGTTGACAAGAACATTTCACCATTTCCATATTCTACTATGCTTTATTCCCCTATTTCCTTATTTCTCTATTTCTCTATTTCCCTATTTCCTTATTTCTCTATT
>JAIFMH010000103.1 GCA_020048595.1 Bacteroidota bacterium | reverse complement strand
AATCAGGAATAATGATGCTGCCGCTTTTAAATACATTGATTTCACCGATGAAACTGATTCCATTAAAGTGAATGTTTTTCCGGGTTCAAAACCTGTAACCATGGATATTGCACTTGATGCTTCATGGGGGCGTTCCATTGGAAAAATAAATATCCCTGGTAACGGTGACGGCAAAACCAGTCAAACCCTTACCTGTAAAATTAAGAGAGTTAAAGGCGTACATGCAATATGGCTCAGGTTTTGGGGCGATTACGACAATTTAGTGAAAATAGATTGGTTTAGTTTTTTTTAACAGGACGACTAAGCTATTGAAGGTATTTCAAGGATTTACTCTTGAAATCAAGTTTTTTATTCCTTTTTCACTCATCTCAAGGCAGTAAATAATTGAATTAAAGCAAGGTTTTACCGAACTTTGCATCGAAATCAGTATATTAATTAAAGAATACAATTTTAATGAGTGATCAATCTATATTTACAGGTTTTCCCGATAAGCAAACCTTGCTGAATGAGTTTAAAAATAAAGGCTTACAGAAGACACTTCTGGTAAACGGACATTTTCACACCCCATTTTCATTCAGCGCTTTTACCGAAATTGAACAGATATTCAGGATGGCTGTAGCTGAAGGAATTCAGGTACTTGGCATCAACGACTTTTATACTACGGATGGATATGCCGAATTTGTGGAACTGGCACAGAAATACCGGATTTTCCCGCTGTTCAATATCGAATTTATGTCGTTGCAAAAGGACTTGCAAACTGAAGGCATTCGTGTAAACGATCCGGCTAATCCCGGCCGCACGTATATGAGTGGTAAAGGTTTGACGCAACCGCTGAAAATCGGTAATGAAGCTCTTTCTTTACTTGAGCAGGTGCAGACAGAAAGCAATATTCAGACTTCCGAAATGGTTGAAAAACTCAATGCTTTTCTGAAAGAACTGAATGCAGGATTCAGCTTTACTTTTGACGAGTTGAAGGCTAAATACGCAAAGAACATGCTTCGCGAAAGGCATATTGCAAAGGCTTTACGGATTTCTATCGATGAAAAATTCGATACATCGGAGGGAAAGAAAGCTTTTTATAAACAGATTTTTTCAGGGAAAGATGTAAAATCGGAATTGAACGATATAGCCGGGCTTGAAAATGAAATTCGTGGAAACCTGTTAAAAACCGGTGGTCGGGCTTTTGTGCCCGAAGATCCGAAAGCTTTTTTAAGCCTCGAACAGGTCAAAAATGTTATTATCAGTGCAGGCGGCATTCCATGTTACCCGGTATTGCTCGATGATGCAAAGGGTAATTTTACCGATTACGAAAGTAACAAGGAAACTTTATATGAAGTCCTTGTCAATAAAGGAATTTATAGTATTGAACTGATCCCGGGACGCAATACTTTCCCAATTCTGAAAGATTTTGTATCCTACTTCCGGTCAAAGAATTTCCTTATCACATTCGGAACCGAACACAACACGCCACAACTTG
Organism: Bacteroidota bacterium; assembly: GCA_020048595.1. Lineage (GTDB taxonomy): Bacteria > Bacteroidota > Bacteroidia > Bacteroidales > UBA4417 > UBA4417. Next base: position 4,742 of record JAIFMH010000103.1, on the reverse strand, counting down.
ATCCGGTAAAAGTATCCTGTGGCGGAGGTGTTGAACTGGATGCTGATCTGGAACGGATCGGGTTCGAAGGCGCCTGTATTCTCGCGGCTCATCAATACCTGCTTGCCAATGGCGACGAAGGTTATCTGGATGGTTCAGGTTGCGCCAGATCCGATGAATACAATGCTTTTGTTGAACTTGGGCGGGCAGTGATTTCATATTTCGTAAGGCATAATTAGCAGGACATAGAGTTTTTTGGTAACCTCCTTTGAGCCTGGAACTCTGAACGCGAAGCATTTGAACCTTTGAACGCGAAGCATTTGAACATTAAACAATTTATCATGAAACCCGAAATAAAGGAATTAATCGAAGTATCGCAATTTTACGGACAGAAAAAAGATTTTGTTATAGCCGGCGGAGGCAACACTTCGTTTAAAGACGAAAACCATATCTACATCAAAGCAAGCGGATCAAGTCTGGCCACTATCGATGAAACAGGTTTTGCCCAACTCGATAGGAAAATGCTGCATTTGATATCCGAAAAGACGTATTCCGACGATGCGATGGAACGCGAAAATCAGATTAAAGATGATTTACTGAACTCACGTGTTTATCCTGAAAAAGGACAGCGCCCATCGGTCGAAACTTCCCTGCACGATTTGATGGCCTTCCGCTTTGTGGTGCATACTCACAGCACTATAGTAAACGGATTGATGTGCAGTAAAGATGTAGAAATACGAACCGCAATTCTTTTTGGTGACGATGTTGTTTTTGTCCCATATGTTGATCCGGGATATGTTTTATTTAAGGAAGTTCAAAGCCGCATCAATGCATATCGAATGCGGACTGGTATTGAACCACAAATAATCCTGTTGCAGAACCACGGTATTTTTGTTGCTGCAGACAGCACTGACGAAATTCATAAGCTTTATGATAAAGTTATTGACAAACTTGATGCTGCAATAGGTAAAATCTCTGAATGCATAAACCTACCAATTGATCCGGCTGCTTCAAAAATCATCCCGGCTATTCGTATGATGTTGTCAGGTAATGGCTTGAAAACACTTAAAGTAATTAATAGTTCTTACTACGAACAATTCCTTTCATCAGAGACTGAATACCAGAAAATCGCCACACCTTTTATTCCTGATGGGATTGTATATTGCAATTCATCTTTCCTATATGCTGAATATAATGGTGATAAGGATGCTTTGCTGGATGAACTTTCAACAAAAATTGAAACGTATATCAAAACCCAGCCCAAAACGCCGAAAATCATTTGTATCAAAGGGATTGGTTGTATTCTTGCCAGTGATAATGCTCTGGGAGTTTCAACCCTCGAAGATGTAATGAACGACACCTGCCTGATCAGCCTTTATACCGAAAAATTCGGAGGCCAGAGTCCTATGACTCCTGAGCAGGTCCAGTTTATTGATACCTGGGAAGTGGAGCAATACCGATTGGCTCTTTCACTTGGAGCTACTGCCGGCCGTGCTGACCGGAAAATCGCGATTGTAACAGGAGGGGCACAGGGATTTGGTGCCGGAATTGTAGAAAACCTGATGGAAAACGGTGCTAACGTGGTAATTGCCGACCTCAACGAGGAAAAAGGAAAAGAATTGGTCCAACGACTTAATTCTGGCAAAGGCAAGAACAAATCCTTTTTTGTAAAAACGGATGTGTCGGATGCGGCTTCGGTCGAAAACCTTGTTTTTCAAACGATTTGCGAATTCGGCGGACTGGATATCTTTATAAGTAATGCAGGGATTTTGCGTGCCGGTGGCTTGGAAGAAATGACACCTGAAACCTTCGAACTGATGACCAAAGTGAACTATTCAGCCTATTTTCTGTGCACCAAATATGCTTCAGCGGTTATGAAAATTCAAAATAAATATAAACCCGGTTACTTTACTGATATCATTCAGATTAATTCAAAATCAGGATTAAAAGGCAGCAACCGTAATTTCGCCTATGCCGGCAGCAAATTCGGCGGAATTGGTCTTACACAGTCTTTTGCCCTTGAGTTGATGCCTTTCGGAATAAAGGTCAACTCAGTTTGCCCGGGTAACTTTTTTGATGGACCTTTGTGGGCAGATCCTGAGAATGGTCTTTTTGTCCAGTACCTGCGCGCGGGCAAAGTTCCCGGAGCAAATACAATAAATGATGTGAAAAGCTTTTATGAAGCTCAGGTTCCGGCAGGTCGCGGTTGCACACCGCTTGATGTGATGCGGGCAGTGTATTACATTATCGAACAGGAATACGAAACAGGGCAGGCAGTTCCGGTGACTGGGGGACAGAATATGCTGAACTGAGATAGGCTTGATTAATTTAGGTTGAGATTAAGGTATAAGGAGTAAGGAGTAAGGAGAAGGTAGCTCAACCTCTACCTTAATCTCAACCTTAATTTAGTTTGCAAATCAATAAAACAAAATAATATGATATACATGGCCGACACAGCAAACCTGGAAGAACTCCGGGAGCTGTACACTTTTTTCCCTTTGGAGGGGGTAACAACCAATCCAACAATTCTGAATAATTCAGGATACAAACTATCAGCGGCTATCCAGGGCATACAGGAATTGGTTGGAACCGGAATGGTGCATGTGCAGATGATTTCTTCCGAATCGGAAGATATGGTGCGTGAAGCAAAAAAGTACCGTAGCTTTTTTGACTTTGGTGATAATTTTTATGCCAAAATTCCTGTTACTGCCAACGGTTACCGGGCCATGCGAATTCTGAAGGATGCTGGTATCAATGTTACCGCAACGGCAATTTTTACACAGCAACAGGCATTGGTAGCTATGAAAGCCGGTGCTGATTTTGTAGCTCCTTACGTGAATCGCCTCGACAATATCTCATCACATGGCATTGAAGTGGTGGGCGATATTGTTCAGAATATTAATACCTATGAACTCAAAGGTAAAGTACTTGCAGCCAGTTTTAAAACGGTCGACCAGATATACCGCGTCAGCATGGCAGGAGCACACTCTGTTACCATAAGCTCCGAATTGCTTCATCAACTTATCAAACACCCGATGACTGATATCGGGGTGAAACAGTTTGAAATAGATGCTGAAGGATTATACGATATCGAGTTTTAAGAGCACATTTTCACAAGATAAATTTCGGACTTTTTGAAAGCCAGTCTTGCTTTTGTGTTCTCTTTAAATTCAGGTATATAACTATTCGTTTTTTTGAATTGACATATAACCTTTACGAAAAGGTTCCCCTGATTGTAATTACAGGAAATCCGGACGTTGAACTTCCCAAAATTGCCGAAGTGAGTATTTTACTGGAAATCAAAAGGAAGTCTGTGCACTTGGTCTGACGCCAACAACTTCAATAATAGCAATAACGGTGATTGGCGATATCATAGTAGTATTGGAAATGAAGAAAATTGGTTTCACATATGCTGATTATGCGAAACGGCAGCACGGCGGATACTTGGGAGAGAAATTTGTAAGTGAAACAAAATAGTGCATTTCTATAAAGTCACTTGTTTTATAATTTATGAGTAAAGATTACTCATTACATTAATAAGATTATTACGCTTAGTTCAATTTTGAAGCTAATAATCTGGTTTATAGTGCTAATCCAGATTTATAAATCAAAACTTTGTTTGTGTTAAGATTTAAATCTAATTTATGTAACCAATGCTAAATCCTAATGTTTCGGTAGATTGTGTGGTATTCGGATTTGACTTAATAAATTTGAATGTACTGCTGATAGATAGAAATTTTACAAAAGAAGGCATTGTATATGTTGACCTTAAACTTCCTGGAGATTTAATACAGATGAATGAGGACATGGACGATTCTGTAAGGAGAATCCTTACAGAGAAAATGGGTCTGAGCAATGTTTATCTGAAACAATTTATGAGTTTTGGTTCACCTGGCCGAATTAAGAGAAAGGAACGCGACCTGGAATGGCTCCGCCAGATTGACTATCCTGATGAACATATTATAACCATTGCCTATTATTCGCTTATTGATATATCAGAACAAGGCAGTGCAAAATTAATTATGGGTGATAATGTCAGATGTTGTCCGGTTCATGAAATAACTGACCTGGTTATGGATCATATGGATATTTTAAAAAGTGCACTTGAACATCTCCGGATTGATATACTGAACCAACCTATTGCCTTTGAACTCCTGCCAGAAAAGTTTACGCTTTCACAATTGCAAAAACTTTATGAGGTATTACTGGGGAAAACATTCGATAAACGTAATTTCAGGAAAAAGTTCGCGAACATGAAATACCTGATACCTTTAAATGAAAAACAGGTCGGAGTTGCTCATGGTCCAGCCAGGCTTCATATTTTTAGTCATGATCTGTATATAAAAACCATGAATGACAATTTAGCCAATTGTTAAGGGTAATTTTGTTCCGACAAATTGAAATTTATACAAATCCAAAAGACGATTATGACTATTGAAGAGAAAATAATTTATACTTTAAAGGAAGCTTCCCATTCATTGCAATTTCTTAAGGATAACTTCTATTTGATAGGTTCAGCAGCACTCAGCTTGTCAGGTGTTAACCTTGATAAAATGTACGATATAGATATTTTAGTAAGCGATAGGGATGCCGAATTTTTAAGGGCAGAATGGGAAAATCGGCTAATTAAAGAGATTATCACTACAGATGATGAACTATTCTATTCAAAATTTGCCAGGTACAAATTCTCCGTTTTGGACATAGAAATAATGGGAGACCTAAAAGTAAACAAAAAGGGGATTTGGGAACGGCTTGAAATCTCA
>JAIFMH010000276.1 GCA_020048595.1 Bacteroidota bacterium | reverse complement strand
GTAACACTGGTTCTTAGTTTTCATCACAATACATTTGTAAATAAAGTTCGACCACTATATCCTCATCGGGATTACTCAGCGGGATCGCTCAGCGGGATTTGTAATCCCGCTGGAGAGAGTTTCGGATTTGTAATCCCGAACGTTAACAGCAAAAGACTATAAATCTAGGCTTTACCTGCTCCTATAGTCTTGTCTTCTGTAGTATGTATCTCCAGGTAAAGGTCTTCAACTTTCTTCCTTGCCCAGAGTGTTTTCCGCAGAAATTTAAGGCTCGACTGAATACTCGGATTTTCGATAAAACAGTTTATCTGGATAAGTTTCCCCAATAATTCCCAGCCAAAATGATCAACTAAGCGATTTAATATCGTTTCGAGGCTTACGCCGTGTAATGGATTGTTTTTTTGTTCTGCCATGTAAATTGAATAACAGCTTATTTTAATTGCAAAGATAGCAGATGAAACGAGCCATGGCAATAAATTGTATCAGAAAGGATTGATTATTCACGGCGAACCTTTAGCTCACGAATACCTTTGAGAATAAGCAAGACATGAGTAACTTAGCGTAGCGGTTTCATTAACACCTTTGAAATCAATTTAGTCGTTAATAATTCCATATGACCCCTAAAAAATAAATAATGACACATGAAATAGCCATGAGAAAGTTTTCTCACCAACCGAGAATGATATTATGGCGTATTCCATCTGACCTTTAAAAAACAAATTAATAACAGATGAATTATCAGTTTTGATAAAAAATACTGATTATTACAAAACCTGTTAAGCTAGTCTTCCTTGAGCTTTGCAACAATGGTTTTCACCTCTTTTTCTTCAAAATAAGCAACTAGCTTTAATGCCATTTTTAGCAATTTACCGGGAGGACTTTTAATCATTCCAGCTAAACCTGAAATTATCTGATCAGTGGCTTCAACAGCTGATTTCCTTTCATTTTCGGTGCTTCCCGACAATACACAAGCCAGGTCCCATGCCTGTTCACGGGCTTTCACCATGCTGAAATTCACAATTTTCTCATCCGTATTTTTACCCATCCAATCTATAATAAACATCAGCCACGAAACTTTTGTTAACCTGTCCTGCATTTCATTTGTGAGGTCATTAAGTATCTGGTTTACCTTCATGAAATCATTTTTCAGCGCGGGCATACTTAGTCCCGGAGCAAAAGTTGCAGCAGCAATTCCCAGGTCCATATTGATATGCGCGTTCATTCCGAGCATCAGGTGCTGAATGATAGTAATTTTCTCATTCCTGGCGTTGAATGTAGTTTTCCAGGCTGACGAGCAATCCTGGTTATTCTTAAATCCATAATATGCGGTTAAATACAAATTTGCAAAAGCCACGTCCATCAGTTCCATACGGGCATTATCTTCAAATTGCTTTTCAGCAATTGCCTGTTTTATCTGCGCCGTTGTTCTGCGATAAACGTAAGCAAAAATTCCAAGAAAATTGTTTTCAGAAACAGTCGAATCAATAATTCGGTCTAGTTCTGCCAGTACTTCATCAATAGTTTTTGCAGGAATTGCCATAAGAAAAGAATATTTTGCAATTAAACGGATAGCGGGTTCAGAGTGTTCACCAGATTTCAGAATTTACGCTTAATTGGTTTGCAGGAATAAATAGCAACAAAAAAAAGGACTCCGTTATGGAATCCTTTTAAAATTAAACACTAACTAATTCAATTATTCAATAATCTTAAGTTCGTTTATCAGGTTGGTGGCACCTGCATACTTTTCAATAACAAAAAGTACGTAGCGAATGTCCACATTAATAGTACGTTGAAGTTCGGGTTCGAATAGTATATTTCCGCTCATCGCTTCCCAGTTACCATCAAAGGCAATTCCTGTTAAATGACCATCAGCATTGATAACAGGGCTTCCCGAGTTACCACCGGTAATATCATTATCCGTAAGGAAGCAAGTATACAGTTTGCCGTTTTCGCCATAACGTCCGTAGTCTTTTTTGTTGTACAATTCCTTCAGTTTTGCAGGAACTATAAACTCTTCGTTGTTCGGATCTTCTTTCATCATAACTCCGTCGAGCGTTGTGTAATAGTTGTAATGAACAGCATCGGCAGGATAATAATCCAATACTTTACCGTAAGTCATGCGCATGGTGCTGTTGGCATCCGGATAAAAACTTGTGTTTGGCTCCATTTCGCGCAAAGCAGCTACAAAAAGACGTTGTGTTTTTCTGTTTGAGGCTCCAAGTTGCATGTTAGCAGCCTGAAGTTTCTTCATACTATCCATAAATGAATTGTAGGCAAGCAAAGCAGGATCTTTCTGAAGTTTTTTAAGACTTGGCTTAGCAAGGAAAGCGTTAAAATTAGCCTCTGTATAAAAGATTGACTCTTTAAACATATCAGCTACATACTTATTAATATCGCCTTTGTAATTTTTGTCAATATCCTGGAAAATAGCAGGTTGCTGAGCAGCGGGAATACCGTCACGGAACATGACAAGTAAAGCGGCAAGTACGTTCTGTTCAATAGCGTTGTTATATTCCTTGAAATGTTCTTTCGATGTTTCGTTGTACTTTTCCATCTGTTTCTTCAGATCATCACCTTTGGCACCGGTTTTTAATACGGTTTCAATAGCAGTTGCCTGTCCCGGGAAAGGGAACGCTTTGGATCCAAAGAACAAAAGCTGTGTGTGCCACATCTGCTGGTTCAGGTTCTGATCTTTATACTGTTTGTAAATATCAGCATAGGTGCTGAGTACATCACCGTATTTTGCTTTGCGTTGTTCGTCGGCATTGATCCATTGCATCAATTTAGCTTCCACATCCTGCTTTTTCTTGATCACATCAAGACGTTTCAGGTCGCGGGCTTCTCCCATTTTGTTTTTCCAGAAGTTTGCCAGGCCGGCATAAGTACTTGAATAAGCGATACGAACGGCATCGTCCTTATCCATTCCTTCTTTTTGTTTTTCGAGAACCAAACCAAGTCCTTTTACAATTATTGGATCAGTGTCATAAAGTGTAGCGTCAACTGCCCAGGAGTTCATGTAACGGTCAGTACGTCCGGGGTAACCCCATATCATAGCAAAATCATTTTTCTTATATCCTTTAACGGAGATAGGCAGGAATTTTTTAGCAGCCATCGGCACATTATCTTTCGAATATTCAGCCGGTGAGCCATCAGGGGCAGTATAAATACGGAAAATGCTGAAGTCACCGGTATGGCGTGGCCACATCCAGTTATCGGTATCGCCGCCGAATTTCCCGATTGATGAAGGAGGAGCTCCTACCAGGCGGATATCTTTAAAATCCTGGTAAACAAATAAATAATATTCATTTCCATTAAAGAAAGGTTTCAGCTCAACTTTATATTTACCTTCTTCGGTTGCTTCTTTCTTCAGCTCTTCAACTTTTTTGCTAATTGCAGCGCCACGGGCAGCTTCGTCCATATCAGCGGTTACCACTCCAAGAACATCGCTGGTTTTATCCTCCATGCGTACCAGGAACGAAACAAAAAGACCTTCGTTCGGAAGTTCTTCCGCTTTATTCATTGCCCAGAAACCATCGGTTAAATAATCATGTTCAACTGAGCTGTGGTTCTGAATTACATCATATCCGCAGTGATGGTTGGTAAAAAGTAATCCTTCGGCTGAAACAACTTCGGCAGTACAAAATCCGCCAAGGCTTACAACAGCGTCCTTAAGGCTTGAGTGGTTAATGCTGTATAGTTCCTCAGCGGTAAGGTGAAGACCCATTTTCTGCATATCTACATAGTTTAACCTTTCAACAAACATGGGAAGCCACATGCCTTCGTCAGGAGTATTGGCTGCTTTGGCGAAAATCGCCGTAAGCAAACATAAAGCAAGTACGATTTTTTTCATTTTTATATATTTAACAGGGTTGATTAACAGGCAAAGATAACTTTTATACATTAAAATCTTTATTCTGCCAGGCTGCTATTTGCTAATCCTATGTAAGTTGACTTATTTGTTCTGTGAGTTGGCAAATAAATTCTGTAAAAACAGCTCAGCGGGATTTGCTGGGCGGAATTTACAATCCCGCCGAATGGAGCCCAGGATTTTAAATCCCGCTGCTCAGAGTTCAGGATTTTCAATCCTGTTTCAGAAAATGCTCCACACGGAGGTTTATCCTGTAGAGATATAAGCATGGTTTTCAAATCTTACAGTTTGATAACCCGGAATAGTTTCCTTAAACCTATCAGTTTTATCATAGTTTAAAGTTGTGCATTTCTGCGAAAACGAAATCTTAAAAGAAAAAGCTCAATTGAATTTTGTCCAATTGAGCTTTTATACTGTTATTCAATATTACTTACTTCGTTCGTGAGATCGCTTCGCTAAGTTCGTTATTCACTTTTAACTAAATGAGTTCTCGCCTTGTCGCTCCTCGCCCAGTCGCCCCTAACTCATTCCTCTTGTAAACTAAAGTCCCAACGCCACTTTCCCCTGCTCAAATACCACATCTTTAGGGATATTGGCAGATTTCAATAAATCCAGTCCAGCCTGCAGTTCAGGGCGGACTTTGCCATTTTCTTTCATATAAGTTACAGCCTTATCGTAATCGCCATCTCCTTCAACGCTGAGTATAAATGCACTCCATTCGTTAATGGCCTGGCGTGTTTTCTCAATATCAACTTTAAACGTACCATCCGAATTACGCGAAAATGCTTTTTTGTCTTCAAAGAAATTGAAACACATCATATTGGCTTTTCCGTGGGCTTCGGCAGCACCGAAACGTACCGATCGGATAAGCCCGGCCATATAGGTTACATAAGCATCTTCAACCGTTATTCCTGTTAGCTCGCCTTTATCAATCAGCCAGGCAACCATCCATAAACCTACGACATCAGCTTTTGCTTCTTCCCATCCTGAATATTGCTCTTTTAAAGCCTGGCGCAGATTTCCTTTTCCTGTGATAGTGTTTTTAATTCCAAGTCCATGAGCAACCTCATGAAACATAACATTCCCAAAGAAAGCATCGAACTTAACATTTTTACGTTGAGCGGTATCAATAAGCACTTCAGCAATCGGTACAAGGATTTTATCAAATTTTGCCTGCATCGCATTTTTTAACTGCAAACGGCGGCTTCCTTTGGCCAGCTGAACTTTTTCGTCGTTTGGCAGATTTATGGCAATTGTTTTTCCTCCGCTGTTGGTATGGCCTGCATAAAACAAAATATCATACGCATTTAAATCGGAATCCGTTCCCGGAACCTCTTTTTTATATTTAGGATCACAGGGAAGTTGTTTTTGGAGTTCAGGCAGCATAGCGGCAAACTTTTCGAGTTTGGCGCTCCATTCCTTGTCTTTTACCAATAATGCGGCCTCGTGCGCAGCTTTATATCCGAATAGTTCATCTTCATAGTTTTCGATCGGGCCAACAACAAAATCCAGGGTATTGGTTTTCATTTCCATCCAGGCCATATCGCTGGCGAAATAGTCGTCGTTAAGCAGTGCTTTCGAACGCAGGGTCAGGTATTTTTTTAAACCTGTATCTTCGGCTAGTTGCGCAGCCTTTAACAACAGATTTGCAGCTTTTTTAATCTTTTCAGCATATGCTTCGTGAAACCATACACTTTTCAGGCTCTTATCCTCATTGCGAACAACCAATGTGTACTGACTTGCTTTATTAGCATCATTCCATTTCTCAAATTCTTCCTTTGTCATATCAACAGGGTAAAAATTTGCACCTTTAGGCTTTTCGCCAATACCGGCAATAAAGGCTTTGTTTTCATCCAGCCTGTCCCATGGGCCATAATTTATAGCTGCAAATTGTTTTGCATACGGATCTTTAATCGTATCGAGCAATGCATTTTTATTGCCCCAGGTTTGTTCCCAGAAAATATCATCCATTATCTGGGCTACTTCAAGCAGAATCGGGATCATCTGCTTTTCATTTTCGGTTAGTTTGCTCAGGTCGGTGGTGAGTTTAACCACGGCATATTCGTTTACTTTTTTCTGCATTTCGCTCATAGCGGTTGTATCGTTTGCTGTGTTTTTGTCGCCGGACTTCTGTTTGCAACTGCTGGTAAAAGCTGCAAACAATGCCAGTGATACCATAAATGGAATGATTCGTTTTAACATGGTTTGTTGTTTTAAAGGTTAGAATCTGATGGCGAAATTACTTAAAATCAAATAGGTGTGGGGAAAAATCGTTTGCTTTTTTTGTTTAGAATTTAAGGATGGATGTCGGATGTTGGATGTTGGAAGTCGGATGTAAAGAGGTCTAAGTTGGAAGTAGTGAGAAATGAGTTGTTTGACAACAAG
>JAIFMH010000158.1 GCA_020048595.1 Bacteroidota bacterium | reverse complement strand
GCCCGAAGCCGCCAGGAAAAAGAAGATCAGCGTAAGTTTTTCTTCTGGTACAAACCTGAAAACCGTCAGTGGATAAGGCAATCGCTGGCAAAGATGGGGGAGACTGGACTGGCAGAAAGGTTGCTGGGAGGGAAGGCGCGATAGTTTAGTTATGAGTCGGGGTGCGAGCACTTACTGACGGGGTGACTCGAAGTCACCCCGACAGTAAGAGAGCATTTGAATTCCCCTGTTTTATTTTCCCGGATTAAGCTGTCGGATTAATTTCTCTTTCTATCTGGATCAACATTTCCATAACAGGTTCAAATAGTGTCATTACGGATTCTGAATCGTAATCAAACATATTGTCGTAATCACCCTTTTGACGCCAGTCATACAATTGGGCAAGAAGTTTGCCATACTTCATATCCATTCTACCGGATTTGATAAAATGAAGCGCAAACAAACTTCTCATCCCTGAGTGTGATTGCGGATAGACTTCATTAACAACCAGTACTGCATTTACTGCATAGAATAATGCATAATAAAGACGATTTACAGCAGAATTCCAGAACCCGTTTTCTGCCGAAAGCTTAGCAGCATCAATTGTTTTATGTGCTGTTTCAATTCTGTTTTTTGCGTATTCGCGACGTTCCTCCAGTGTTATAACAGAAGACCTTGATTAGATATATTCTGATAAAAGGGTGATATTCTTTGTTTTGTATTCCAATCTGCTAACGAATATACAAATAATGAAAGTGATTCACCTGTCTGAATTTCCAATTCATAGAGATGGTCGCGGAATAAACTTTCTTTTTTTAAATCAACCGGATAATCCGTAAGCACAAGAATATCCCAATCCGAATCTTTTCTTGCATCCCCGCGAGCTCTGGAACCGTATAAAATAACCTGAGCAGCAGGATCAATTTCTGCGATGTTGCTACTGATTAATTTGCTGATATGCTCCGATGTTTTATCCATGATCACAAAAATACGAAAAAATAGGATTTTAGTATGTATCCGTTTTCAGGTAGAGTAGGATTTGTAATTCGACATTAGAAAAGATAGTATCCGCCTTTTTTTTGATATGGAATATATGTGTATATTTTCAGAATGCTGAACTTATTTTTGTTAACAGGTTTGATTCTGCACTGTATCCTGGAGTATACAATGATTTCTGCATTTCAAACAAACTCCCCGGTGAACACAAATCATTCCTCCGCATGTATCACACTTCCATCGGATTGCTTCCTTTTTTTCAAAATTTTCCAATCCGAACTCTTTAATATATAGTAGGTTTTCGATCATGCTCATTTTGTATTTCAACCTGTAGCGCTTATCCAGTTGCTTCAAACGGGCGCAAGGGAAATTTGAGCAGTCATAACAGAATTCCGAGCCTGTTTTTTCTACTAATTCACAATTTTTAATACTGCAATTTGCACAGGATTTGGATTTATATTTGTTATCACTCCAGCAACCAGGGCAAATGTTTTTATCCCGCAGATTTGCCAGGCAGATTCCGCAATTCATGCCGCAGGGAGCGATCATCGAAAAATTCATTTTGAATATCATTTCCAGATTAAACCAACTACTGTTTCAATTGGAATTCCGCTTTTTATAGAAATCTGCGCGGGTGTCAATCCTTTTTTATGCATGGTATTCACAAAAACATCCAAAGGCTCACCTATTTCAATCATGTGATTGTCGGGATCAAAAAAACGGAAGGTCCGCTGTCCCCAGGGTTCTTCATGGATGGGATGAAAAAAAAGTATTCCTGCTTTTTCCAGGGACAGAAATACTTCATCAATATTCTCATCTTCAAAATACAATTCGAAACGGTTTGATTCTTTTGTTGTATCTAATTGCTTATTTATGATGTACTCCGGATCAGTTTCCCAAAGGGTGAGGCCATTACTCATAATTACATTTTTCCCGAAATTATGTTCGACTGAAAAATTCAGGAAACGGGTATAAAATTTTTTTGCGACTTCGATGTCCTTTACAAATAGTACGGTTGAATGGAAAACCATATCAGTGTCCCGCGAAATAATAAAAAGAGAAATTTATTTAGATGGAATAATCAGAACGGGGCAAGGGCTATGTTTTACAACACCGGAGCAAACACTTCCGATAAAAGCCCTGTACAGGAAACCATGATTATGTGCTCCGAGTATGATCATATCCGCATTGTAACTGGCCGCTTTTTCAATAATTGATTCTACAATCGGGCCTTTAACAAGTTCAAAGTCAGCTTCAACTCCATGCTGATTCAGATGATCAACCATAGCCGATAAATCCTTGCTGATCCGTTCCATTTCTTCTTCATTATCGGTTGGAATTACGGGTTGAACGATTTCGTTCCCGATATAGGTAGGAACCGGAACTTCAACATGCAAAATACGGACATGGCATTTAAAAGCTCTGGCGAATGAAACAGTATGATTGAGAGCTACAGTCGCAACATCCGAAAGGTCAACAGCAACTATTATTTTATCCATCTTATAAATAGTTTAACTTGTGTTTTTCACTACCACAAATATAATGAATATCGCAGGCGAATGCAAGCTTTAGCCGAGTTAAGAAAGGTGAATGGGGAAAAATAAATATTTGTGCCTTACGGCTGGAATATTGTATGAGGATATCTCCCTAAACCTGTAATGTTTTGACTTTAAGTAAAGGGACAATATTCTGCCAGGATCAGAAATCAAATTTCATTCCGGTTCTGAATCCGAGTGTCAGCTCATCAGTAGGCTGGTTATCCATTGACAGTACCGGTTTGAAATACCAGCGGCTAACGGGAGCGAATGAAATGCTTAACCTGCTGAGGACTTTATAATTAAAATCAATCCCGGTTACGAAATTTATATTCACGTCGTTATAAACCGGTTTGGTGCTGCTTACACGCACAATACTTGCATTGTACTGCCCTTTAATCGAATTTGCAGTTGATGCAATCAGATCAGGTTCGTTAAGCTTTATTCCAAAACCAGCTCCTGCATTGATCCATGTCGAGAATTTCCCAATACTGAACAACTTCCTGCCAAAGCCAAGATTATATGTTACGTATTTGTGTTTTTCGGTTCCCATGTATTCCGATTCCAGATTCGCAACCTCATAACTTAATGTATCTACTTTACCTCCGGGACCCAAAGCTGTTACAGGAGTATTAATGTCGTAATACATGTCGAATTCTATCTGTTCTTCATTATAGGCCATGCCCAGACTGGTATTGAACCTTACTTTGTCCTTGTTATAACTGGCTGTGAAATCAACATTATGAAAAAGGGAATTATCAGTTCCGTTGTTTATGTTTTCAGGAAAGTAACCCATGGCAAGGGCAAAATTGTTTGCCTTTTTATCAGCCAATGGTTCTATAGGCGCATTGAATTTTACTGAAGGTGAACCCGTAATTTTGTAAGGTTCCTTCTGAAACATAATGGATTGAGTTTCAATCTCAGTTTTTATCTTTTCTTTATCCGAAAAATTCAGGTCGTAAACTGGTTTGTTTTGTGCTGACGGGTCAATCGCATTTTCCGGTTGAACAGGGATTGTACTATTTACAGCAATTTCGTTGCCTGAAGGTATTGTTTCAGAAATATCCACTGGCACTTCCAATTTCTTATTTTCAATGGGAATAGCATCGATTTCATTGACTGTAAGCGGAGTTTTAGTTTTGGCTACAACTTTTTGGGAAACCGGAATCACTTTGCTTTGGGCAATGCTTATCCTGGCTGACGAAATATCCCCGGAAGCGCGATCCGGGTTTTTTATTTCATTTTCCTGAAATACTGACGGATTAGCCTGGTTTTGTTTAGCCGAAGGCTGAGCAGGTTGTTCCTCGCTGGCAAATTGTGGAACTTTATCTGTTGAAGTTTGATACTGATCCGACATCCGTGAAACTGTGAAAAACAGCAATAATCCGGCTGCTGCCGACAAAGCTATCCGTACACCGGTTTTATAGTAAGCAATCCGCGTTAGGCGGCGTGAAATTATAGTCCAGGTTCCCTGGTCGGGTGAATGCACGGGAAGTCCCTGCAGTTTTTCCTGGTAGGCTATTTCGGCATCAAGCATATCAAGCTTTCCCGAAAGGCGCTGCCACATCTCCGGATCGGGAGAGTGTGAGGGCAGCTGTTCGCTTAGCCTGTTGTTTATATGGTTTTTGTTCTCGTCCATGTTCGTTAATCCATCAGTGCTGAAAGCCGGTTTTTAAGCATTTTCTTCGCGTGATGCAACTGCGATTTCGAAGTGCCGGGCGAAATACCTAGCATCTTGGCAGTTTCGTCGTGGCTGTAGCCTTCAACTTCGGTAAGCAGGAAAACGGTTCTGTATCCATCGGGCAACGAAAGGATTACCTTTTCGAGGTATTCGCTGTTGAGCGTATCGGGGATCAGGATCATTTCATCACTTTTTGCTTCATCCATATCGGCAAAAGCCAGGTTACGGTTTTTCGAAAGCAGCTTGAGCGAATTCCGCACTACAATGGTTTTAATCCAGGCGCCTAAAGTAGAATCGAACCTGTACTGCGCTATGTCGCGGAATACCTGTATAAAGGCTTCCTGCAGGGCATCGTGGGCATCGTCGCGGTTGTTAACAATGCGGTAAGCAATGGTGAACATGGCATCGCAATATTTCTGGTAGAGGTCGCGCTGGGCAATGCGATCGTTGCGGGTGCAACCGTGCACAAGTTCCCGCTCAATATCGCTTTTGTTACCGGTAATCAGTCTTACAACGTTCCTCAAACCTATATTTGTTTAGCCTTTCACAAAAGTAATACTTAATTTGCCATGGTCTGCACTTCTGCTTAACGGGTTTGCTTTCTTCAGCTTTCAATAACAAAGGGAACTATTCCGGCGAAATGGTTGCATCGCGCTGAATAATTCCCTGTTTTTATAGTTTGAACTATACGAATCAGTAGTTTTTTTAGATTGTATACTAAATGTTTAATCCGGTTGATTTAAAACAAACTATAGGTAAGCGATGCTGTTAATTCGTGATTCCAGTTTGTTTTAGTTTGGTTATCATCAGATCCTGCCGGGATATTTGTGATATAATTTTCATTCTCAATTTGGAAATTTCCATAGAATGAAAGACTCAACCTGAGTCTTTCTGATAAGTAGTAATAAGCCTGAACATTTGGCCCTGTAGACGCATAAAATCTGTTCTTTGAATTTTCTTTGTCTTCATTTGAAGTACCTGTGAATCGTTTTCCATAACCGGATAATAGTCTCCAACTTGCTGTCAACCAAGTACGGGAGTTTGGATAGTACCCATATCCATAGTTGAAAATTATGTCAAAAGATGGAGTTGTCCCCTGAAAATTATTTATATCAACTTGATTTCTGTTTTTCTGGCTCATTAGCTTATAAGCTGAACCAAAGAGAGCTTTGAATGATGCCGATTTCTGCCATTTGAGGCTAATTGGTTTTTCGTAGTTTAGGCCGGCAACAATGAAACCATTTAGCGTTTTTTGATTATATATATTTTCTGTAAAATCCTGAGCTGGTACAATATAATCCTTGTGGTACTTATCATTATAATATCCAAAATCAGTCTCAATACCTGTATATATTCTCCAACCGCTATTTCTGGCCGGGTTGTTGGCATAATCCCAGTTATCGTTTAATGAAGTAAAATAAGTAGCATCTGAAGAGCTAACAATGCCTTTTTGTTGCATAAATGAATCAATGGCAGTTATTTCAGCTATTTTCTGAAGCCGGCTATCGAAAAATCGTTTGTATTTTAAGGATGTGATCAGTTTGGCCAATTCTAGTACTTCCTCATCAGATACAGGGCGCTTATCCCTACTTAACTGATGCATATCTTCAATTAAATATAAAGCCATTCGTGCATCCTGAACCTGCTCTATTCTGCCTTTCCCGATTAGTAAGGCTATATGTGAATTAGTTTGAAAATTTTTCGAGCTGCTTTTAATGGAATTGGATGTAGTATCAGCGTCAAATCTATCTTCGTTATTAAAACTGCCATAATTGGCAATATTAAATGAGCCGTTAACTTCGAAATAATTTTGTTTCAGATTATAGAACCTTTTTAGTCCTCTGATTGTCAGAGATTCAGAACTTGAGAAAGAATGCTGTTTAAGTTCGGAATTTTCAAGTTCAAATGTGTTGTGCTGTCTGCCGGAATTGAAGTATCCGGATAAACTTGAATATAGCTCACTTTGCGATTTAAGTGAATTTTGATAAATAGAATAATTTGCACCGGCATTTGAGCCTAACGAATAACTTTTTAGGTTGTAAAAATCTGATGAGTTATCGTTTTTATGGGCCG
>JAIFMH010000037.1 GCA_020048595.1 Bacteroidota bacterium | reverse complement strand
TTCTTAACTCTGTAATTTTCTCTTTGTTTAGTTGAATAAATAAATAACTATCTCGACGACTTTTGTTGAATTCACTCGTTTTGCTTGTACGCATGTTCCATTGTCCGAATCTAAATTTTTCACAAGCCTGGTAATGCACTTACCTAGTCACGCCATATCCATAAAAGTGTCTCAACAAGTGAATGTTCAAAAACTCTTGTATCACAATGTCCGGTTGCTAGACTATATAAATATCTATAATCGTATCCTTTAGTTTTTAATGCCGCCGCCATTCGTTCATTAGCCATCACCCAGTTATGATGAGTTGCCTCCGATGCATCAGATCGAAGATCATTTTCTGATACGTGCAAAAAAATACGAAGCGGTTTCATTTCACTGTGTTCAATCAGCTTCATTCCTGAATGATATTCCCAGGCTCCAAAAGGATATATTTTTTCTTCAGGAGCGTCATCATCCTGTTGATCGACAAAGGTTCCAGAATATGATATGATGCGTCGGAACAAATCGGGACGAAACCACCCCATGGTAAATGCTGCCACACCACCGGAACTGCAGCCCATAACTGCTCTATCCCAAGGATTTTTGGAAATTTTAAATTCAGGATATATTTTTCTTATTTCATTATTATTTTCAACAGCGGGAAGAATTTCATCATGAATGAAACGAGCAAGTCGGTCAGACATTGTATCGTATTCCAAACCACGTTGGCTTCCTTTTGCATCGTCTCCACCATTTTCTACTGAAACAAGGATAAAAGCCGGCAGTTTTGTATTCTTATGTTTTGAAATAGTCAGGTTATCAAGTGCATTTCTTATCTCTTCAACGTGTGAAGGACCATCGAACGTAACTAAAACAGACGCACTCGGTCCATTCTTAAAAGTAGCAGGAATGTAAACAAATATTCTTCTCGTTTTTCGAACCGGTTTAATAAGATCAAGCGTTGAGTCATCACCACGAAAAATATTACTATTTGATAGTGGAATATTAAACTCAAAACTCTTTCCCTTTGGGTTGCCCAAATCCGTTAACAAAGAATCAATCTTATAATTGGGTCCAATAATAATTTTATCTTGCGCAACAAGATTACCAGACAATACAATTATCGTTAAAAAAAAATAAAACTTAATATACATGGAAATCTCTTTGATGTAATTCTCATTTTACTTTTCTTATAAAAACTACCCAATCTTTTGCAGGTTCAGAAGGAGCTCCTTTAAGGTCTTGAATTTTTCCACCTTTTATTTTTTGAACTTGTGAATATTGCAGTGCCCCTCCATTCCTAGGATCAAACCACTGAAGACTAAAATTCCCTTCAACTCCATTAAGATCAATAGAGCCATTTCCATTTCTCAAAAATACAATGTACATTTTACCGGGTATAGCCAAACAGTAATCACCCTTCCGTACTAAATTATCATGGTTATCAGTTTTTTCAATTGGTATTTGATTACCTTCAAAAAAGTCGAGCAAATATTTGCATTGATTCCAGAACAGATCTCGTGAGCGGAAATCCTCACACGTTAGATCTGAATGGGGATGTGCATATCCAAAATAGAACTCATTTCCCCATGCTCCTGCTAAAAATGAACCCCAGAGACTATTAACGCGGGCACTATCATGGTGAGCATCTTCAGCATCTGGTAGCAATGAGTGCTCTGCACCGCCTGGCTCATCTATAGAAATAGCCCATTGTTTACCAGTTTCTTTAGACAGATTTAACCAGTTTAATATAGTTTCATGTACACCGCGGAACTGTTCTGTACCGTGTTGATAAGACACTCCGGTGTATTTACTTATAGGTCCCAAAATATCATCGAAAGCTGGAGGGTTGTGAATAACAGTATGGTGATGATAAGGATCGTTTTGGTAGAACCATTCAGCAGCAGCCAAACGTTGTGTTGTATTCATTGGTGGTGTTTTATGATCTTTTGCCCAATCGCCTGACTCTTCTCCTACATTCCAGTTAAGCGATAGATGGTGCCCGAAACGTGCCATGATTTCTCGGTAATAAAGTCTTGTATAAGCACCAATAGCGCCATTATCGAGTAAACCTTGACATTCCTGTTCTACAAGTTTAAAATGTAAAAACATTCCTTGAATATCGGCATGATTTAATACTACCTCCCACTGATCTAATTTTGAGCAGTCATATCTATCACGCGTATCATAATCAACGAAAGGAAATACATTTTGGTCATCGCCAACAATATTAAGAGTAAGAAATGAAAACGCATTCAATCCTTTTGAGACCAAATAATTAACTGCTCCAATAATCGCTTTCCCTTTTCCATTTTTCCATGTCGGGTCACCTTCTTTCCAATCTTTTAGATGCGCTTCCCACGATTTTACAAGATTGTCTTTGTGTCCATCGTTATGAAAAGTACCATCAAAATCTGCAAAAGAGAGAAAATTCTCCGGCGAATCTGGTCCAACCTTTATCATAGGTTTCCCGGTTTCAACATATTTCAAATATCGGGTTCCATCGTAGTGCAAACGACCTTTTGCTCTATTATCGCGACCTGTTTTATCGCTTTTATCAACTACAAAAGATCCTTCGGCACCATCCATAAAACCGGCACTTTTACCTGCATTTTTACGTTCACTCACTGCTTGCCAGTTTCCTACTCTAAAATCTACTTTGTAATTCCAGGTTCCTATTGCATCAGGTGCTATATGTACTCGCCATTTATTGCCCGAAGAAGCAGATGTCTCACCGGCATTTCCATCAGCGGCGAAATATCCTGGTATCTTCAACGTTCTGCCAGATTCTTTGTGAGTAAAATATATATCGAACCGATAATTCAAAAATGGATTCAATGTATCCATTTCTGAAGTTTCAGGTCCATCGAAAGTGAGTGTAATTTTGTGCCACTTTTTCAACTCGCCGTTGATTTCTACCTTAGCCGCAACAGGATTTGAAGTTTTTGTCTCGTTTGCATTTTGAGCAATTGATACGTTGATTGTTAAAACCAAAAGTATCAGCAGCAAGCTAAAAGGTGATTTTAAAAAAAACAAAGATTTTGTTCTCATAGTATTTATTCTCTTTATGTTATTTAAACGTGAAAAGGAAATATCTTTTTTGAATGAAACTCTCCGCCGCCATCTGCGGGATATCTAAAAGATTATATTTTATTCGCAATGGCGTAACTGTTTACTCACTATTGTAACAAAACTAACTTCTTTGCAAATACAGAATTGTTCGTTTCAAGCATATAAATGTACATACCGCTTGCTACCTTATTACCGCTAAAATCTCTTCCGTTCCATCTTACAGAATGACACCCGGCTGCCTGATTTCGGTCTACCAATTTGTTAATCTCCTGTCCAAGCGTATTGCGGATAATTATCCTTGCGTGTGAAGGCTGGGATAGTTGATACGAAATTGTGGTTTCTGGATTAAAAGGATTTGGATAATTCTGTCCCAATTGTGTCTGGGTTGGTAAAATGGCTTCAACTTTATTATTTATTGATGTTGCCGTGTACTTAACACTAAAGTTGTCCATGTAGTAGTACTCGTCACTGAAAGAAACTTTAGCTTTTATTTTTAGAATAAGTTTCTTTCCAGATGCGATACCTGTAATTGTCGTTGTAGTATTTTGATTACCTGTCTTTGAACCAATAAGAGTTTCCTCACCGCCATCTACTAATTTAAAAAGACTTACATAATCAGGAGTTTCAAGATTTCCACTTGAACGAACATCGAGGCTAATATTTACAGCGCCTTTGGAAATATCAATTTCACTGGTTGTAAGAACCCCTTCTGTACCATTGCCATTTATAGCAAACTCATTTTTCTTTACAGCAAAGAAAGTATAATCCGGTCGGATGGATGTCCAGGAAGTTGGTCCAGTATCAGATACGGTTCCATCAGCAAATGTAAAATCTTCAATCCACGGGACAGTATTAAATGAGGCTTGATCGTAAACCTTTGTATTTCTTGTATAAGTATCTGTGCCTCCCTTGTCATCTGTTACAAACACCTCAAACGCGTAGCTTCCTGCCAACAAACCCGGAAGATCAAAACTATATGGAAAACTGTTATCCGTGCCAACTAAAACGCCATTGTTTTTTAATTGCACACTTACAACAGAATTCTCACCAGCACTTGCATTAACTTCAATTTTAACATCAGCTGGGGCGACAAAGTAATCTGCCAGAGCGGGAGATTTTATATATACCCACGGATACGGGTTTGTAGTGTTAAAATCATCTGGACCGCCCAGCGTTACTAAATCCTGCAAAACATCATTATCATGATCATGCCAAGTATTAAAGTCATGATTTCTTTGCATATTGACGCCCCTATACAAACCATCCATAATATTTGTATAATTAATCCAATTGATATATGCGTTTCCCATAGCATTTATAGCTTTTACTTGCTGATTACTCTGAAGATCATACATAATTGCACGAAATTTATTTGCATTGAAAAGACCAAGATTTGCCATCGCTTCTATATCTTTCAAATTCAGCATAAGCTCGGTGTTTGTCCCTGCATTTAAATTTTTTATTATAGCAAGAGCTTCGTTAGACAATTTTTCAATGTTGGTAGCATTGTCAAACGCAGATACCAATCCACCGCAATTCCCTGAAGCCGAGCCTATGAAAGAACAAAGATTCGAACCTTTCATTGGAGCAACTCTTGAATATCGGATTTTGTAATATCCATCATCTTGATGCGTCCAAGCTTCAGGCCAAAAATGAAAATCAAGACTCCAATCTCCAGTCACTTGCTCGTTGGCTAGTCTGACTGCCCTGGATGCCTTTGACCAAGCATTGAATAAGTCACTAGAAGAAACCTCAGGATACTTTAATTTTAGGTTGTCTTTGAACACTTCATCAGGAACAGAAGGATTGTATGCAATTTCACCCCAAATTTTTTGCATATACCATGATTTTTGTATTTCCAGTGCATTCTTTTGTTGATAGTAAGGATTTTTGCATACAAATTCTCGCCCAAATACCCAGCCATCCGCACCAATATAAATGCCATGAACATATTTACCAACCGTTGGAAAATTGGTAACATAATCACGAACAAACTGAGGATCTGCCCAATGAAGGAAGAAAAAATCATCATTGCGTATTGTTAACCAAGATTTAATATCGTATTTGGTGAGTTCATCTTCTAAATCTTTTCCGTCCCAGTAAGTGGGTTTTACAGCAGCATGAGCATGAGCATTGGAATACTTATGCGATATATCAAATCGAACATTTGGTAAATCACTTAGTGGTTTAAAATAATTCATCATTGAAGTAAAATCGCTTTGAAGCAGGCGATGAATAAAAACTAACTCCCGAGTGGGGTTTGCAACAGCATATTCCATCATTCCTTTTCCATAAGTATCCCACATCCAAGCTTCTCTTTGATCATTATTTAGATCACCCATCGATTCACCTGCAGTGACGCCAAATCCAGTAAGATCTGGATAAGTTTCCAGAAACTTTTTCATGCATTTTCTATAAAATGTTTTCGTTAATTCATTATTGGTATCGCTTGTAATACCATGTTTATCTTTAGCAGTAGAAAGAAATATATTCCACGTAAAGAAGTAAATATCAAAACCTCTGTCACGACCGTACTTCATTACCTCTTTCCAGAATGCAATTTTCTGATCAATAGACCAATCATTTATTTTTACAACGTTCTCGTTTTTATCAAACCCGGAAACTCCCTGAATTGAAATACCAGGATATTCATCCTCCAAATTGAGCATTGCCGTAAAAGGGTTGTTGTTCCAAATTGTAAGCACATTATATTTGTGTGCAGCCATTTCGTCGAACCAGGTTTTCCAAAAAGTAATGTCCCATGCATCTCGAACGGCCAGCTTGTTTGCAGTACCATGAAATCCGCTATTATAAGTGCCAGCTTTTTCATCCAGCGGGAGATTAAATTTAATGCCACGATATTTAATAAACGCTTCCTCATTGGCATACAAAGGCTTTGTTACTCCACTTGATTCAATGTGTCTGGCAAGGTCAATGCCGCCGTACATAGCACCGTTATTATCTCCACCAACAATCATGTATGTTTCTGGATTCAGTTGGTTCTCAAAAAAATTGTTATCAATTACTCTTGCAGTGTTCATAACATATTGCGGTCCAGGCATAAAAAATGTACGGATGGCATATCCCTGTGATTCTAAATTTTCAAAGGATTCATAAATTTTGAATGAACATTGATTTATTGTGTATGCATTATCTTTTTTGACGATGACTATTTTTCTTTTGGGATAATTCCGTGTTAATGCATTGATTGAATT
>JAIFMH010000196.1 GCA_020048595.1 Bacteroidota bacterium | reverse complement strand
GCTGATTATGTAAATACATTCATCGGTACCGGAGGTCACGGGCATACTTATCCTGGAGCGACAATGCCTTTTGGAATGGTTCAGTTAAGTCCTGATACCAGGCTCGAAGGATGGGACGGCTGTGGTGGTTATCATTACGACGATAGTTATATTTATGGATTTTCGCATACACACCTGAACGGAACCGGAATTCCCGACCTGTGCGATATCCTGTTTACGGCAACTACAGGTGAAACACGCTGGAACAACGGTTCAGATGGTAAACCAGGTTACGGTTCAAAATTCAAACATAGCAGTGAAAGTTCGGCTCCCGGCTATTACAAAGTGGTATTGGATGATTATAAGATTACAGCCGAACATTCTGCCACAAAACGGGTAGGAATGCATAGTTATACTTTCCCTGCTGGAACTGAATCAAATATTTTGGTTGATCTTTTTCATCGTGATGAAGTTCTTGAATCATCCATAAAGGTGATAAGCAATACTCAGATTGAAGGATTACGTCGCTCGCGGTCATGGGCTGAAAATCAATATGTATATTTTGTTGCGGAATTTTCGAAGCCATTTAATTCCTTCGAAATAGCGGTTGACAACCAGGTTAAGCCGGGGATAAAATCGGCAGATAACCAAAAGAATATCAAGGCAATTTTCCATTTCAATACCACAGCCGGAGAAAAAATCTATATTAAAGTTGGAATTTCAGCAGTAAATGAGAATGGCGCCCGCCTTAACATGAAAACGGAAATTCCGGGTTGGGATTTCGATCAGGTCCGCAACAATGCCAAAGCAAGCTGGAATAAAGAGCTTTCCAAAATAGAAGTGGAAGGCGGAACGGATCAGCAGAAAACTGTTTTTTACACTGCGCTGTATCATACTATGGTGAATCCGAATACCTATATGGATGTGGATGGCAGCTACCGCGGCCGCGACCTGAAAGTACATAAAGACATATCATTTACCAATTATACCGTTTTTTCACTTTGGGATACATACAGGGCGTGTCACCCGCTGATGACCATTATTGATCAGAAACGGACACTCGATTATATTAATACTTTTCTCAACCAATACGACAAAGGCGGATTGCTGCCGGTATGGGAACTTGCCGGCAACGAAACCTTCTGTATGATAGGTTATCATTCGGTTCCGGTAATAGTTGATGCATATGTGAAAGGGATTAAAGGTTTTGACACCGAAAAAGCATTCGAAGCCATGCGTAAAAGCGCTACGCGGGAAGGTAATATAGGGTTAAAAGCATTGGATCAAAATGGGTTTGTTTCCACTGAAGATGAATCGGAAAGCGTGTCGAAAACACTGGAATATGCTTATGATGACTGGTGTATTGCACAATTTGCAAAGTCTATTGGCAAGGACGATGAGTATAAATATTTTGTAAAACGGGGACAGAATTATAAAAATATTTTTGATACATCCACCGGATTTATGCGGGCCCGAAGTAATGGAGGATGGTTTAATCCTTTCGATCCGTTTGAAGTAAATTTTAATTATACCGAAGCCAATTCATGGCAATATAGTTTTACAACTGTTCAGGACCTGTCAGGTTTTATCCAGCTGCAGGGAGGAAAAACCAACATGGCTAAAAAACTCGACCAGCTTTTTAGTGTTTCTTCCAAAACTTCAGGCCGCGACCAGAGCGATATTTCTGGCTTGATAGGACAATATGCACATGGCAACGAACCCAGCCACCATATTGCATACCTCTATCCATTTGCTGGCCAACCCTGGAAAACCCAAAAGCTGGTCCACCAGATTTTGAATACCTTGTATCATAACAATCCTGACGGCCTTACCGGAAATGAAGACTGCGGCCAGATGTCGGCCTGGGCGGTAATGAGCGCGATGGGATTTTACCCGGTTACACCCGGAACTGATGAATATGTAATCGGGACTCCCTGGTTCAGCAAAATGACTATAAACCTCGAAAACGGAAAGAAATTCATAATTAAAGCCAATGGTATTTCGACAAACAACTTTTATATACAGTCGGCCATGTTAAATGGCAAAAAACATGAGGCGTCTTTCCTGAAGCATTCAGATATTATGAACGGCGGCGAACTCAGTTTTACCATGTCGGGCAAACCAAATAAAAAATGGGGAGTTGGTATTGGCAATGAACCGGTAACTGCAATTACTGATAATTTAATAGTACCGGCACCATCCATACAGGATGCCACAAAATCATTCAAAAACAATAAACTGATCACTCTTACCGCTCCGGCAGGCGCTTCAGTTTTTTACAGCATCACCGGAATCGACGGAAAAACATCAACACAAGCATACAAGGGACCTTTTATAATTGATCAGACTTCAACCTTAAAGTTTTATGCACAGTCAGAAGGTAGCGTGAGCCGGGTTGTAACATCTGAATTTGTTAAAATGAATGATGATAAAGACATAAAGCTTACCTTCCCTCCGGCAAATCAGTATTCGAGTGGCGGTGCTACAAACCTAATAGACGGCATACGGTGTTCGCCTGATTTCCGAGTCAGCGGATGGCTGGGTTTCGAAAAGGTTAACCTGGAAGCAGTTATCGATTTGCGTGAAGCAAAAATGCTGACCACGTTTGGAGCAGGATTCCTGCAGGACATTAATTCCTGGCTTTTCATGCCTTCGCAGATTGAGTTTTTTGTTTCAGAAAACGGATCGGATTATCAATCGGCCGGAAGTATCAGGAATGATGTTCCACAAACACAAGAGGGAGTTGTTGTTAAAACGTTTGAAATGAATGTCCCTGTTGTGAAAGCCAGGTATGTGAAAGTTGTTGCTACCAATATAGGCAATTGCCCTCCCGGACATAAAGGTCAGGGTGCTTCGTCCTGGATTTTTGCTGATGAGATCATTATTAAATAACCGGGATGAAAGCATCAAAAGCTTTGAAATATTAAAAAAAATATCAGAACGATTTTATTACGACAAAGAAACACTTATGAAAATAAACAACACATTTGATTCCTGGCTGAAAGGCATAAAAACCATATCGCTGATTATATTGCTTGTCATTTCCGGTTTGCAATCAAATGCACAATTGATAAATGACACAAAAACCATTACCGAAATTCAGTTCATGCTCCAAAAGCAGCAACAATTGGCAGCAGGCCGTGGAGATCAATTGTTCAATGTTTTTAAGAGCACTCTCACTTCGGATGAAAAACAGGCGTTGGAATATTTATATGCCTACATGCCGCTCAGTGACCTTGCCGATTACGATGGAGATTTTTTTCTGCAACATGTAAAATCAGCTTTGAAGGCCCGGAGCGAAATGGCCTGGGGAAAAGCTATCCCTGAAGATATTTTCCTGCATTTCGTCCTTCCATCACGCGTTAACAATGAGAATCTTGATCTTTTCAGGATTGTGATGTACGACGAAATCAAAAACCGGATTGCGGGTATGAATATGCGTGATGCTGCGCTGGAAGTAAACCATTGGTGCCATGAAAAAGTAACATACAGAGGAAGTGATGAAAGAACCAGTTCGCCGCTTGCATCATTAAAAACATCCTTTGGCCGCTGTGGCGAAGAATCTACATTTACGGTAACAGCCTTGCGCACTATCGGAATTCCTGCCCGGCAGGTTTATACCCCACGCTGGGCGCACAGTGATGATAACCATGCCTGGGTGGAAGCATGGATTGATGGCAAATGGTATTTTATGGGTGCATGCGAACCTGAACCCGATTTAAATATGGGCTGGTTTGCAGAGCCTGCACGCCGAGCCATGCTGGTACACACAAGAGCTTACGGTGCATATCACGGAAGCGAGCCGGTTATTGATAACCAGGAACGTTTTGCTGAACTTAACCTGATACAAAATTATGCTGCAGCAAAAAGCATTACAGTTAAAGTCACCACTTCTGACAACAAACCTGTTTCCAGCGCTAATGTGGAATACCAGCTTTATAATTATGCTGAATTTTATCCTATCGCTAAAGGAATTACAAACCAGAATGGGATGAGTTCAATTGTTACCGGCCTTGGCGATTTACTCATTTGGGCATATCAGGGTGAAAAATGGGGATACAGTAAAATTTCGGTTGATAAGATGGATTCGGTTACTGTGGTTATAACTGATCAGCATCAGAAAGGTATATCTGAAAAGTTTGATATTATTCCACCTGTCGAAAAAAATCCATTAGCCACAAAAGTAACTCAGAAGGACCGCGATTACAATACATTAAGGCTTCACAAGGAAGATTCCATACGAACACTTTATATGTCAACGTTTAAGGATTCAGCTTGGGTTGTCGCATTCGCAGCGGAACAAGGATTAAGTGCGGAAAAACTTTTACCCATTTTCGACAAGAGTTATGGTAACTGGAAGGAGATTGCAGATTTCATTTCCGGGACTGCAACTTTCCAAAAAGAATGGGCGGTTCTTATGCTCGAAGTAATTTCGGAAAAAGATATCCGCGATACCAAAGCTGAAATCCTGAAAGATCATCTTGTAAATTCTTTCAACTATAACAATCCGGCTTCGAGCCGGAATAAAGAGTTTTTTGCCCGTTATGTTATGAGTGGACGGATTGCTAATGAGATGATGCTGCCCTGGCGAAAATTTCTGCAACAGCAGTATCCCTATGATTTCCTGATGCAGTTTAAGTCGGATGTACTTGTACTTGTTGATTGGATTAAAACAAATATTAAAATTGATAATACAGCAAACCTACATTCGCGTGCTCCACTTTCGCCACGGGGAGTTTATGAACTAAAACTTGCCGACAACCGGTCGAGGGATATTTTTTTCGTTGCAGTTTGCCGCAGCCTTGGACATGCTGCCCGAATAAACCCGGCCACAAGCATGCCGCAATATATGGATGGCGACGAATGGAAAAATGTTGCCTTTGAACCAGTTACGGAAAATATTACAGAGAAAGGCTTTATTCATTTCGATAATCCTGACATGAGTATTGATCCCAAATACGCCGTTAACTTTACTGTTGCCCGCTACAATAGCGGTGTATATCGGACGATTGAATTCGACTATGGAATGAAAATCAGCGAATTTGAAAATAATATTGAAGTTGAAGCCGGCAAATATTTGCTGGTAACCGGAAACCGGCAATCCGACGGAAGCGTTCTTTCGTCAGTCACCTTTTTTGAGGTTCCTGCTAAAATTACAACAAATGTAAAAGTAGAGATCAGACAAGATTTCGCTCCTGCTGAACCATGGGCTAAAATTAATCCTGAAGCATATAAATTCTCAGCATACGCTACCAATGAAATTCTATCGCTCAACACTTTATCCACTCCCAAAGGAGCCATCCTTGTATGGATTGATCCGGATAAAGAACCATCGAAACATGTGCTTGCTGATATTCCTGCAGTTAAAGATATAATCGAAAAATGGGGCGGAAGCATAATTTTTCTTTTTGCCAACGATAAAGTAAGCGCTTCTTTCAAGCCAGCAAAATTCCCCGGGCTTCCTTCGCAAAGCAAATTTGCTTATGATAAAGGAGCTAAATTGTTATCAGAAACCGGTCGTTTACGAAATAAAAAGAGCAGCGAAAACCTTCCTGTTATTGTGATCACTGACAAAAACGGAAACCTCGTTTATTATTCCGAAGGCTACAAAATCGGCATTGGCGAACAAATTGCAAAGGCAATAGCTCCTTTAAAATGAACAATAGTTTTTGACAAATAACAATTCTGAAATCTCAACTTTTTTCAATTTCATACTAATCCAAATACAACTCAATGAAATACCTGACTCAACGTTTACTCATCCTGTTGGCAGTAATATCACTGGCATTCAATGTTTCAGCTCAAGAAATCAGTGTTGCATCGCCAGATGGTAAAGCTGTAATCCGTATAACTCATACTAAAGGCCTGATGGTGTCAGTTGAGTACAACAATCAGCAGATTATGGCTCCTTCGCCGGTATCAATGAGCATCAGCGAATATCCGGATGCATTTGTAAACCCGTCAAAGCCAAAAGTAAAATCACGTAAAGTGAACGAGGAGATAATCCCCGCTGTGGCTGAAAAACGCAGCCTTATCCCGGATGTTTACAACGAAACAGAAATATGGTTTAAAGGAAATTATGGAATAAAATTGAGGGCATATAATGATGGAGTTGCATGGAGGTTTCTAACTCGTTTCCCTGACTCAATTTCCGTGATCAATGAGCTTGTAACACTGAATATGGCATCGGCTGATTCAGTATATTATGGTGATGAAGATAATTTTGTTTCACATTCCGAACGTTTTTATACCTGCCGCCAGGCCGGATCAATAAAAAAATCCCAGATGGGAATTCTTCCTG
>JAIFMH010000335.1 GCA_020048595.1 Bacteroidota bacterium | reverse complement strand
CACGAAGTTTCAACACCCTGTATATAAGCCCGTTCCACATTTCCCTTCTGATAAACAGGATATCCATCAATGCTATCACCTTCAACCCTTTCGCGAGCAATAAGATTGTATAATTCATTGCGGTACAGATAAAATTCGCCTCTCAGATTCTTCCCCTGAAATTTGTACCCAGCCTGGTATTGAAATGATTTTTCGGGTTTGAGATCATAATTAGGCGTTTCGTACCTGAAATCAACAATACCAAGTGTACCGAGGTCGTCGATATTTGGAGCCCGGAAACCGGTATTAACTGACACAAAAACATTGGAGGTTGGGGTGAGTTTCCGCATAACCGAAGCATTACCAACCAGTGCCGAAGGAGTTAGCTTTATTTCACCCAACGTTTCGTCTTTCACATCAATTAAAAAAGTATTGAACCTGGCTCCTGCACTAAAAATCCATTTCGGCAAATCGAATGTATGAAGTGTAAAGGCTGCAATATTGGTCATGGCTGAGCCGTCAGGGTACAAGCCACGTTTCGGCGTTTCCACACCGGAAGTTATATCTGTATCGGTTCGTGTACTGTTAACCAGGTCATTGTATATTTCTATTCCGCTCATTGCTGACCATATATCACCACTTTGAGTAAATGCATCAGATGAAAACGATAAGGTACGTACTTTGTCATTCTCATAGCGGAGGGTATTGGATCCGTTTTTCCGGCTTTCCCTCCCCTCTTCCGTATTTTGCATGGATGCTGTGATTGTCAGCGATTTTAATATCCAGGCATCCAGTTTCTGATTTAATCGCAAATATGCAAGCCGCCGGTTTTGAGGCTGCATTTTATTTATGGCATAGTTTTCAATGGCAACTTTATGGTAAACATCCACATCTTCCTGGTGTACATTCTGATATGCTACCGTAAAAACTGAGGAAGGTGAAAGCTTAATTTTCCCTTTTAAATCAAAATCCAGTTCGCGGTAGCTATTAGGCGATTGAACGCCGGTAGTATCCCCTCCCATCAGATCACCAAAATTCCGCCAGCTTATTCCGCCAATGAAGGCTGCTTTCCGACTCCCGTAATTTACATCGGCACGAATAGTCTGCTCCATAGCATGTGTAGCAAATCGGGTGAGCAAACTGCTGCCTAATGATTGTTTTTCGTTAAATTCAGCATCCTTACTAAAAGCCTGGATGGTACCACCTATAGCATCCGATCCATACTGAACAGAGCCACTTCCCCGAAGCACTTCAATATTTTCGAGACTAAAAACATCAAGTGTATTAAAATACTGATTCGGACCGTAACGGTAAGTTGCGTTATTGAGCCTGATTCCGTCAAGCATCTGTAAGGTTTGATTACCGGTTAATCCGCGCACAAACGGAGAACCTCCGCCATGATTGGTTTTCTGAACAAAAACACCTGGTGTAATTATAAGCGCTTCAGGTGTGGAACGCAGTTGGTTTTGCCTGATAGTTTTTCCTTTGAGTATTTCAATTGCTTCGGAAGTATTGAACCGAAGCGAAGAAAAACGGTTGGCTGTGATAACAACTTCAGTCAACGAAAGGCTAATGATTGAATCCTTGTTGGAAATTGCATCTGCATTCTGAGTTAGTCCTAAAAAGGGAGACAACACTAAGAGTAAAGCACATAAAAACGTTTTAAGGGATATCAAACTTTTCATTTTGCAAAAATAAGGATTGAGTATTAATGCGATGTTAAATAATTATGTATTAATAAAAGAGATATAAATCAGTGAAAAAGAGACTACAGTCCGTTAATAATCTCCAATAATCTCAATATCAAAAGTATTAAATCCAGGCCTTTACACTCTAATATATTGATAATCTGTTACTTATTTCCTTTCGTCTTCGCGGTAAATAAAAATCTATCGGAGTATTGAAAGAATGACATTACAATAAAGGAGCAGATATAAATTTACAGTTCGATAATCTCCGATAATTCAATATTTTTGCTCAAAATATTCCTGATGCTGCATAAGTTAATTCCATTCCTGTTTTTCATCCTGTTTTTGGGGATCAGCGGGAAGGCTCAAACAACTGATCAACCAGTAACAACTAATCTCTATTTACCTAAACTTGACGGTTCGTTAAAGACAAAAGTTGAATTTGATCTCGAAAACAGTACAATGCGGTTCGCGGTTCGTAATGCGCGGCTTGGTGCAAGAGGAAATATTAATCCGTATTTCGGATACCGCGTTGAGGTTGATTTGTCCGACGAGGGTAGGATTAAAATGCTGGATGCATTCGTAAAAGTGACTCCTGTTGAAAATCTGGAATTCTATCTGGGTCAGAGAAAAGTCCCTTTCGGTACTGACTATTTAAGA
Source organism: Bacteroidota bacterium (assembly GCA_020048595.1). Lineage (GTDB taxonomy): Bacteria > Bacteroidota > Bacteroidia > Bacteroidales > UBA4417 > UBA4417. Next base: position 21,986 of record JAIFMH010000335.1, on the reverse strand, counting down.
AGCCCGATAGAAAATATGTTTGCTAACCGCTCATTTGTTGCCAAATACACTAATGATGGTTTACGCGATATCGGATTGGTAGCCAATTACCGGTTTAAATTTCACATTCCCTTTGATGTATGGGTAGCCGCGATGAACGGAACGGGCAATAATAACCCCCAATGGATCAGCAGGCCCAATTATTCAGCACGCTTATTGTTCGAGCCACTGAAAAACATACGATTAGCCGGAAATTTCTACCAGGGATCAACACTGCTCGAAAATGAACTCACCATGTATGGAGGAGAAATTCGTTACCAAAATGATAAACTCCTGATTGAAAGTGAATACATACACCGTCATTTTATCGATACCACTTCGGCCGAACTCGACCAATTTGGATTCTATGTGCATTCGTGCTATAATTTCTTTACCGGCGCAAAAATGATACAAATTATAAGTCCTGTTGTGAGGTGGGATTTCATGGGTCGGGAAACTGATAATGTAGGTAAAGTGGCAGAACGTATTACTGCCGGTGTAAATTTCGGATTCGAGCCCAAACAGTTTAAAGCCGAAATAAGGCTCAATTATGAAAACTACCTTAAAAAGAGTTTACCTGATCATTTCGACAGGTTTACAATTGAATTTATAGCAAAGTTTTAGAATGTGAATGCAATAAACAGATTATTTTATATTTCTGTACATCGCGCCAAATGGCCATATTTACTAATGATTCAGGCAGATAACAGTTTCATACAACTTGCCCGGGTTGCAAAATTGCAACTTCTTAACATTTAATTAATATAGGGACAATATTGAGTTAATACACTCAGTTTACTTTTGCATCATTAAATATGTAATCCCTATGAAAAAAATAATCAGCATAGCCATTGTAAGTGTAGTAATTTTATTCAGCAACTGTGTTTTTGCAACAGGTGATGCTCCTGTAGTTCCAATGAATGCGAAAGCTGCCATTTCGGGCAAGGTGGTTGATAACAAAACCGGCGAATCGCTTGTAGGTGTTGCTGTAGCAATTGAAGGAACCGATCAGAAAGTATATACTGACCTTGATGGAAACTTCACCATCAACAATGTTAACCCAGGTAATTACAACCTTGTTCTTTCTCTTATTTCTTACAAAAACAGCCTGGTTGAAAATCTTAAAGTGAAATCCAGCGAAAAGGAAGTTATTGATATTAAACTGGACGTAATCAGATAATATTCCTTTACCCGTTTATAATTTCAAGGCTGTGCTTTAAGAGTACAGCCTTTTTTTTGTTTTTCCGCACTACAAAATATAATTTCGGACATGCTGACATGATATAAAATTATGGAACTAAATTGGCTGGTCATTAGTATCGTTCTGGTTGCAGCAGTGTCGCTCATTGTCTTTTTAGTCTGGCAAAATCACAAAGACAAAAAAGACCTTGTGCGAAAAATAATTGATGAGGATGAACGGTCAATTTCGAAGGAACCTGACACTGAAATTGACTCAACTGAATGAAACGGATAAAGGATAATCTAATGTAGTGCTCCTGGATGTATATTTACAAATTCTGTTTTGGTGAAGGGCGTTCTATGAAAAAATATTTAAATGTAGTAAGTTACCACTCCAGAGCTGTTGGCCTGATGCTATAGCCCTTAGGACCATGGTCCAAACTCAGGCTACTTAAACTCATTTCTTTCTTATTATACTTTTCCCGTCTTTTCGTCCTGATACTTCACGTAACAACTTATCATTTCTTCTGCCAACCCAACAGTATTAACAAAATAACATTTTGCCCAAAATGATTACCCAAATAGCTTAAAAGTTGCAACTAACACCAAGGGTGGATACTCTCCACAAAATGAACATGATCAATGCAAATATTTAGTTCCATAACTTCACAACCAAACCTTCCACTCAACATTCGGATATCGAAGTCTGCGCTCTATCCTGTTTCTCCAATCAATATTCGATACCAGGACTTTTAACCCATAAAATATAATAATCACATTTGTATGATACATGCGCTTACTTCGTGTACCAGATCATGTAAAATGAGCTGATTAATTTTGTTATAGCCTCAAATAAAATACCACCGCTTTAGGTGGTGGATTTTAAAATTTAATTAAATATCCCAATCCGGAACAATTTCCCAGTCAAGGGGTTTATTAATTTTGACCAACAAATAATAATTCAGTGTATGCATGCACCCATCCGAGTAAAAGAGTTTGACAAATCGGTCAGAAATAAATTTAACGTGTACAACAGTCTTTTCCTGAACCTTCCTTTCCAGGGGATCAGTAATGTTGGTATGCTTATTCCGCTGATGCATCATGTTTGCGAAAAAGGGCTCAGTGAAGGAAAAGATCCTCAGGAAATACTCGATTTCTTTTTTAGTATGCATACAGATTTAAAGACTGAAAACGAGAAAATCGATTTTATGTTCCGTGTAATTCAATATGTAGAAAGGCAGATAGTACTTTTCGACAGCGTTGAGGATGCTGCTTTTAATGATATTGAGAAGCACAGTACTCATTTATCTTTAAAAGATTTCTTTCACCTGATTGATGGCAAAAAGCACGAGGAAAACATATCCGAAAAACTTTCCACTTTCGGAACGCGCATTGTTTTTACGGCTCATCCAACCCAGTTTTATCCGCCTTCGGTGCTGGATATTATAAGCAAACTCAGAGCACTGATTACTGATAATGATATTAACGGCATTGATATTACATTACAGCAACTAGGATTAACATCACTAATAAATACTCAAAAACCAACTCCGTTTGATGAAGCCAAAAACATCATCTATTTCCTGAGGAATATCTATTATGAAGCAGTAGGCGAGTTATACTCTAAAATTAAAAAGAATATTCAAAACAGCGAATTCGACAATCCGAATATTATTAAACTCGGATTCTGGCCCGGTGGCGACCGGGATGGCAATCCTTTTGTGACTGCCGGAATAACCATGAATGTAGCCGATGAGCTGCGAATGAGCCTTATGAAGTGTTATTACGATGACATTAAAAATCTGGAGCAAAAATTAACTTTCAGAGAATTAGAAGGTACGATTGCAAATCTCAGAACCCGTATTTACCCAACGATGTTCGATCCGTCGAAAACTGTTGGCTATGAAGATATTATTAATCCACTCTTTCAAATAAAAGCCATACTGATCAAAAAATACAATAGCTTGTACTTGGATGATCTTGATAATGTGATCGATAAAGTGAAAATATTTAAGACCCATTTTGCGGCCCTTGATATCCGGCAGGATCACAGCATTCATTTTAAAACGGTTGAAGAAATACTGCGAAAAGCCGGTGTTATCAATATAAGCCTTGACGAACTTCACAAAAGCAAATTAATTTCAATACTTCTGAACGATGAAATCGTAGTTCATCCTGATCTTTATGCAGATGAGCTTGTTAAAGACACTATCACCAATATTGCACAGCTTAAGTTCATACAGAATAAAAACGGGGAAGAAGGCTGCAACCGGTATGTAATCAGTAACTCAGAAGATATTTTCTCAGTACTGTTTGTTTATGCACTTTTCCGGTGGTGTGGCTGGGAAAAGGGGAAAATTGCTTTTGATATCGTCCCACTTTTTGAATCAATGGCAGGCATGAAAAACTCCAGCGAAATTATAAAATCTCTTTTTGATATTCCGGAATACCGGAGGCATTTACTTGAACGACAGAATAAACAAACCATCATGCTTGGTTTTTCCGACGGCACAAAAGATGGCGGATTTCTGAAGGCAAACTGGTCAATTTTCCAAACCAAAGAGAATTTAACAGCTATTTGTGATCATTATGGAATCAAAGCAATCTTCTTTGATGGCCGCGGTGGTCCGCCTGCACGCGGTGGTGGCAAAACACATCGTTTTTACGCAGCTCAAAGTCAGAAAATCGCCAATCATGAAATCCAGCTTACTATCCAGGGTCAAACCATTACCAGTACATACGGCACCAAGGAACACTTTATTTTTAACTGCGAGCAGTTGCTTACAGCCGGTTTATCCAATAATTTTTTCGCAAAGGAAAACGCCATATCTAATGAATCGAGGCAGATGATTGAGGACCTTTCAAGGATAAGCTTCGAAAAGTATACAGCTCTCAAAAACCATCCCATGTTCCTCCCTTACCTGGAAAATAAAAGCACGCTGAAATATTACAATACCGCCAACATAGGAAGCCGGCCAGCCAAACGCGGTGATCAGAAAAAGCTTGAATTTAAAGACCTGAGGGCTATTCCATTTGTTGGTTCCTGGAGCCAGTTGAAGCAGAATATTCCGGGTTTCTTTGGTATTGGAACGGCCATTCAAACTTTAATCAACGAAGGGAAATCGGACGATTTGAAACGTTTATTCAGGGAAGTTCCTTTCTTTAAAGCTTTGATGCAGAACAGCATGATGTCACTTTCAAAATGCCTGTTTGAATTAACCTCTTACATTGCAAAAGACGAAGAGTACAAGGATTTCTGGAACATTCTGTTCGATGAATACAAACTATCGAAGGAGATGGTTCTGTTTATATCCGGATACGAAGTTTTGATGGAAGAAGAGCCTGTAACGCGCAGTTCAATCGAAATCAGGGAACATATTGTTTTGCCGTTGCTTGTAATTCAGCAATATGCGCTTCAAAAAATCGAACAAAAATCGAAATACGAAAGCACTTACGAAAAAATTGTCAGGCGATCGTTATATGGAAATATCAATGCGAGCAGGAATTCGGCATAGAACATGTAGTATACTATTAAGCTTATTCTGTTTTTAGTGCTGGTCTGAAAAAAGCAAAACCATGCTTTGCTAAAATCATCGAATAAAATATTCTAAGTCTTTATTATCCATTAATTGCTCAAATAATTGCAAAAAACGGCTAACGTGCAAAGCATCCATTAATCCATGATGAGCATTAACCGAAACAGGCATTATCATTCTGCCGTTCCTGTTAAAATATTTACCAAAGGTTATTTTCGGAATACTGTCTTTAAATTTGAAATTCTGGGGATGGGTTACACCCGTAAAACTTATCCAGGGCACTGTTGAAAAGTGAATTACATCAGGCCGACCTGTATTTTCGTTGGCTCCTATGCCTGAAGAGCGTTTTATCCTGTCAATTTCCAGCTTCGCCAGGTCAACGAATTCATTCAATGACTCCGTAAAAGGAATAAATGAAAAGGAGAAAGTATTGTCATCTCTTCCAATTGTTGTAGTTACGTGTATAGTATCAAAAATAATTATTTCGTCGTTTTTGATTCTGTGCCTGAATTCTTCGGTTTGGTTTACTGCAGTTATTGCCTGGTAATGGCAGTAAAGTGAAAACGGTATCGCATTATTTTTGCAAACCTGGTATCCATTTGTACAATCTATTTCAGCTACGATTCCAAAAAAGGGTTCGTCAAATTGGTTGAAAAACGCGAAGTGTTCTTTCCTGTTCCAATTCTCAATATCCAGAAGTTTATACATGGCTAAAGGATATTTAAAATTTCAGCCAGATTGTCTACCGTAACAAATTTGCTGTTGTCGGTTTCTGCATGATCATTTTCGTGCTGCCAGGTTGTATGGTAAGGAACGTGTATGGCGCTTGCACCAATATTAATAACCGGCAGAATATCCGATTTTATGGAATTCCCGATCATCACAAAATTCTGAGGATCAATATCAAGGCGTTTTATAAGGTTCCGGTAATTGTTTTCATGTTTATCGCTCATTATTTCAATGTGGTGAAAATAATTGATCAGTCCTGATTTTTTCAGTTTCTGCTCCTGGTCCAATAAATCGCCTTTGGTGGCTAATATTAATTTGTAGTTGGGATTCAATTTCTGCAAGACCAGTTCTACGCCATCCAGAAGTTCAATTGGAAGATTAAGCTGAGCTTTTCCGATTTCAATAATTTTACTGATCTCAACAGCAGTTACCTTATTTTCCGATAACCGCAAAGCAGTTTCAATCATCGATAAAACAAATGATTTAGCACCATAACCATATAAGGCTAGGTTCTGCATTTCAGTTTTGAACAATTCATCGTTTACCTCATTTTCAGCGAAATAAGGCGATAAAATGCGGGCAAACTGCTTTTCTGTTTCCCGGTAAAACGGTTCATTTACCCAGAGGGTATCATCCGCATCAAATCCTATTATTTTGATTTTGTTCTTCATCATTCTGTTTTTCCAGATTATTCTAAAAGTCATTATTTAACAGCAAAGCTTCAATTTCCTGGCAATTATCTGCTAAAAAGTCAGGTTGATGTAAAATGAGTTCTTCAAGTGAGCCAAATCCATATGTAACCGCGATAGTTCTCATCGAGTTGTTCTTCGCTCCTATTATATCGTGTTTCCTGTCACCTATCATAACTGAATTGCTCGCATGTAAGCCATGAGTCGAGATTATATGAGAAATAATTTCTGTTTTGTCAGAGCGGGTATTATCAAGATGGCTCCCGACAGTTTCCATAAAATAGCCGTCAAGTTTAAAATGACTAAGAACTTCCAGTGCGTAAACAGTAGGTTTCGAAGTTGCTACAAATAACTGATACTTTTTATTCGACAATGATTCTAATAACTCAGAAATACCTGAATAAAGAAAGTTTTCAAAGATCCCCTTTGCTGAATAATACTCACGGTAATACAGCATTGCCTTGTCTGCCACGATGTTATTAAGATTATACCTTTTAATAAAGGACTCACGAAGGGGTGGTCCGATAAATGTATCCAGTTTGTTTAGGTGAATTTCCTGGATACCAAGTTTCTTGAGCGCGTATAAAATGGAATTTATGATTCCTTCCTTAGGATTGGTCAACGTTCCATCAAGATCAAAAAGTATAGTATCAATTCTGCCATCCATAATTCCAATGTTTAAAGATTGTCAGTTTTTATTGTCTGACAAACAAATATAGGCAATTCTTATTTTGAATTGGTGATTTTAAAGAAAAGGCCATTTACCTTTCGATAAATGGCCTTCTATTTTTAAGACGGGGCTCGACTTTGAGTCGCGCCCCGACCAAAGGTATTTTTTACAGAATATAACGAATTCCCAACTGTATCTGCCATTTCGAACGGGTCGAGAAGTCATCTACATAAGAATCCTTCAGGTTGGTATCAAACTGGAAATACGGTTCGTTGTTAATCAACCCATTAACTTTAATCGGATTGGTTGTACGTAATAGCTGACGTACTCCATAACCTGAATATAAGAGGTTGCCCAGGTTCATAATATCCAATGAAATCTGGATGGTGTTCTTTCTTTCTTTCACATTGAAATTAAAATCCTGCATAAACCGGAAATCAATCTGTGAGAAATAAGGCAAGGTAACGCCATTACGTTCAGCATACTGACCCTTGCGGTCTTTCAGGTATGGGTCCTGGTCAATAAAGGCACTGAGCGCCGTCCATTGTGCAGCAGCTTCTGTAGCATCTGCAGGAACTAGCGTGCCATTAACCTGTTTCCCAAACTTAATTTCTGATTGGTTTGCCGGTACATACAATAAATCATTGTTTACGATTCCATCCTGATTCAAATCTCCGGCATAGGTATATGAATACCGGTTGCCTTTACCCACCTCGATGAACAGACCGAAAGTTGATGCTGTAAAATCTGAATTGTAATCAGCTGTGTACATCCAACTCGAAACAACGCGGTGTTTTAAACCATACCTCGACCACGAAAGCTGAGGCATATTAGGATTGCCTACAACAGGATTACGCTGGAAAGCATCGGCTGCAATTTCGGCAGGGATTGAAGTGTAATCTTTGGAGTCCTGGTAGGTATATGCCACATCGATATGTAAACCTGAAGTCCAGTCCTTGGCTAATTTGCCTGTTAAACTCAGCTGATGTCCTTCTTTTACATTGTCAAGAACGATATATCCTGCATCTAGAAAACCAATATTATCGGCAGATGATGCATAGATATGAGTTTCATTGAAACCGGCAAATATTGCACGGTTATCAGGTCCGCTCAGTTTTCCTGTTGGTGGTAACATGTCATAGTTACGGTGCACTACGGCATTAATATCTTTTCCGTAAATCGCTTCAAATGATGCCATCATGCCATCACCAAATTTCCAGTCGAAGGCTAAGTCTGTTTTCCAAACCTGTGGGAAACTGAAATTTTCGGCAGTTGAGTTAACCTGGAAAGTGTAACCGGGGAAAATGCCCGGGTTTGAAGCCTGGTTACCTAGCCATACAAAAGGAATACGACCGGTAAAAATACCGGTTCCGCCACGGAGTACCAGGCTGTTGTCACCTTTAAAATCGTAATTAAATCCAACCCTTGGCGACCACATCAATTTTGACTTAGGCCAAACTGCCGGATCGAGTTTAACTGAGTTGCCGTCTTTATCAACCCATCCATCAAAATTAGCAGCCTCCTGTGAAGCATCGGTAACTGCCAGATCTTTGAGATAAATTGGAATATCTACCCTTAAACCCATAGTCAGTTTAAACTTATTGTTTACCTGCCATTCATCCTGTCCATAAATGCCTAATTGTGCAACATCTACGATTGCCATCTGGAAAGGTTTCTTATTGGATTCAGTAACTTCAGCATTGTAATCGATATCCTCTTTTGTAAGTCCCAAAAATTCATTTACACCACCAAAATACATATGCCACGGATAGTAGAACAGGTTGAAAGAGTTTTCGAAATGGAATTTTTCGAAGTTAACACCGGCGGTTATGGTGTGTTTGTTCTTGTATATAGTTACATTATCTGTAAACTGCAACACGTTTTGCTTAAGTAAATTGTTTGTCGAAAACATTTCCGATCCCGCTGAGATAGCAAGGTTTCCGTTGCTGTCGAAAAGGTCGATAACTGGGAATTGTGCAGATTTTGGCTCGCGATGATCATCGAAAATAGTATACCCAATCAACAGTTTATTTGAAATCGTATTTGAGATAGTTGAGTTTAACTCCCCAACAAATGAATGAATTTTATTATAGATGGTATAGGATTCATTTTCGAAGGGCAGGCGATAACTTGTAGGTCCGCGTCCGATAATGGCTTCAGGATGAGGAAGAATGTCCTTCCATGCATTGAGCATATTATAGCGGACAACCAGTTTATGATTTTTAGAAATATTGTAATTCAGTTTTAAAAGTAACTTATCATTCGATTTCTTATGGTTATAGCCCTGATAAGCACCGGCTTCGTAACCCCATTCACTTAAAAAATGGTCGTGAACGGCTTTGATATCTGCTTCTTTAACACTTGTAACATTTGGCTGACCTGTATTTTCACCGTTATCGGCAACAAAACCGTGAGCCAGTTGGGTAGCGCGTTCCAATTCTGCGTTTACAAAGAAAAACAACTTGTTTTTAATAATCGGGCCGCCGATACTCAAACCTGTCTGATTGGTGCTGAAATCAACATTTGGAGCTTCAACGCCCTTTATTTTTTCACCGATCATACCTTCGTTTCTGAAAAAAGTGTAGGCTGTGGCTTTAATCTGGTTTGTTCCTGATTTGGTAACTGCGTTAATACCGGCACCTGTAAATCCGCCTTCACGAACATCGAAAGGAGCTAAGGAAACCTGTATCTGTTCAATGGCATCCAGCGAAACCGGCTGTGCATCCGATTGGCCGCCAGGTGTGGCATAATCAAGTCCAAATGAGTTGTTGAAAATTGAGCCGTCAAGCGAAAAGTTATTGTACAGGTTATTTCTGCCGCCAAAACTGTTTCCATCGCTCTGAGGGGTTGTACGTGTGAGGTCCTGCTGACTGCGGGTAATGGTTGGCAAGGCGGTGATCTGCTTACTCGCAATATTGGTCATTGCACCGGTTTGCTCACGGTTGAGGCTTTTCGCTTGAATAACAACACCTCCTATTTCGACAGCAGTACTTGTCATGACTAATGATACAGAAGATGTATTATTCAGCTGCAAATAGATGTCCTCAACTGAGGTTGTCTCAAATCCGACAAAGGTTACCATCACTTTATACGGTCCGCCAATACGCATATTGCGGATTTCGAAACGGCCGTCATCCATAGTAACGGCTCCATAGTCGGTTCCGCTGGGGGTGTGCACGGCAAGTACGCTGGCCATCATTACAGGTTCGCCTTTTTCGTCAACAACTTTCCCTGCAAGGGTTGATGTTGTTACTCCTTGTGAGAATACTGCTCCGCTGATAGTCAGGAATAGCATCCATAACAGTAATCGTTTTTTCATAGAAATTCAGGTTAATTGGTTAGGATCGCAGGTTAATAAAAACGATCATTAAATTAGTTGATTTGGTTGGTATTATTGCAAATATAAGTTAGCTTTCTTATAATTTCAAAATGAGATATAAGAATTTATCAACAAATTAAAATTATGAATATATTAAATATTCTGTATGTTAAAAAGCGACTATCTTAGTCAATTACAATAAAGCAACTTAAAGAAAACCACCTACCTTTATACTCCTTAGTATTGGAATGCCAACTTTAAAATAACCAATATGGAACCGAATTGGAATTTTATCACAATCGTAATAGTTTCAGCAGTTTTATTAATTGTCTTTTAAATCTGACGAAACCAGAATGACAAAAACGAATTGATGAAAAAATTAATTGATGAGGATGAGTTATCCATTCCAAAGGAGCCTGACACAGAAGTTGATGCAACAGAATAACCAAGGACAACATATTCCAATATTGTGCCCATCAGATTGCATACCTGAATTAAACCCAAATTACGCTTAATCAATAAACCCAAACCAATTTGTGTCAATTCTAATTATTTGATAAATAAAGATTTGCTATATCGGGATTTACCCATATAACACAAATAGTCCAGCATATACGCTGAATGGGTAATTTAGGTTAAACTCTACATCCAGCAATGTAAATTTCCAATGCATTTGTAACTTATTTAATCTGCAATACTAGCGCAATGTCTCCAAATAAACATAAGTCTATATTTGCAGAATGCGTCAGATGTTATTTAAATACGAACTAATTCACCTGCAGCATTAGTAAAACGTCCGGAAAGGTGACCTGGAAAATTAAGTTTACATGTACATGAATATCAGTAGGTAAAAAATTTAAAATATACAATTAATAGCTGCAGGTTAACAATTTCCAGTAGTGAATGACTAATTATAAATCAATTTCAAATCATAAAAACAGAATATATCCGTAACATTTAAGAAACAGGAAATTAACATAAAACTAATTTTAGAAACATAAATTCAAGTCTACTAAATCTGTCTTCATTATTTTATTATTGATTGCAATTAACAATAAAACAATACTTTATCAATAGTATTCGAAAAGTACGAATGTTGAACTACTTTTTTATTAAGTTGCTGAACTATTTCAAATAAGATATACATTATATTGATTATCATTTATTTATATTTCAATTTCAATTTGCGTCGGAAATTTAATGTAAAGCTTTTTCAAGGGTAACAAATTGTTAATGATTCACAAATAGTGAGATAATACTACATATAGTACTTTGCACATATCAATTTAACTATCCCAACCATGAAAAAAATATCACTTCTTATAATAATACTGTGTTCAGTACTTATTAAAAACACTTCGGCACAAGATGCTTTAACCTATGCAACCGAAGTAAGTAAAACAGAATCCAAAGCTTCTAAAAACCCACTTCCGGTTTTTGATTTTGCCGGATATTCCTATGACTATGAATTAGAAAAAATCACGAAGGAAATGGCTGGTGAACATGCATTTGGCGATGAAATTGCTAAAAAGGAATATCTGCTCGATGAAAAGTACAAATCAGAAGTAGCCCTAATCCCCGGAAATCCTCAGACCAAAACTGTAATTCAGAAACCAGAGATATATGATGCTGTGAGGCGCATAGAAAAGTATCTAAAGAAATCAGTTAAAAAAGGGGAATTATCCCTCGACTCAGCAACTTACACATACAAAAAGGTATTGGACGTAGCACTCAGCATTAAAAACGCCGACACTAAAAACTTTGAGGATGCAATATCGTCAACGAAAAACGAAGCTGAGAAAATCGAATTATTCACAAAAAGAGTCAACCTCATTTTCTAACATACTGCAGAGTAGTTTTATCACAAAAAAGATACAATGTATCTTTTTTGTGATTAGGTATTGGCATTAAAGGGATGCAGAAACAGAGCAAAAGAAGGCATAAAATGTCGGGTACTTTTTCTCAAACAACATCAGGACACTATATAAATGCTTTGTCCATTTCCGTATCGATCTTCCTTTACACCTAGCACCTTACACCTTAAACTCTGCAGTTCAAATCCAGCCTTCAAGTATCTGACCAATTACTTACTTACAGAATAAAACAACCTTATACAATAAAACAACAAAAACCATTTAACTAAACCATTATGTACATTCGAAAAATTTACACATTACTATTGATATTCCTGGTTCTGGGAATATCCGCCTTTGCGCAGAAAACAAGCATTGAAGGCACAGTTAAATCATCAGGAGGTGAAAGCCTGCCCGGGGCAACGGTTGTGATTAAAGGATCAACAAGCGGAGGAATAACCGATATCGAAGGACATTTTTCTGTTTCTGCTTTACCAACTGACATTTTAGTAATTTCCTTTATAGGATTTGAAACCCAGGAAATAAGTGTTGGAGCTCAGAGCATTATCAATGTAGTGCTTTCTGAATCGGGTGAGCAACTCGAAGGCATTGTTGTTACTGCTCTCGGTATCGAAAAGAAGAAAAGCACGATTGGTTATGCCATCGGTGATGTAAAAGGCAGTGAGCTGGTAAAAGCCCGCGAACCCAATGCTATCAATGCTCTTACCGGCCGTGTTGCAGGTTTGGTAGTCGGGTCGTCATCCGAAATCCTTGGTGCACCAAACGTTTTACTTCGTGGAGTGGTTCCTTTGTATGTTGTCGACGGTGTTCCTGTACAATCGGATACATGGAATATAAATCCGGATGATATTGAAAGTTATACTATCCTAAAAGGGCCCACCGCTGCTGCACTTTATGGTTCGCGTGGACAAAACGGCGCTATTCAGATTACTACTAAAAGAGGTACCAGTAACAAAAGAGAGTTCTCCATTGACTTTAATTCAAGCACCATGTTCGAAAAAGGCTTTTTAGCTATCCCTGAAGTTCAGGACGAATACGGGCCTGGCGACCACGGGAAATATTCATTTGTTGACGGACGCGGCGGTGGAACCAACGATGGAGACTACGATGTTTGGGGCCCAGAATTTAACGGTCAGCTAATATCCCAGTACGACAGCCCGATAGATCCTGAAACCGGCGAGCGTATTCCAACACCCTGGACTGCCCGCGGAAAGGATAATCTGAAACGATTTCTTGAAACAGGAGTACTTTCAACAAACAGTATTTCGGTTGCTTCAAGTTCATCAAAATATGACCTCCGTTTCTCTGCTTCACACAGCTACCAGAAAGGGATTACACCGAATACCCAGTTAAATGTATCCAGTTTTAATCTGTCGGCAGGATATAATATCTCGAAAAAATTCCGGGTTGATGCCAATATGGCTTACAGCAAACAATACACCCCAAACGTACCGGATGTGAACTACGGACCAAACAGTATTATCTACAACATAATTGCCTGGGGTGGCGCCGACTGGGATATTGATGATATGAAAGATTACTGGCAACCCGGTAAAGAAGGTGTTCAATCCATTTATGCCGAATATCAACGCTACCATAATCCTTATTTTATGTCGTACGAATGGCTTCGTGGTCATTATAAAACCGACGTTAACGGTTATTTATCAGCTAAATACAAATTTACAGATCATTTAAACCTGCTAGCTCGTACTGCCGTATCAACGTATGATTTATTGAGAACCGAAAAACTGCCTTACTCAGCTCATCCTTACGGAAGAGAAGCTGGTTTGGGTGATTACAGGGAAGATAAACGTACGCTGTTCGAAAACAATACCGACATTTTGCTATCATACGACCAGTACATAGTGCCTAAACTCAGTGTCCACGCTGCAGCCGGAGGAAACTTACGTTCGTTCAACTATAACAGCAGTTATGCTTCAACCGATTACCTGAACGTACCAGGTTGGTATAACCTGAGTAACTCAAAGAATCCGGTTAAGTCGTACAATTTCAATGCACCGATGAGCGTACTCAGCGGTTATGCATACGCTGATTTTACTTACAACGATTTTGCAACCTTATCATTAACAGGACGTTGGGACAAGAATTCCACTTTGCCTGCAGATAATAATGTTTATTTTTATCCAAGTGTATCTACCAGTTTCGAAATGTCGAAGCTGATAACATTACCTAAAGTAAACTCCTGGAAAATCAGGGGATCGTATGCTAATGTTGGTAGTGCTTTAACTACATCAATGATAGGCCCTGCCGGTGATGTAACCGATTATGGCGGAACATATTACTCGCCTTACGACGGACCATCGTATATTAATACAGCTTCGTACGGAATACAACTTATTCAGGGTCTTCCATCAGCTTCATACACTGGTACTATAACAAATTCAAACCTGGAACCAAGTTTCAGCTCAGCCTGGGAAGCCGGTACTGATATAAGTTTACTCCAAAACCGTTTAGGATTTGACTTTACCTATTTCTCGTCTATTGATGGCCCTGCAATTTTTGCTTTACCAATTTCGAATACTACCGGTTCCAATTACGCTCTTGTAAATGGTATTAAGATTCAGCGAAAAGGTGTTGAAATTTCAGTAACAGCAGTTCCTGTTTACAAACCAAACGGTTTAAAATGGGATATTTCGGCGAATTATTCAACCAACCAGTCGTACCTGAAAGAGATATATCCCGAAGTTGAATCGTTAAACACATATCTGAAAGTTGGCGACCGTATGGATAAGATGTATGGTTCTGATTTTGTAAGGAATTCAGATGGACAGATTATCAATGATGCAAGTGGCCGGCCGATCCGGAATTCAGTTCCTCAATTTCTGGGAAATACTAACGCAGACTGGGCCGGAGCTATACGAAATACTTTAACCTACAAAGGTGTAAGTTTCTCATTCCAGATTGACGGACGTTTTGGCGGCACCATTCTCGACTACGTACAGAAAAAGACTATGCAGGGCGGTCGTAATATAGAAACTATTGAAGGAGCTATGGGTATTGCCAGGGCAAATGACATACTAGGAATAAAATCATACATTGGTGAAGGTGTTGTGGTGAGCAATGGAGTAGCTATCAAATATGATCAGGATGGCACCATTATTAATGGTGATGCTTTGGAATATACTCCAAACAGTACGGCCACTTTTGTACAGGATTACATTAGCCGCTATTATGGTACTGATGCTTCCACATCCATGAGCCGCACTTTTGTGAAACTGCGCGAAGTAGTTCTAACCTATAGCATTCCCCAGAAATATCTGAAAAAGACTCTTCTTCAGCAGGCAAGCATATCGTTTGTGGGCCGTAACCTCCTCTATTTCGCTGAACGAACCGATATTGACATAGAACAATATACCGGTAATTCGAGCTATTCAGGCTTGCAAACCCCAACTACCAGAAGGTTTGGATTTAATATCAACCTGACTTTCTAACATTAATAATCAATAAATCAAATACATAAAGAAGATGAAAAAAATACTATATATCTTTATTTTGCTTGTGGTTACACTTGCAGGATGCAACAAATTCGAAGAATTCGAACAAAACCCTAATCTTCCTGGTGAAGTTCCTCCATCGCTTATTTTTACCAATGTAAGTAATAACATGGTTTACAATCCCTGGAGCGATGTACAACGATGGAACCAGTTCTGGTGCAGCAATTATGCTTACTACGATGATCAGGAATACGACTGGACTACAACCAATTTTAACTACTCAAATCTGAATAATGTTAAACAAATGGTTGCGGAAGCAACAAGGATCGGATTACCCGAAAACAATGCGTATTCAGCCCTGGCTAAATTTTTCAATGCCTACTATTTCGTTGACATGAGTATGCGCCTTGGCGATATACCATTAACTGATGCTCTAAAAGGATTAGATAATACTACTCCTGCCTACGATTCACAAAAAGCCATATTTGTGCAGGCTTTAACCTGGCTCGAAGAATCAAACAGCGATCTGCAGAAACTGATTGATGCCAACGATAACACTTTATCAGGCGACTTTATGCTTGGTAATGATCTCACCAAATGGCAAAAGGTTGTGAATGCTTACAAAATGAGGCTTCTGATTACGCTCAGCAAGAAAGAAAGCGATACGGATTTAAACATCAAACAAAAGTTCGCTGATATGATTGGCAATCCTGCAAAGTATCCGCTTATGAGTTCGTTAGATGATAACCTTCAGTATATTTTTAACACAACTACCAACAAGTATCCACTGAATCCTGATGAATATGGCTTTACTGCCACCCGTAATAATATGTCGGCAACTTATCTGAACACTCTGGCATCGCTGCACGATCCCAGGACCTTTATAGTAGCCGATCCGGCTCCTTCTAAAATTGCAGGTGGGCTTACAGTTTCGGATTATGAGGCATATGTTGGAGCAAGTTCAGGAGAAAGTCTTGATGATATGTCAACTAAAATGCTTAATGGTGAGTATTCCCCTATCAGCAAGGAAAAATATTATGGCACCTATACCGGTGAACCTGCTATACAGCTCGGATACATCGAACAGTGTTTCAATATTGCCGAAGCCATTAACCGTGGCTGGATAAGTGGAAATGCTGAAGAGTATTACATGAATGGGATAAAGGCTTCGTGGACATTTCATGGTGCAGATGTGGCATCTAACTGGGCCGGTTATTATGCACAAGCCAATGTAAAATACAAAGGCAACAACGCAGAAGGTTTCACACAGATCCTAACCCAAAAATACCTGGGATTCTTCCAGAACTCCGGATGGGAAGCATACTACAATAACCGTCGCACGGGTATTCCAACATTTTTAACCGGAGCCGGAACAGCAAACAGCGGACGTATAGCTATACGCTGGCAATACCCAAGCTCCGAAAGAACTACCAATGCTGATAATTACAATGCTGCCCTGAATAGCCAATACGGTTCAGCGAATGACGATATTAACTCCGAGATGTGGGTTATAAAATAGGTTAGATTGATTAATTTGGTTGGTTAATTGATTGATTGGGAAAGGGCTGCCTGATGTTTTTTATTCAGGCAGTCTCTTTTATAAGACTTCAAGCAAGGTACTGGAATAATTGTTAATAGCACTTTACATCAGAAATAATGTCTAATGCCTTCGAATAATTGTCATGGAAAATATAAATCATCTTACCGAAGGAGACATAAACATTTCGGAAGAACGCCACAAATGGAATGATCAAATTACCGATCCGCTAACGCTGCAAGTTTTGGCGGATGATGCCCGTTATTTCCTGCATCAGTCCATGTCGAGTCCATGCCTGGATGTATTGTACAACTGCAAAGGAAGCTGGGTGCAAACCCTTTCGGGAAGGCAGATGCTTGATTTTCATGGAAATAATGTTCATCAATTGGGATATGGAAACGATTATTTAATCGAACAAGTTACCCAACAATTGCAAAAATTATCGTTTTCCCCGCGCCGGTATACCAACCAACCCGCGGTTGAACTTGCTAAAAAGTTAGCCAGCCTGTTACCCGGCGATCTCAACCGCAGCCTGTTTGCTCCAGGAGGTACCTCCGCAATTGGAATGGCTATAAAACTAGCCCGGGTGGTGACAGGAAAACATAAGTTGGTTTCACTCTGGGATTCGTTTCATGGTGCTTCGCTTGATGCTATTTCTGCGGGAGGCGAAGCCGTTTTCAAACAAAACATGGGGCCGATGATGCCAGGCATTGTACATATTCCGCCCCCAACAACCTATAGGGGAATCTTTGGTTCAGCAGAGGATGATCAACTAAGCTATGCCAATTACCTGGAATATGTAATTGAAAAAGAGGGTGATATAGGCGCATTTCTGATTGAAACCGTCCGGAATACCGATGTACAATTACCAACCAAGGCTTATTGGCAACGAGTCCGCGAGATTTGCACAAAACACAATGTTCTTCTCATCCTGGACGAAATTCCGATTGCACTGGGTCGAACCGGAAAAATGTTTGCTTTTGAGCATTTTGGTATCGAACCAGATATTTTATGCCTTGGAAAAGGATTAGGAGGAGGAATAATCCCGATGGCGGCTATTATTGCCCGCGACAGCTACAACATTGCTCAAAACATATCGCTGGGCCATTACACGCATGAAAAAAGCCCGATTGGAAGCATTGCTGCACTGGCAACCATAAACTTTATTGAAAATGAGAATCTGCTGCAAAAAGTTGAAATTGATGGATTGTGGATGAATTCTGAACTCAATATTCTGAAAGAAAATTTTCACTTAATCGGTGATGTGCGAGGGATTGGACTTCTATGGGGTATTGAACTGGTAAAAGACCAGAAAACAAAAGAAAAGGCAACTGCAGATGCCGAAAAAATTATGTACGATTGCATGCGGCTTGGCTTGAGTTTTAAGGTTTCACAGGGAAATGTTTTACAGCTATCACCAGCACTCACAATTAGCCGCGGGGAATTGAGAAAAGCCATTTCCATACTAACAGAGGTATTCGAAAAACACACACGAATAACACCCTGATTTTATAAAATTTATTTAACAGATTTTTAGAAAATCCGAAATTTAAAATCCGCTTAATCCTGAATTAACATGCCGGACGTAGTTTCACCGGATTAAAAATCGCTTTTATAAACAGGCGGATTCACAAAAGAACATATTTTACAAAGAGCAATAAACCTTCAAAAAACATGAAAATTATCATCTACATATTACTGTTTCTGTTTTTCACAGCAAAACTCAACGCTCAGCAAACCGACAATGTGATTTCGGCGCCAGCTGGCAGTAGTTTTACTCAAATCAATAAACAAGGAACATCGGTTATCCCAAATGGCCGGCTTCTTACTCCAGCCGGAAAGAGCTACATTGTTGCCCCACATCCTTACGGCCTGGTATTAAGCAACGATGGAAATATTGCTATAACAGCCAATTCAGGAACAAATCCAATTTCGATAACCATTTTACGTGACCTTAATTCCGGGAATCCTGAAATACAACAGGTTCCGCCTTCGCCTGCCGGAGACAAAGGTGTACTGGAATCCGTATTTATGGGTTTGGCCATTTCGCCCGACAATAAACTGGTGTATGTGGCCGGCGGACAAGCGAACAAGGTCTATATTTTCGATATTGCAACAGGAGTTGGAAAAGGATCGATTGACTGTTCTTCCAAAAACAAGAATGCTGACTATTCGCATGGCTATATTGGCGATATGATAATTAGCCGTGACGGAAAGTTACTTTATGCCGTTGATCAGATTGGCTTCAGGCTGATAGCGATAGATCTCGAAAAGAGAGTAGTTATCTCAAACACGCCTGTTGGAAGGTATCCTTTCGGTATCGCACTTTCAAAAGATGAAAAAACGGTATATGTAGCTAATGTTGGAATGTATCAGTATGGATATATCAAAAAAAAGAAAAACGGTGAATGGAAGAAAAGCGTTGTTGATTCACCTGTTTATGCTTATGGTTCCGACGAATCTGTAAATGGAATTTCGAACGATACTATTCAGGTGCCGGCCTTAGGTCCGTTAAATTCGGATGAATCCTTCTCTGTTTGGGCTGTTGATGTAAAAATCCCTACCCTGCCGGTGATAATCTCGAAAATAAAAACGGGTTTCCTGATCGGGCAGATGGTTGAAGGAATACCTGCCGTTGGCGGTTCAAGTCCTAATTCGATTGTAGCAGCAGGAAGCTATATCTTTATCAGCAACGGCACCAACGATAATATCACTGTTCTCGACGGCCGGAATCAGAAAATTGTTACAAATATCAAATTAAATCCAGAACCAGCACTTGCATCGTTACGAGGAATAATTCCTTTTGGACTTGCTGTTTCACCTGACGAAAAAAGAGTGTATGTTGCTGAATCAGGTATTAATGCCGTGGGTGTAATTGATGTGGCTACGCTTAAGGTAATAGGCCATATTCCAACCGGGTGGTTTCCTGCAAAGCTAAAAGTATCAACCGATGGAAAAAGCCTCGTTGTTTCAAATGCAAAAGGCTTTGGTAGCGGACCGAACGGAGGAAGTGCGTATAAAGTTGGTTCCGAAGGCAGCTATATTGGCAGCCTGATGAAAGGAACCGTGGAAGTAATTGATATTCCGAACGATGAGCAACTTCAGTTGTACTCAAAACAGGTTGTATCTAATAATTTTGAAATAAATCCCGTGAATTCCCAAAAATTCGATTGGCGCAAGGATAATCCGGTTCCACTCTTCCCCGGGCAGAAAGAATCCCCTATAAAACACATTGTTTTTATATCGAAAGAGAACCGGACCTATGATGAAATTTTCGGTCAGATTAAAAACGGAGACGGCGATTCAACTCTTACGCGTTATGGTGCCAATGCCACTTTTACCAATCGGGAAAAGACGGAAAAAGTTGAAAATGCAACAGTAATGCCGAACCATCTGAACCTGGCCAAGGAATTTGCCATAAGCGATAACTTTTATGTGGATTCTGACGTTTCGGCCGACGGGCATCGCTGGCTGGCCAATACGTATCCGAATGAATGGGTAGAGGCAACAACTCCGGCTAATTACGGTGGCAACCGCGAATACCGCGATAGTTCCAATGCTCCCGGCAACCTTGGATTTACCGGTGCCGCAGGAGCCATTTATCCTGAAGATTATAACGAGGCAGGTTCTATGTGGGACCATTTGACACGTCACAATAAAAACTATTACAATTTCGGTTTCGGGGTGATGTTCGAACCTGGCGATTACCAGGATACGTACAAATATGGAGGCATCAAACATTTTGCAAATTACCCTATGCCTGCCCCGCTTTGGAGCCGTACATCCTATCAATATCCAACTTATAATATGGCAATTCCCGATCAGTTCAGGGTTGATATTTTTCAAAAAGAATTTAACGAAAAATGGGGCAGCGGGAAAGCCACAATGCCTCAGATGCTAACCGTAATATTGCCAAACGATCATGGAGCCGATGAAAGACCTGAAGCAGGATTTCCATACCGCGAAAGCTACATGGCTGATAACGACCTGGCTGTCGGGCGCATAGTTGAGTTCTTGTCGCACACACCTTACTGGAAGAATATGCTGATCGTAATTACCGAAGATGACGCTCAGGGAGGTGTGGATCACATTGATGCCCATCGCAGTGTACTGATGGTAATCTCACCTTACGCTAAGAAAAATTATGTAGGTCACGTTCATTCAAGCTTTGGAAGCATTTTTAAAACCTACTGGAACATCCTTGGAATCCCTTACCTGAATCAATACGACGCCGGAGCTACTGATTTTGCCGATATGTTTACTGATAAGCCTGATTTTACACCTTATAACGCTTTGCCGGTGGATGTTCGCTTTTTCGATCCGCAAAAAGCATTAGATCCCTTTGATGAAAAATTCGATTGGAAAGAACTTAAAAATAGTCCGGATATGGATGACATGAAGGATATGAAACGCGAAAGTAAAGAACAGGAAAATTGGAGGCTGGAAGAGCAGCAGAAGTGATTTGGGATGTTGGATTTACGAGGTACGATATACGAATGACGATGTACGATATTACACTGAGCGTAGCCGATGTGTTACGATCTTACACTGAGTGACGGAGGCTGAAGGTGGGTGAGCGAAGCCGACCCCCCGAAGACAGCCAAAGTGTTACGATTTACGATTAACTAATTAAATGTAAGATGTAACGAGGTTAGCGCTTGAACCCTTGAACCACAATATTACTAATTATAATCAATTGCTAAAATACTAAAATACTTCATCCCTCAAGTCCTCCCCCGCGGGGAGGATTTAGGAGGGATCTACCCTTGAACCATTAAACCCTTTATCCCCGAATATGCTCCAACCCCACCCTATCACCGCCTGGTTAACGCGAAGAAACAGTATAATTCAAACCATATACATCAGTTTGATTGCTTTTCTCACTTATGCCTGCATGTATGGCCTCAGGAAACCATTTACCGTTGCCGGATTTGATGGATTAACATGGGGTGGAATGGATTTTAAAGCACTTTTAATTAT
>JAIFMH010000027.1 GCA_020048595.1 Bacteroidota bacterium | reverse complement strand
TCTTCTCCTGTGCGGCGAGTGGAGATGGGGTCACCAGATTGTAGGCGACGATCATCATTGTCAATAATCTTTTCATAAAAATTGTTTTTAATTGTTAAACTCTAATAAGATTGATGATTTTTGTATTATTCTATTTGTGTTTATTTCAGCAGAAATGAATGTACTTAAGTAATTTAACATGTGGTTCACATGATTTATTTATTTACCGGGAATAAAATCAACGGCAACCAAACCCTGTACCGGCTATCGGGTTGCCATGTAGCACCTGCCGAAGCAAAATCACATAAATACAATTCGCGCGGGTTTCCTGCCTCATCCTCAAGATAAGTGCCCATGCGCAACATCGTTTTAAAACGTAACCGGCTGCCATTTTCCGGTTCAAGCATTTGGAGCTGAGCTGCATTTTGGCCTGAAGGTAAACTAACTACCTCGTCAACATTCTCCTTATTAAATCGTTGGTCGGCTGCCAATACTGCAGGCCCAAACATAAAGGCAATGCTTGCATCCTGCTCAATCATTCGTGGATTCATATCGAATGTAATTTGCAGTTTATCGCTGTTTTTCCAGGTTCGTTCGATTTTCAGGTAACCTTTTTCCGTGATACCCGCAAAGGTTTCTCCATTGATTTCTATTTCAGTTGATTTGCTGAATTCGGGGATACGAAGGTTTAAACTGAATTTTGCATCTTTTTGCAGGCCTATCAATATTTCAACATGTCCATTTTCAGGGTATTGTGTACTTTGTTGCAAGATGAGTGAATGGCTCACATCAAGATTTACTTCACTTTTTAATTCAGAATAAAAATTAACAAACACCTTGTTGTTTTGCTTCATGACCGCTAATGGAGGTACTACCATAAAACCGCGTGGGCCGTTGGCAATGCAGCAATTTAAGAATTTCATTCCGGGTTGCGGATAGCTTTCGCACCGATGGCCGCAAAGGGAGGGGTATTTCATAAAAGTTGAACCGTCGTCGCGCATCGAAGCAGGCAAGGCGTTGTAGGCCGATATTTCAAATTGGTCCACCCATTTGGCGTCGGCTGTCAGAGAAAACAGTTTGGCACAAAGTTGCATCCAGGTAAAGGTCACGCAAGTTTCCATAACATTCACGGCAGCACGGGTTTGTTTGTGTTTACCATTGAACCAACATTCGTAGGAAGCTCCCGAACCCGCAATATTTATTTCGTCAGAAACAATATTGTTAGCCGCATTCAGCACTGCTTCAAGATATTTCGGATTAGGTTCTATTTCATAAAAATCGAGCAAACTCTTATAACAATTCATCATTTCATATGCTTTTTGCCCGTTCTTCCAGCTCCACCAATCCTTTTCTTCAACAGGAAAACGTTCCGAAACAGGCACATGGTTCAGGGCCTTTGAAATAAGTCTTGGACCGTCGGGAGTATTTTCCCACTGGTCGATAATATAGCGGCAGTAGTTCAGGTATTTTTCCTGTTTGGTTGCTTTGTATAACATTACCATTGGTTCGAGGACTGTACTTGATGGCATTCCGCGAAAATTACCTGTTTTGTACAAATCCGCTTTCCCCTGACCTGTTTCGGCCATCAGATGGTCAGCCAACAGAACTGCAGCACGCAGTATTTTAGCATCTTTGGTCACTTCATACCACTTCAACAAACCCAGCATGGTATATTTTCGTCCCCAAACATCCCAACCCTGCAAATGGCAGGTATCGGCATAATTTCCAATATAACCATTGGGGGTTTGCGTGGCAAGCAATTGACTAACAGCTATATCGATTTTTTGTTTCAACTTTTCATCAGGCCTGTATTTATAGGCATCTACTGCAGAAGCCATCCATTTACCCCAAAACTCAGTTTGCCAATACCGACATTCGTTGCGCTCTTTAAAAGGATTAATAAGGTCGTCAACTTCTTGAACCATAATACGGTTTTCGATTACCTTGTCAATTATTTTGCCATAAAAATGAAAGACTGATAAAGAATGTAAGTGTAATTTTTCTCATAATGTATTTTTTAACTTTGATTTCTAACGGAAGACTTCCCTCACCGCCTCCAGATATTTCATTCCATGAATGGTGTCGGGCTCGAGGTAGCTTCCTTCGGTCCATTCGTTCCAGCAGTTAATGTTGAGGATACGGGGGCCATTGGGATCGGCTAACAGTTTTTCTTTGGTCAGTTGCAGCGCTGTCTTAAAATTTTCGGGAGTGTTGTTCCCGATGGTGTTCATAAAAGGATAACCAACATTGGCCCATTCCGACTTCAGGTCGCATCGCGGAGCAGACGCGCTCAAAATAGCCGTAATCATCTATTCAGCTTCCATCATCATCTTCACCTAAACATGCCAGCAGTACCATATAGCCGTCGCATAAGAAACCTTCGTAACCCCAGCATTCGCCATTCCAGGTTTTCCAGTCTTTCGACATCCCATTTGCACATTTGCCGCTAAAATTTCCTTCATTTATACTTTTCAGAATGGGAAACAATATTTTTTGCGCATCCTGATTTCGTTTCAGTTTTTGAAGGGCGTCAACCATGAAATAAGTGTAACAGGCCGTTGCCCCTCCATTTTCATAAATCTGAAAACCATCAGTACCATCTTCCAGAGATGGGCCGCCCCACCTGTGATCAAAAGCAGTATAATCGCCCTTTTTTACCGGGATAAGATTTCCCGGCAAACCCAGGGAAAAATCGGTAAAACCAACGGACTCCATTCTTGATAGTAGTTTATCCATTACCCGGTTGCCTTGTTCTTCGCTGATTAAACCGTAACTAATGGCTATGCTATTGACAAAAGTGAAGTAATAATCGTGCAATTGCCCATCTTTGCTTTTCCAACCAGCTAAAACGCCTGTTTCATGATTGTAAAAAGTTATAAAATAGGCTGACTTTATTTTCGTAGCATGACCAAGGTATTTTTGACTTTCAGGCTTGTTTGCATTTTTCAAAATTGATCCAAACAGATTCAATGCCCGGTATGCCAAAGCGTTTGAATAAGCATCTTTGTGGCCAAAACCAACGGTATCCCACCAATTGGCAGGACGCCGAACACCGTCCCATGTGCCATAATTTCCACTTTCCGGGTATTCAATCAAGCCGTCGCCGTCAATATCATTTTTTACAATGATATCTGCCCACCCAGTAAGTGAACGGATGTTCTCATTCAACCATTTCGTATCATTTGTAGAATTTATATAATAGCAAGCGGCCATCAACAAAGAAGGATGAGAGTCCAGACTGTCATATTTTGATTTCCACGATACAGTATCTGCCTCTTCGTAATTATCAGTGTAACCAACCAACCCGTAGGCTTTCATACCACCAATATAACGGTCAAGGGTCATTTTAACCAGGTCAATTGCCTTTAACCCATCAGCCAAAGGAGGAGTATATAGGGCAAGTTGGGCCGACATGTACAATGTAAAAGCACAGGGATCGGATGACGAATTATTTGCCAACACCCGGAGCCGCGGATTAACTTGGAATATATTTATGAAATTCCTTCGGAAACCGTCATAAAGCAGATCATTTTTAATAGCTGGCCCATCAGGATAAATGCTGACTACCTCTAATTGATAAGTAATCTGTGGATGTTCTTCCGAGGCCGAAGGAAATGAAATGCTTACAAAATTATGCTCAAGTTTACCTTTCACTTCCGAGTTTGCCCTACGGGCATCAGTAAATAATTCAAACCCGGAAACATTACTCGTGACCCGAAAAGTTCCCATATCGGGCAGATGAATCAGACAAGGAAGTATAACCTTATTTCGCTCTTTCATAACACCAAGAACGGTTGTGTGGTTAAGCTCCTGATTGACGGTGATATTAAATGGCTCACTATCTTCTGTTTTTTCAGATGTGATCTGAATGCTTTTATCTGAAAAAATAAGATTCCAGGCCGGATTACTATCTTTTTCCTGACTTTCAGTATGATAGGAAATTGATTTTCCTAAAACCGTACTTCTATATTTTTTGATCACATTTTCGCTGATCAAAAGCGGGCTCACCGACTCCTTACCTTTACCCAATGAATCGATACATAAAGAAGCTAGCTGAGGAAAATTCATTCGCATCGCGACTTTCATGAAAGGCGAGTAAAAAGTAAACTGATCATTTATTTGACCGAATATTTGAGTCGGATTTAATAAGGGAATAGCCAGCCCTAAAACTGAAGCCGATTTTATAAATTCCCGGCGCGAAGTGGATTTCATCCTCATTGTTTTTAATTCTTGACTCTATTTATTACGGGGAAACACTTCCCTCACTGCCTCCAGATATTTCATTCCATGAATGGTGTCGGGCTCGAGGTAGCTTCCTTCGGTCCATTCGTTCCAGCAGTTAATGTTCAGTATCCGGGGACCATTTGGATCAGCCAGCAATATATCTTTTGTCATCTGCAAAGCTTTTTGAAAGTTCTCCGGTGTATTGTTCCCGATGGTGTTCATGAAAGGATAGCCAACATTGGCCCATTCCGACTTCAGGTCGCATCGCGGAGTGGCGTCCCAGCCCATGGTCACGTTCGGGAAATAGGAAACACCATAATCTGTTTTTGCCTTCTCCCAATGTTCGAAATAGCGGTCTCGAACCCAGTTGTAATCGGTTTGTGTTTCAGGCAATTCTGTGTGATGAATCCAGACATAAGAAGTTGCAGAATTGAATCCCAGTGCTTTAATGAGAGCAGGTGTGTCGGCTGGTGCATTTTCAACCGGAAGAATCGGATTTCCCCAGGCCACCAGGTTCCAGTGTACCCCTTTCAACCCTGCTTTTTCTGCCTTTTTATTCAGCACTTCCATGGCGGTTTTTGTGGCTTCCAGACTACCAAAACCTTCCACAAATTTCTGAACATCGTAAACCGAGAAATAGGGTTTGCCGTCAATTTTCCAATAGTTGGGTTTGCTGAAATATTCTTTGATTACAAAGTCTCCGATTTCTTCGAACCTTTCAGGAGAAACTTTCCCCGGATAAAGAAGTTTTTGTTCAGCGCCTCGTGTATAAGGATGAATATCAACCCAATCATGGTTAGCCCACATCAATGCAAATTTTATTGAATCGCAGTTTTCAGCTTTTAAAAAACCTTCGTCAATGCACCGGTTTAAAAAAGGGCCATCTTCATACATGTACCAGTCGAAAATAAAGCAGTCGATGCCGTTACTGGCTGCCGCGTCAATTTTTTGTTCCATCACTTTTGGGTCTTTTTCATCGGTGTAGCCCCAAAGTGGAACATTGGGCTGGTGGTGTCCCGGGAAACGTGGTATAGCTGTTTTCACCAGTTCCCACTCTGACCATCCTTCACCCTTTTGCTTTACATTTCGGGGATCGCCGGTATGATAGTTTGGGAAATAATAGGCTGCCACGGTAATCTCATCTGCATTTGGGTTAGTCTTTTTGCCCGAGTTACATGCTGCCAAAACAGCTAAAAGAATAAGAATTAACGAGAGATTTTTTTTCATGAGCTAGTTTTTATTTTTGGTTAGTTATTTTATTCAGTAATTCCTTTCCAATCGTCGGTACGAAATGGAGGGGCAGGCAAACCTGTTAACGTTGTAAAATAATTGACTGTACACTAAATTTCACTTTTTCAGGTATGGGATTGTCTGAGGTCCCTCAGGAAGAACACAGATTTTAGCAGTCAGACCAATTTCCGTCACGATTTCATCAACCAGCCTGCTGATATCTTTCACAGGTTTAAAGAGGGCTTTTTTTATAGTTGACTCCCCGAGCTTATCACTGAAAATATAAACATCTGCTTTTTGCTGTATAAGAGCCTGGAAGTAGATCTGCCAGGTATCTTTTAAGGTGCTTTCATTAGCCTTTATAAAATTCATCAGATCATCCACGGAACTCACAGAATTTAAAATTTTTTCATAGTCGCTGTTGGATGGAATTCCATCCCAGCATTCAGCAGCCATAATAATTACACCTCCCTGTTTTACTATCTGGGAAGCAGCGCTCATCCCTTTAACTGTCTGGTATATATTTAAATCCAAAGGATAACCCGAATTACTCGTTATGACTATATCATATAGTTCATCTACAGGTGCCATTGCCGATTGCCTGGTAAATTTGCAGCCTGCTTCATGAGCGGCCCTGAGTTCCCCTGCAAAAACATTAGTGATCTCCTTATTACTGTTTAATGTTATATTCAATAGGAACAGACCGGGAACAAATTCCGCGGCTTCCATTATTTCTTCCCATACAGGATTCCCCTCAGTAATTCCCCAGGAAACATTATTATCAGAAAGGTGAGAGATTGAGTGGTTGAATTTGATTGTTTTTACAAATGCCATTCCCGGAATTAATGCTTTCCCGCCACCTGAAAAACCTGCAAAAAAATGAGGTTCAATAAACCCGGTTAGAATTTTTATTTTGCAATTGAGAACTTCTTTGTTCAGATATATCCGGTTTCCTGAAGATGTAGTTCCAACATATTTATGTAATTCAGGATCGTCTGCATCGTTCTGAATAATTTTAAAATCTCTGACAATATTTTCACCTAGAATCCTTATAAGCTCAGAGTCTGAAGCCAGTCTGTGAGTCCCGTTAGCACAGAAAAAACAGATATTTTCTTTAGGTATGTTTCGCAACTCATATAATAATGGTGGAAGTATTATATTGTATGGTGTTGCCCTGGTAATGTCGCTGAATATTATGGCTATTTTATCACCCTGGTTCACTATATCTGACAGTGGCCTGCTATTGTACGGATCTAAAAGGGCATTTGTAATTGCAAGCATTTGGTCTTTAACGCTTTCCACCCAGCGTGGTTCGATAATATCAATATCATAACTGTCAGATAATTCGATAAGATGACCAGTTTTCCCATAAGCTAGTTTAACGTTCATTTATTCTTTTCTTAGAGATGTTTTCATAAATTTCAAATGGTGTTACTGATCTTTGGAAAACTAACCAGTACATCCTTATGATTTGAAGTTAATCATATAAGTCAGGTATAAGAGTTTAAATATCTTTCATTTTACGGAACCTGGTTTGCGTCTGTTTGCTCCGGTTACCTTCATATTGTCATCACCAAGATCCTGTCGTGCTTCACTGGCCAGTGCCTGTAGTTCGCTGACAATTTCAGGATTGACCGATGCAACATTGTATCTTTCACCAGGATCTCTTCTTAAATCATATAATTCCGCTTCAGTGATTGTAAAACTCACTGTCTTTCCTGGCCACCCGTCTTTACCGGGATCAACACCTACATATGACCAAATACATTTATGCGGAAGTATAAGTTTCCAGTAATCCTTTTGTACTGCTTCAAGACTATTCTTCTGGTAATAATAGTAGAAATTATGTCTGGGAGAAGCTGTCATATCACCAAGCAGCAGAGGTAACAGACTTACACCGTCAATTTTTTTATCAGGAAGAGATGCCCCTGTTATTGATGCTAAAGTAGGCAGGATATCAATTCCAGAAGCTAATTTATTGCATATGGTGCCTTCAGGAATTATACCAGGCCATCTCATTATGCATGGGACGCGCAGACCACCTTCCCAGCATGTTGATTTGCCTTCGCGCAAACCGCCGGTTGTTCCTGCATGATTGCCGAATGCGAGCCATGGGCCATTATCGCTGGTGAATATTACCAGGGTATTTTTATCCAGGCCATTTCTCACAAGTGCTTTCATTACCTCACCAATTGACCAGTCAATTTCCATCATAACATCACCATACATTCCCTGTTTACTTTTACCCCTGAATCTGGCAGATACTCCGAGTGGCTCATGTACCATTGTATGAGGTAGATACAAAAAGAAATGTTCATTCTTATGTTGCTCTATGAACTTAACGGCACGTTCAGTATAATCTGTTGTAATCTTATCCTGATCAGCAAGGGTCCTTATTTCTCCCACTTTTTCATTTCCTTCGATCAGAGGAAGGATTGGAAATGTCATTCTAAGAGTAGCCATGTATTTTTCATCGGGGCTTAAGCTGGTAGTATCTTTAAGCTGAATTGGTACCCCATCAAAGTCGACCGGCCAAAAATCGTTGGCATAAGGAATGCCGTAATACTCATCGAAACCATGCTGCAATGGAAGGAATTCCTTATGGTGTCCCAGATGCCACTTGCCAATTATTCCGGTATGGTATCCTTTGGTTTTCAGAATTTCGGCTATTGTTGTCTCTTCAGAGTTGATCCCAATTTGTGCCGATGGCAAAAGCGCGCCTGTTATTCCCACTCTGTTAGGATAGCAACCGGTTAGCAATCCGGCCCTGGAGGCACTACTTACAGGCTGTGGAGAATAGTACCAGGTGAATTGCATACCCTGATCAGCGAGCCTG
>JAIFMH010000232.1 GCA_020048595.1 Bacteroidota bacterium | reverse complement strand
TTTGCTATCATTGTTGGAATCTCCCTTTTCTTCCTTATAGGAATCACTGCCGTTATTATCACCTTTATTATCAAATACAACAAGAAAAATAATCCTGTTGCATCCGAAATAGAAGGAAGTAATAAACTGGAAATCATCTGGACTGTTATCCCTTTGATACTTGTATTGTTTATGTTCTGGCTGGGATGGAGTTCGTATATCCCTATGCGAAAAGTTCCTGCCGATGCCATGAAGGTTAAGGTTACCGCCCAGATGTGGAGCTGGCGTTTTGAATACCCAAACGGAAAAGTGGATGACACTCTTTATGTACCTGTCAATAAACCTGTTGTACTAAATATGGTCTCACTGGATGTGATTCACAGCTTATATATTCCTGCTTTCAGGATAAAAGAAGATGTTGTTCCCGGCAAAGCCGAAAACTATATGTGGTTTAAATCACTTGTTATAGGGACTTATGATCTTTTTTGCGCTGAATATTGCGGATTAAGGCATTCGTATATGGGAACTGTTGTTGAAGTGGTCGATCAGGCAAGCTTTGATAAATGGTATGCCTCAGCTCCTGCTAAAATAGATTCAACCGTTGCTGCAAAACCTGGCTTTGAAGGAAAACTTCTCTCTGAACAAAAAGGCTGTATTGCCTGTCATTCTTCTGATGGAACTAAAATAGTAGGTCCTTCGTACAAAGGTATTTTCGGGCATAAAGTAACCGTAGAAACCAATGGTAAGGAACGTGAAATCATAGTTGATGAAGAGTATATCAAAAAATCCATACTTGAGCCTGAAGCCGATATTGTTAAAGGTTTCCCGAAAGGAGCGATGATATCATACAAAGGTCAGCTAACCGATGAGGAAATTGACAAAATAATCGAATACATTAAGACTCTAAGTGAAGAAAAGAAATAACTCCCGCGACCTGCTTCAACTGATCAGCGAACTGGGAAAAGTCAGGATTTCGGTTGCTGTTGCATTTACCACCTTTACAGGCTATATACTTAGCCACGGCGAATTTGACCGTGGCTTTGTTTTGCCATTTGTTGGAATCTTTCTGCTTGCATGCGGCGCTTCAGCCTTTAACCAGCTTCAGGAAACTGATACGGATAAAATAATGAAACGTACAGCAGGCCGACCGCTTCCATCAGGTCGCATAAGTAAAATTGGGGCATTCGTTATTGCTTCTGTTTATTTTATTTCAGGTTGCCTTGTTCTATATTTCGGTCCTGGATTACTAACATTATTGGTTGGTATTTCAACATTTGTGTGGTACAACCTGATTTATACTCCTTTAAAAAAGGTAACTGCTTTTGCAGCTGTTCCCGGATCAATGGTCGGAGCATTGCCTCCATTGGCAGGCTGGGTTGCCGGCGGTGGAAGTTTAACTGATCCTGGTGCTTTGGCTATCGGATTTTTCTTTTTTATGGGACAGATACCACATTTCTGGCTGTTGTTATTAAAATTAGGCAAACAGTACGAAAGTGCCAATCTTCCTTCGCTCACACAACTCTTTACTGATGAACAAATCAAGCGGATGACTTTCGTTTGGATTGCCGCAACGGCAATTTCAGCCTTAGCTTTACCGATGTTCGGATTGCAGGATAAAATATGGAGCATATCGCTGATTATACTTTTATCAGCAGGACTTATCATCATATTTATACCACTTTTAAACCGCAGAAAGCCATTTAATGTTGGTAAATCATTTGTGCTGATAAATGTGTATTATCTTTTCATCATGTTTGTGATGATTGCGGACCGGTTGATCTGAATGAAGACCTAAATTCCATGTCTCAGATTCCAAGTTCCAGGAGCCAAGTAAAAAATAATGATTATCATCATACTTATGATATAAGGAACGTTAAATTCTAATCCTGAAAATTGGAATGTATTCCCATAAAACTTCAATAAATATCTTGTGATGTATTATTTTTTTTCATAGGCTCAAAAGAAATGACCGTATATTTTAATTTGTGAACATATTCATCAATTTATATTTGTGACATAATAAAAAATTGTACCTTTAAACAACGAAAAATAACGTTTTAATCTAAAGGTAAGATGAGCAACACTGATCCCGAATTGAACAAAATTTATTATCCTTCCAAAGAGGTAATTAAAAAAGCAACTATTAAAGATTACGACTCGCTTTACAAGAAATCAATCGAAAACCGGGAAGAATTCTGGGCCACTGAAGCCAAACGACTGGACTGGTTTAAAAAATGGGATAAAGTGCTCGACGACAGCGATAAACCATTCTACAAGTGGTTTACCGGCGGACAAATAAATATTATCTATAATGCTTTAGATCGTCACCAGAAAAATGCCACCCGTAATAAACTGGCGATTATATGGGAAGGCGAGCCAGGTGATGTACGAACATTTTCGTACCATGGATTAAACCGTGAAGTTGTAAAGTTCTCGAATGTGCTTCGCGCCATGGGAGCTAAAAAAGGAGAAGTCATTACTATCTACATGCCGCAGGTACCCGAACTGGTAATTGCCATGCTTGCCTGTGCCAAGATTGGGGCTGTTCATAGTGTTGTGTATGGTGGTTATAGTGTCGAAGCGCTTGCCGAACGTATAGAGGACGCAAAAAGCCGGATACTGATAACTGCCGATGGTGGATTCAGACGTGGAAAAGCTACCAAGCTGAAAACGATTGCCGACGAAGCCATGAAACGTTCGGCAACGATTGAAGTTTGCATTGCGGTGAAACGCACCGGGGAAGAGTGCTATATGGAAAATGACCGTGATTTCTGGTACCACGACCTGATGGGAATGCCACTGGCAAATACCAATTGCTGTACTGAAAAAACCAATGCTGAAGATCCATTATTTATCCTCTATACTTCTGGAACAACTGGCAAACCCAAAGGCCTTGTGCATACTCATGGTGGATATTCAGTGTATACTGCAACCACTCACCGATATGTTTTCGATATAAAGGCTGAAGATAGGTGGTGGTGTGCTGCCGATCCGGGCTGGATTACCGGGCATAGTTATATTGTTTATGCTCCACTTATTAATGGCGCAACCATTATGATGTACGAAGGAGCTCCAAATCATCCGTATCCAAACAGATGGTGGTCGATAATTGAAAAGTACGGGATCAATATCCTATACACCTCTCCTACTGCTATTCGTGGATTGATGCGTTTCGGTTCTTCGTGGGCTGATCGTCATGATTTGAGTTCATTGAGGTTACTTGGTTCTGTTGGAGAACCGATTAATCCTGAAGCATGGAAATGGTATTATGAAGTGATCGGTAAAAGTCGTTGCCCGATTATGGACACCTGGTGGCAAACAGAAACCGGAGGTTTTATGATTACCCCTATTCCAACTATGCCACTCAAACCCGGATCTGCCACAAAACCATTTTTCGGTAACGAAATGGCAATTGTTGATGATCATGGAGTTGAAGTAAAAGCAGGTGAAGAAGGAAACCTTGTTATTAAAAATCCTTGGCCAGGGATGGCGCGTACCATCCTTGGTGATCCCGACAGATTTGTAGAAAAATACTGGGAGAAATATGCAAAACAAGGTTGGTACTTAGCCGGCGACTCCGCCCGCAAGGACGAAGACGGTTATTACTGGATCATTGGCCGTATTGATGATGTTATCAAAGTAAGCGGTTACCGGCTTGGATCAGCGGAAATTGAAAGCGCCCTTGTAAGCCACCCAATGGTAACTGAGGCTGCAGCTGTTGCACTTCCTGATGAACTTCGTGGAAATATCATCCATTGTACTGTAACCCTCAGAAATGGAGCAACAGGAAGTCCTGCATTAGCAGAAGAACTGAAAACCCATGTCGAAAAAGAAATCGGTCCGATTGCCCGTCCTGCATTTGTTGAATTCACCGATGCTTTGCCAAAAACACGATCAGGTAAAATTATGCGCCGGGTTATAAAGGCAAGGATTTTAGGGCAGGATATAGGGGATATTTCGGGGCTTGAAGAATAGTATTAGAAGCGAATCGGCGAAGGGCGAATTGGCGAAGGGTGACAAAACGGGTAGCGACAAGGCGAAGTAAAATAAAGTGATTTTTTTGAACTGCTTAAAATTGTTACCCTGTCATACGATATAGTTAGCTTTTTTTGATTGACTTAATAGCACTAAAAATGGACATACGTCACTTTTACGTATGTTCATTTTTTTAAATTTTGAAGTGGTGTTCCGGGATTTCAAGGTTCGTTTTACTTTCAAAACGAATGAGATTGATCTGATGCATTTCAATAAAATCGTCAATACTGCCTACCATTTTCAACATCTTATCTGTTTCAATTATCTTTTCAATTCCATAAATTATCCCGGGATATGAAGAGTGGGGCCATTCCTCGAAACTTTTACAAAAACCATGATGAATAGGGTTGCGATGAGTATAAACAATTGCATTTAAAAAATGGGTCTTATCGGTAATTGGTTCCCGTTTAAAGTTTTTGATAAAAAGTGAACCCATTCGATGATATACTTTATTAAACGACTGCGTATAGCTGCTAAAAAGGTTAGCAAATTGTTTTGATAGAAATTTTTCTATTTCGTTGTCGCTAACACGTCCAAAGTTTAAAACTTTGGACGTGTTTTCTTAAGTTTCGACTATAGGAGAAATATGCAATTGATATTTTTCCAGAAAAAACCTGTAGTTCTCTGTTTCCTTAAATACATTCTCAAATCCATTGGCATGGTTGTAAATATGAAAACTGGTATCAGGAACAAGAGGATTCATATGATAAAATTCGATAATTATCTATTTGATTCTATGCCAATTCAATATGAACAAATTTACTAATTACTTCTAAAGAGACTAAATAATTTTTCGAAAGTAATTATGCCATTCAAACTACAACTTAAAAAGGGTAAGAAATCTAAAATGATGATATTTCAAAAATACAAAGAATTTTTACAACTACGAGAACAGTATGAGCATATTTATATAAACATGTATTTGTATCAGGTCAATTTTATATTAAATCAGCCAATAAGTTAATCTTCTATAGTAAGTTTTTGCATTGGTAAAATCTGTAATTTTGAAGTCCAAATTAAACCATATGAAAAATCTATTTTTTATCGCTCTTATAGCAGCCTTTATTGCAGGCTGTGCAGGAAAAACAACCAGTACTGAAAATGCTGCTGAAGTAACAACCACCGCTGTTGCAAATAAAACTGTAACCGTAGCAATTGAAGGCATGACATGTTCCGGTTGTGAAAACACTGTAAAGGAATCAGTCACCAAAATTGCCGGAGTTACTGAGATCAAAGCCTCACACCTGGATTCAACAGCTGTTGTAAGTTTTGATTCAACAAAAACATCTGTTGCAGCCATAGGCGAAGCTGTAACTGAAGCAGGTTATGTTTTCAAAGGAGAAAAAACACCGATGGCTCCTGCTCAGGCTAACTAATTCTTTTTACTGATTTCCAATGATCCTTTTCCGGAAATTACTTCGGGGAAGGATCATTTTTATTTCAAAAGGTATTGAACAACAAGATGTTTGTTTTTATCAGCTCTGAGAATCGGGGCTGAGTTGGGATCAGGTGATTCCTGACTTTGACTTGCAATTACCGCTTTAAACAATGAACCCCTTGTTTTCTTATCTTTGCATTGAATTTTACCCATATGCAGCTTTATTTCATTGATCCCGTTTCAATTCAGATTCCTTGCCAGGTTACGCTTGGAAATGAGGAATCATTCCACTGCATTAAAGTTTTGCGGATGAGAGTTGGTGAAACTTTAAATTTAACTGATGGAAACGGGAACCTGTACGAAGGTCAGATTCTGGCACAGGATATAAAAAATTGCCCGGTGATGCTTACAAGCGTAACAACCGATTATGGAAAGCGTCCCTTCAGGCTTCATATGGCTGTTGCACCAACAAAAAACATTGCCCGTTTCGAATGGTTTCTTGAAAAAGCAACAGAAATAGGTATTGATGAAATAACACCGTTGATTTGTGAACATTCTGAGCGGGTACAAATCCGGATCGACCGCCTTCAAAAAATCATTTTATCGGCTGCAAAACAATCGCTGAAGACCTATTTACCAGTTTTACATGAACCTATGAAGTTTGATGATTTTATAAAATTGAACCATCCTGACTCTCGATTTGTTGCTTATGTAGAAGAACACCAGCCATTGCATTTAAAATCATCTTACCTAAATGGTGATTGTACAGTTTTAATTGGCCCGGAAGGAGATTTTAGTAAAAAGGAAATGGATAAAGCTTTTCAACGGGGATTTAAACCAGTAAGCCTAGGTCCATCAAGGTTAAGGACAGAAACAGCTGCCATCGTGGCTTGCCATATCATAAATATTGTAAACGAATAATGATTAAAAAATATTTCATATTGCTTGTTTTGCTTGCCCTGAC
>JAIFMH010000021.1 GCA_020048595.1 Bacteroidota bacterium | reverse complement strand
TTTTTACCGAGTTGGCTTTAAGTCCATGGGGTGCCAGGTCCACTTCAACACCTGCATTATCACTGCTGTGCGCGCAAATAGCCGAAGTTATGGTGTATGCCGACTGCAAACTTGCCAGCCGCTGCTGCACCTGGTCGTAGTTGAAAAGACTCTTTGCCCCTACAAAGCGTGTTTCGCAATGCAGTATGGCTTCGTCGAGCATACGCTTGATAAATCCCATTGCCATAGCCGGAATTTCGAGCCTGCTGCGATGCAAAGTGTCCAACAACATTGATACTCCCGTGGTTTTGGGTTCAAGTCGGTAAAGGCGCGGGATTTTAACATCAACTTTATTCAGGCCGTAAGGAATCATATACAAACCAAGGTTTTCAAAATACTCTTCCACCTCTATCATCTGGCCAATCTTATTATTATCGCTGATAAAAAAATCGATATCCCGCATCAGGTCGCCATTAGCTGCTTTCCGGCGTGCGGTGAGCAGCCAGTAATCGGCTGTGCCTGTTAATCCTGCCCAATGTTTTGTCCCCTTCAGGTGATAAAAATCATCACTCTCAGTAAATGAAGTTTGCATATTTAACGCATCACTGCCAAAGTCAGGTTCAGTGATCATCAAACCGCCCATTTTTTTATCTGCAGTAAAACCTTTGAATATGGCGTGCTTAATTTCATCATTCGCGTATTTATTCATGGGTTGCAGGAAAAGCCCCCAGTTAATTCCGAAAGTAAGCCCGAGTGCCAGTGATTCGTATGATGCTGCTGAAACAATTTCTATGCCTTCATTCTCGTGCGCTCCACGTCCTCCGAATGCCTTTGGAATAAATGCCAGAAACGGATCGGCCGAAAGAATTTCGCGCATCACAAAAGTGGGCAAACCACGCTGCGTTTCAAGCTGATTTATATCAGCCCGGTGGTGAAAAACATTTTCTAATTTGTTCCTGAAATTCTGCAGGAACTGATTAAAAGGCATTTGTGTATTTACTAAAGGCTTTGCAGCCTCAGCATAATGATTTGAATATTCCATGTAGGTGATTAAATCAGTGATAACTAATTCTATTTATCTGCGTGTGCTATGCCTTAATGACTGGCTTTAAAGGATTAAATCCCGGATTAATGAAGGATTTGCAGATGATAGACGGGGAACAATTTGTTCGCTTTTATTTTAACAAATAAACCCGTCTATTGTTTGCCGGTAGGAGAGATTAATATGCATTCAGTAAAATTTTTGTAAACACATCTTATTTAAAGTGATGGCCTTAAATATTCATTACACCAGTCCCTGCAAGCATTTAAAGGAATATTGTTTGCAATCACCTGCGGAATATCATAGCTTTTTATATACTTTTACCGATCACAAAGCGTTACTGAATTATTAAATTACTGTTAAATGAACAAGACTTTTAATGCGTTCCTGATAGTCCTTTTAAGCGGAATTTTCTTTTCCTGTTCAAAAGATGCCGGCGAAGGCGGGAATTCAACAATCTATGGTAAAATCATAGCACACAATTATAATGCTGAATTTACAAATCTTAAAGGGGTTTATCCGGCTGCTGATGAAGATGTTTATATCATTTATGGCAATGATTACAGCTACAGTGAGCGGGTAAGAACCAGTTATGAAGGCGTGTATGAATTCAAATACCTGAGGCCAGGCGATTACACAATTTACGCTTATTCAAAAGATTCCACTTTAACACTGGCTTCGGAAATGTACGCTGTGATACGCAAAGTAAAAATTGAAGATAATAAGCAAACCGTTGCTGTTGAGGACATGAAAATTTTCAGGTAGTAAACAGATTACTATTGTTCAAAAAAGTTATAAACTTTAAGAACCCATACTTCCTGTTTCCTCAATAATTTGCATCATGATTGATCTTTCTTTAACTCTCTCGAGCTTTGTTCCCATTAGCCTGGAAGCTATGGATCATGTAAAATTGCTTGACAGGATTGATACGAAATACATTCTCCGGGAGAATGAGTTAAAGGAATACCTGCATTCAGTTAAATCGCAATATAGTTTACTTGTAATCGGAGGGAAATTAGTTCATCCATATGAAACACTCTATTTCGATACCCCGGATTTCAATCTTTACCAGATGCACCACAACGGGATACGGAACAGGTATAAACTGCGTTGCCGCAAATATGTGGATTCAGGGATTTCTTTTTTTGAAGTAAAATCCAAAACCAATACCAGCCGGACTGTTAAAAAACGGATTCAGGTTGCCGATATTCCAGAAACACTCACTGAACCTCTGAATCAGTATATCAGTACCCATACTCCCAATGTTTACCACGACTTTGTCCCAAGCCTCCGTGTGTTTTTCGATCGGATAACCCTGGTAAATAAACAGGCGAGCGAACGACTTACAATTGATTTAAACCTGCGTTATATTAGTAATGGAATTGAGAAAAAAATTGAGCGCATTGTAGTTGTTGAAGTGAAGCAGGAAAACCACTCAGTTTCACCATTCAGGTTACTTATGAAGATGCAAAGGCATCCACAAAATTATATCAGCAAATATTGCCTTGGAGTAATGTGCCTTAACAAAGACCTGAAAATGAATCGCTTTAAGCAAAAAATGAATACTTTAAATAAACTTGGATATGATACGCATTAAGCTCACGCTTACACTACTTTTATTTCTTATCTTATTTATGGGTTTGCAGCCAGCTCATTCACAGGTAAATAGCATACCTGCGGCATGCACTCCTACGGAGGTTGTTGCAGCAAAAAGCAATGTTCCGGAAATTGATATTAAGCAAAACCCGGAAGCTGTTACAATTAATAAACGCTTTGCTTACGGAATTGGAATTGATATAGCTACAATGCTGTTGATTTTCGGATTTATTTATTTCCCGAATTACAGGAATAAAGAGTTTATGTTCACATTCTTCCTGTTTAATATTATCATTTTCATTATCACCTTTGTGCTGAATAAAACAAATATATCAATGGGAGCTGCCTTTGGTTTATTTGCAGTGTTTTCGATGCTCAGGTATCGGACTGAGGGCATTTCGATGAAGGAAATGACTTACCTTTTAATTGCCATTGCTCTCGGTCTTATTAATGCCATTGGCTTGAATCTTGTTCCTATCCTTGTATTCAATTCCATATTTGTAGCATTTATTTTTGTACTCGATCATCCTATGGTTTTTAAACAGGAGTATTCAAAAACGGTTCAATATGAAAATATTGATCTGATCCGGCCTGAAAATCATGAGTTGCTGATGGCGGATTTGCGAAAACGTACAGGATTTGATATTCACCGTTTTTCGATTATGTCGTTTGATTTTCTGAAAGATGCAACTTCCATAACCATATACTATTACAAGAAAAAGTAGAATGATTATGCTTTCAAAAACTATCCGTTTACTTGTACTTATTGCTTTCCCTGCTGGTTTGCTCTTTAGTTCCCCGCTTTTGGGTCAGGTAAACGATGCTGGTTTATGGACTTCAGTAAGCTTTGAAGCAAAAGTGGTTAAAAAGTTAACTTTTAATATCTCGCAAGAGTTTCGCTTTAACGAAAATATAACTGAGTTAGGTGCATACTTAACTGATGCAGGACTTTCTTATAAGCTGAATAAACACTTTCAGTTTTCGGTTAATTACAGGATTACCAAGCGGAGAACCGTTGAAGACTATTACAGTTTACGGCACAGATTTTATGTTGACATCAAAGTCGAAAAAAAACTTAAACCATTTCAAATTCAGCTACGTACCCGTTTGCAGGATCAATATGCTGATATCGGTCGGGATTCCGATGGCGGAGTTCCTGAGTATTATCTGCGAAACAAACTCACATTGAAATGGGATCCGGATAAAGCTTATACTCCTTATGTTGCCATGGAGTTCTTTTCGCCGCTCAATTATCCCCGTTACAGTGCTTTCGACAACATCCGTGCTATTGCCGGAGTGGATTATTCAATTTCGAAGCACCATAAAATTGATTTGTATTATATGATACATAAGGAAGTAAATGTAAGCTTGCCGGTAACATATTTTGTTTTAGGATTAGGATATTCGTATAAATTATAAGTTTATACAACTTTTCGTCGAGGCTCCCTAAAATATGACTTTTGATGCATTATTCCTTCTGATAGTGAGGATTTGACAGATTTGCGATTGTTGCAATTTTGGTTAATTTTAACTTATAAATGGATTTAAGTCATAATTTTTTAAATATTAAAAACCTGTCATCATGAGAAATTCAAAGAGGATATTTGCCTTTCGGATTTTAATGCTTTCCGGATTATTAATTATTTCCGGCAGTTAAAAGGAATCCGATGATCGGGTACTACCAGCTTTTAAGATCACTTCTGAATCTGGTAAATTCCCGGACGGTTCGTTAGGTATGCAATTTTTTGCAGCATGCTCCAACACTGAAGTTACGATGACAAATGTTTCAATAAGCGATCCTGTTTCGTTTATACGAACCTTTGAGCTAAATGGAGAGCACTATGTAAAAAATCTAAAAATCCGTATGCAGGAATATGACCTGGATTACGACATAAAACCGGAATCTGGAAATTTAAACTTGCGGGAAAGGTTACTGAAGATTACAGAATATATGCGAAGAAACTGCTAGGATTTATCAGATTTTTAGCTTATATTTACGACATATTCTTAGTAGCCTTTAAATAGCTTGTATATCATTTTTTATTACCATCTCAATTTTACTATCTCACGATCTGTTTCTCGAAATGCTGTCTGCCTGCATTCTTTAATCAATTAGATCACGTGATATGAAAACAAATTTTCTCTTCTCAAAAGCAGCAGGGATAATTCTTTTTTTCTGCTTTTTCCTGCAAAATAACGTTATTGCCCAATCAGGCAACTTCTTGTACGGAGTTACTTCCGGGGGTGGCAACAACGGATTAGGTACAATCTTTCATTTTGACCCCCTTAAACGAATTCTAACAGTTGATCATTCATTAAGGAAGACCGGGATTCATCCAAGGGCTGACTTAACAGAAGGTGAGAACGGTAAATTGTATGGTATGACACCCGAGGGAGGTGCATATGGGGGAGGCGTTATCTTTGAATGGGACCCCTCCACCAATGTTTATATTGAGAAGATAGATTTAGACTCAATTTCGGGTATTGTTCCATACGGCTCCCTTTGCCTTTTTGAAGGGAAGTTCTATGCCATGACTACTTCCGGTGGTATGTATAACAAGGGTGTTATCTTTGAATGGGATCCTGTCACGAATATTTATACAAAAAAGATTGATTTCGATGGCATAACCCTGGGTAGTAATCCGGAAGGAACACTGACTTCTGATGGAGGGAAATTATATGGTATGACTGCAACAGGAGGTACAGCAGGGAGTGGTGTCATATTTGAATGGGATCCTCGTACAAATGTTTTTACGAAAAAAATAGATTTTGATGATTCCTTAAAAGGTGCCTCGCCTCGTGGTGCACTTACTTTTAACGAAGGGAAGTTCTATGGGATGACTTCAGAAGGTGGTGCAATGGGTGATGGTGTTATCTTTGAATGGGATCCTGCCACCAATACTTATATTAAAAAAATTGATTTGGATGGAATTACAAAAGGCAGTAATCCTTTTGGCTCACTGACTTTGTATGATAATATTTTCTATGGTATGACCCTGAATGGCGGAGTGCATGAAGTTGGAGTTATTTTTAAATGG
Organism: Bacteroidota bacterium; assembly: GCA_020048595.1. Classification (GTDB taxonomy): domain Bacteria; phylum Bacteroidota; class Bacteroidia; order Bacteroidales; family UBA4417; genus UBA4417. Next base: position 712 of record JAIFMH010000021.1, on the reverse strand, counting down.
AACCCTGATGATAATACTTTTTCTAAAAAGTTTGATTTTACAACTACTTACGATGAAAATCCAACAGGCTTCAACCCTTATGGGTCATTCACCTTATTTGAAGGAAAACTATATGGTATGACTTATTCTGGAGGTCCACGAAATAAAGGCGTTATCTTTGAATGGGACCCATCTGGGGATATTTATATTGAAAAGAAGGATTTCGATAATGTTGGCCCATGGTGGGTAAGTTCTGGCTCCCCTTATGGATCCTTAACACTCAGCCATGGTAAGTTTTATGGAATGGCTAGTATAGGTAGTGGTACGGATGAAAACGCTATGGGCTTTATCTTTGAATGTGAACCTTCTGGCAATTTTACATGCAAGTACGATTTCAGCTATAATGAAGGTTATGGTCCAATTGGCCCTCTTGTACAACGCGACGGGAATATCTATGGTATGGCTTATGGAGATGGGAAAAGATTTCCCATCTCTTATATATTTGAATGGAACCCTGCTACAAAAACTTATTCGAAAAGGACAGTATCTGTTTACTGGTCAGATCAATGTTTACCTGGGTCTCTGGCATTGAGCGATGGGAAGTTCTATACTAATATTACGTATCAGGGTGTTTTTATTGAATGGGACCCTGTTACCAATACAATTGTCGAAAAAAAGTCTCGTAGTTGGGGGGCTACCCGGGGGCCTTTAACCCTTGCTGCAGGAAAATTCT
>JAIFMH010000274.1 GCA_020048595.1 Bacteroidota bacterium | reverse complement strand
AGCGCCGTCAGGGACAGTTTGTTACCATGCCTGTTATTCCGTTTATTATCCAGGCCCAGGAAAAGATTGCTTTTGATAATAAAATTTTGTTCTGGAACCTTTTCGAAGCCATGGGCGGAGAAAATTCGATGGCTGGGTTTGCCAATTCAAAGCCTGCGCTTGCCAACAAGGACTATACACACCTCAATTTCGCAGGAGGACGGAAAGTAGGATTGTCATTTGCCCGGAGTTTTATTTACGAAGTAGAAAAATACCAGAAAAGGAGGAAGAGTCTTGCTGTTGTTGCGAAATAAATTTTTAACACTTATATTTTCACTGCTCATTTCTTTAAGTTTAAATGGGCAGATCACGAATGCGGATACTACTGGTGTTGTTGAGTTTCCATTTATTAATTACGAAGCGGATACACTGATCAATGCAGAGAATTTAGTTCCGTTTTTAAATAAATTACTAAAACTGGAAAACGGAGACACAAGCCAGGTCAGCATTCTGCATATTGGCGATTCGCATATCCAGGCTGATTTTTTAACACGCGAAGTCCGGAAAAGCCTTCAGCTCCGGTTTGGTAATGCAGGCCGTGGTTTGGTATTCCCGCTTAAGGTTGCCGGTACTAATGAACCTGCTGATTATCGATCTGCAACAAATGCCGGTTGGACAGTTGCAAAAATAAATGGCCAAAACAGGAATCCGGAGCCAGGATTGTCAGGGATATCAATGCTTTCGAACGAAAGTGGCGCATATTTCGATATCACCACTTCCAACCACGACGAACTTGATTATGCTTTCGACCAGGTAACTCTGGTGCATGCAAAAGATTCACTTCAGTTCGACTGCCGGTTTACCGATTCGTATTCTAAGTTTGGGTATCTTATGTCGGCGCAACCGCTCGAACCTGGTGAAATCACTACTTCAGTTTTGTTTCAAAAGCCTACAAATTTTGTTCGTATCCAGGCTGAACAAACTGAAACTGGTCAGCAATCAATCACCATAAACGGCTTGATTCTGCTAAACAGTAAACCGGGCATTCTATACCACAGCGTGGGAATAAATGGAGCACATTTCAGTGATTATAATACTTCACCGGTGTTTTTCAAACAGTTGAAAGTGTTGAATCCCGATCTTGTAATCATTTCGCTTGGAACCAACGAAGGCGCAAATATGAAAGTAACGGAAGAGGAAATACTAACTTCTGTGAGCGTTATGGTGCAAAACATCAGGTCTGTAAGTCCGGAATCATGTATACTGATTGCGACTCCGGCAGACGATTATTTTCGCAAAAAATACAAAAATCCGTACCTGGAAGCAGTTCAGCGGGCATTGGTTAAAAGTGCTGAACAGGAGGGCGTTGCACTTTGGGATATGTACGGAATCGCTGGTGGTTTTGGCTCATGTACCGAATGGCGCAAGGCAGGAATGCTACAAAAAGACGGAGTACATTATAACAAGCAGGGATACACTTTGCAAGGATCATTATTATATAAAGCTTTAATTGACAGCTATCTGAAGTATGCAGCAGATTGATTTCCATAAATTATTAGAGGAATTCGTTTACAATCCCAAAGAACCGATGATTTTCAGCAGCGGGTTCTTTTTGTACCTGTTTTTAGGATTTATGGCTGTGTACAGCCTGGTTTATAAGCACAACAAGCTTAAGAATATTTATCTCACACTTTTCTCTATCTTTTTTTATTACAAATCAAGCGGACTGTATTTTATACTGCTGATCATTACCGCAATTGTGGATTACAACCTTGCAAAACAGATAGCCCGAACCGAAATAAAACAAAGGAGAACCTTATTCCTGGTTCTTAGTCTGATTGTGAATATCGGAATGCTGATCTACTTCAAGTACACAAACTTTTTCCTTGGAATGTTTTATGATATTGTAAATAAGCCATTTGACCCCTTAAATATCTTTCTGCCGGTCGGAATTTCATTCTTTACATTTCAAAGTCTCAGTTATACCATTGATATTTACCGGCGTAATATTGAGCCGGTAAAAGACATTTCCGAATTTGCCTTTTTTGTAACTTTTTTTCCGCAAATGGTAGCCGGGCCTATTGTACGGGCTTCGGTATTTCTTCCGCAGGTTCGCAAAACGCCGCATGTAAGCAAAGCTGATTTTGGTAAAGCCATATTCCTCATTTGTATCGGGTTGTTTAAAAAAGCAATTATCTCCGACTATATCAGCCTCAATTTTGTGGACAGAATTTTCGATAATCCCGGACTGTATACCGGCCTCGAAAACCTGTTTGGCGTTTATGGCTACGCGCTTCAGATTTATTGTGACTTTTCGGGGTATACTGATATGGCGATCGGGATAGCGCTGATGATGGGATACAAATTACCAATAAACTTTGATTCGCCGTATCAGTCGGCAAGCATAACCGAGTTCTGGCGGCGCTGGCATATTTCCCTTTCCAGCTGGCTGCGCGATTACCTGTATATTTCACTTGGCGGAAACCGCATAGGTAAAATCCGTACCTATTTTAACCTGATGATCACCATGTTACTTGGTGGATTATGGCATGGAGCAGCACTACGGTTTGTTATCTGGGGCGCGTTGCACGGAATAGGGCTGGCATTTGAGAAATTTATAAATTCAGTTATCAACATTCCGAAAAACAAACTTACAAGGATTCTGGGAATCTTTATTACTTTCCATTTTGTATGTTTTGCGTGGATATTTTTCAGAGCGGATTCTATGACTGTTGTAAATGCTATGCTTACGCAGATTACCACTGACTTCCATCCGGAAATACTGGCAGATTTCATCAAAGGCTATCCCTATGTATTGATGCTAATGGTAGTGGGATTTATACTTCATTTTATTCCATCCGATGTCGAAAACAGTGCTCAACAACTGGTGATCAAATCGCCGTTTGTGCTTAAAGTAGCATACCTGCTGGTAATTGTTTTTGTAGTTGTTCAGATTAAATCATCGGAAATACAGCCGTTTATATATTTTCAGTTTTGATAATTTTGTTTGTTAATTTTGAGAAGGTATTTTGCAACTTGCAATTTAATCAAGAATGTCTTTTATTTGACTTACACAACCATTAGCAATACTTTTACATTTCGTAATCCACAATTCTGTTGCGAAGTTCAAATTGATCAAAATCAAATCCTGTATGAAAAATGTTTTTGTCTCCTTTTTCCTTTTATTGTTTGTTCTGATTTCTCCTAATTCCGTTATTCATGCTCAAACCGGCAAATCTCCTTCTGAGTTTTTCGGATTTGAACCTGGTTCTGACGGGAATTTATTTGATTACGATCAGATGATAGCATATTTCAGGCAACTGGATGAGGCTTCACCCAGGGTAATGATGAAAGAGATAGGCAAATCCTCAATGGGCAAAGAGATGTACATGCTGTTTATCTCATCACCTGAAAACCTCGCAAAGCTTGACCGTTACAAGGAAATAAACCGAAAGCTGGCCCTGGATTGGAAAATGAAAGATTCGGAGCGTGATTCCCTCGTTTCAGAAGGAAAGGTTTTTATGCTTGCCACTCTATCAATGCATTCCAATGAAGTAGGCCCGACTCAGAGCGCTCCTCAAATTGTATACACGTATGCCAATACAACGGATCCCGAAATGTTAAAAAGCCTGGATAACGTGGTTTTCATGGTTGTGCCCAATCATAACCCGGACGGAATGAAAATGGTGGTTGATAATTACCGGAAATACAAGGGAACTCCTTACGAAGGAGCCTCTTTACCAGGCGTTTATCATAAGTATGTAGGTCATGACAATAACCGTGATTTTGTAACTCTTACACAGCAGGATAACAGGGTTATTGCTGCCATTTATAACCAGGATTGGTTTCCCCAGGTTATGGTTGAAAAGCACCAGATGGGCTCCACGGGTGTGCGTTATTTTGTCCCTCCCATGAGCGATCCTATTGCCGAAAATGTGGATGAAGGCATTTGGAACTGGTCGTGGGTTTTTGGATCAGCAATGGCTAAGGATTTAACTTCGGCCGGATGTGCGGGCGTAGCTCAGCATTACCTTTTTGATGATTACTGGCCCGGATCAACGGCAACAGCTGAATGGAAAAATATGGTTGGCATGCTCACCGAAGCCGCCAGTGTTAACGGAGCCACACCTCTGTACATCGAAAAGAATGAATTGAGGCTTAGTGGCAAAGGCTTAAGCGAAAATAAAAAAAGCATTAATATGCCATTGCCCTGGAACGGCGGATGGTGGCGGCTTTCGGATATAGTACGTTACGAAATTCAATCCACATGGTCGCTGCTCCGCACAGCTTCTGCCAACAGGCTACAGCTTCTGCAATTCCGGAATGATATGTGCCGCAAGGAGGTACAGAAAGGCAAAACGCTGGCACCATCTTACTTTGTTGTGCCTTTGCAGCAGCATGATCAGGGTGAATTGGTTGCGTTGGTTAATTTGTTGCACGAACATGGGGTGAGCGTGTCGCGGTTAAAAGAGGATTTGGTTTGGAATAATAAAATGATGCATTCCGGCGATATTATCATCCCGCTTGCGCAGCCTTTCCGTTCGTTTATCAAAGAAGTAATGGAAACGCAAACTTTTCCTGTACGTCATTATACACCGGGTGGCGAAGCAATAAAACCATACGATATCACTAGCTGGTCCCTTCCGCTGAATAAAGGATTGCAGTCGTACGAAATTCCGGTTGTAGTCCCGGAAATTGATTCAAAGCTGGAAGCTGTTCCTGTACCTTTTACGCTTCTGGATAAATTCACGGATCATGAAAACGGGTATTGGGTTTTCAGTTCAACTAACAACGAAAGCTATAAAGCTGCTTTTAAATCCATAGCCTTGGGATTCTCTGTTAAAAGGACCACGGCTGATCTCACCAATAAAGGCAAAATAATACCTGCCGGAAGTTTTATAGTTCCGGCAGCGAAAGGCAAGAGCATTTCAATACTTCAAGATTCACTAACTATTTCACCGGAATGGTTTCCTGAGAATCCGGATTCCTCGGCAGTGGTTGTTAAGATGCCACGCATTGCTCTTATCGAAAGTTGGTTTTCAGATATGGATGCCGGTTGGACGCGTTATATTTTCGATCAATACCATATTCCTTTTACTGTAATTCGTCCGGGCGACCTGGCGAAAAAAACTTTTGAACTGAATTTTGATGTTGTTGTTTTTCCTGATGAGGATAAAACTGTTTTGATGGAAGGCAAAACCAAAGCGGGTGAAAATTTTTACCCTGCCAATTATCCGCCTGAATTTACAAAAGGCATGGGGAAAGATGGTTTTCAGAAAATATTAAAATTCATCAGTGGTGGCGGCACAGTTCTTTCGTGGGGTAATTCCACTGCTCTTTTCGACGGGATGATGAGCATTAAAATAAGTGAAACCGAAAGTGAAGATTTCCGTTTTCCGTTCACCAATGTTTCAGAAAAACTCCAGAAATCGGGATTAAGCTGCCCTTCATCTTTATTGAGGGTAAAATTGTTGCCTGGTCATCCCTTAACATTGGGAATGCAACCCGAAGCAGGTATTTTAACCACGGCTGACCAGGTTTTTCAAACCTCGCTGCCTTCCTTCGAAATGGACCGCAGGGTTATAGCAAGCTATCCTGAAGAAAATGTCCTCCTCAGCGGCTACTGCCTGAAAGAAGAATTACTCGGTAATTATGCTGCCATGGTCTGGCTTCGCAAAGGCAAAGGCAATCTTGTTGTGTATGGCTTCAGTCCGCAATTCCGTGGTTCGGTACCGGGAATTTATAAACTGCTTTTTAATGGACTGTTGCTGAAGTAAGAAAGTTCTGTCTGCTACCCATTTTTTAAGCATACCACCCGGGTCTATTTATTTGCTACTCACTTCCGAATCTATTGCCCCGACCTTCAGGTCGGAGGGGAGGAATAGCAAAATTCCCATTTTTAGTCAATGAACTTTAATCCAGTATTTGTAGCCATTAATCTGGATTTATCTAAATTAATTAGTTGCGCTGATTCGTGAATAGACTTCGATGCAATGAACATTCAGCTATAAAAATCCTTTATAATTGTTCTTAATCTTAAAACAATTATAACACAGCAATGAAAAATTTAATCTCCTTACTACTGGTGTTCGTTACACTGGTTGTATCCGCGCAGGAAAAACATCTAAAAAACATCAAACAACTAACATATGGTGGCGACAATGCGGAAGCCTATTTCAGCTTCGACAGTAAGAACCTTGCCTTTCAAAGTAACAATCCGGCCTGGGACCTGAAATGCGACCAGATTTTTAATCTTGATATCGCCAAAGCAGCAAAAGACAGCACGTATCGGCCAACACTCATTAGTACGGGATTTGGTCGTACAACCTGCTCTTATTTCATGCCGGGCGACAAGCAGATTTTGTATGCTTCAACTCACCTCGGCGGAAAGGAATGCCCGCCAAATCCGGAACC
>JAIFMH010000315.1 GCA_020048595.1 Bacteroidota bacterium | reverse complement strand
AAACTACAAAAAACTTCCGGTTGAAGAATTGATTGCGTTGATGGCTGATAAGACCCAGGAGCAGCGATTTCTAGACCGGGCTTATAGTGAATTTCACGCCCGGTTTGCAGACTATGGATATAAAATAGCAATTGAGACTATTGCAACAAAATGCATTCTTGATGAATCAGAACTTCTGATTATTGTACATAACAGTTTACTGAGTATCTACTATAAAGCCCATGTATATACTCCAGCTACGGAGGGTATTCCTGAAAAACAAAAACATAAAAGAATCTGTGGCTGGATAGCTGTGATTACACGTAATGCGGCAAGCAGATTTATACAGAATCAGGCTAAATTAAAAAAGAGAATTATTCTTACCGAAAGTATTGATGATTATGCGGATATTGTGAACGAAATTGAAGACGCAGTTGAAGATTTGTCACCACCGTCGCCCGAAATGCTTAAGTTAGAAGCCGGAATAGCTAAAATAAGCGAACGCGACTGGTATATAACATCTACTTATTTAAGCTGGGAAGATGAATACGGGAATATTCCATCCGAAATACTTGCCCGCATTAACGAAAGATATAACCTGCTTCCAAAGTATGCAGGAAAAATCACAAACCGTACCATTGACAAACTTTTCCTTATTAATCCTATATTACAAATTGAGACAGACCATGGACCTAAAACAGCAAAAAGCAGAAGAGAAACGATCCGGAGAGAAATTAAAAGACTTCCTCCGCGAGACGGGCAGGATGTTCCCGGAGACACCGGCACAGGTTGATGCTTTTGAAAGCAGACACCGGAAAAAAGTAAAACTCCCCGAACTGCTTGCCGATCCCATAGCCATGCTCCGAAGAGGTTTTATCCTTCAGCAGGCTGATACAACCGAAATACCAAATGAAAACACCGAAGGCCAAAGCATGGCCGCCCGCAACGGGCTCAACCTTTCAGCTGACACACTTCGTAAAATGGATGAAGACCGGCAGAAAGCAGAAAACCAGGAGTAAAATACCCTGATACCTAAAATAAACCCAAACACAATGCTATTAACAAACCTTTAACCTAATGATGAAAGTTTACAGCATTTTTCTTAGTGTTTAAATCGTCCTGTCAATTACAACAAAAACAGTAACCAGCAGAAAAACAGGTTTCTTTTACAAACTTTCCGGATGAACATCATCCGGAAAGTTTTTTTTATACCTTTATCCAACTTATTGACTATTGCCTAACCGATTATTGAATTAACTTATCCGGATAACTCGTTTACTATTTTAAAATCATAAATATTAACCTATACTGTTTTATCTGATGACCAAAGTTAAAGCCCCTACCCTTTTAACTGCAAAACGAAAAGAAATACTCGAACAATACGCGCAGGAAATTTCAAAAGAATACTTCGGAGAACATGAGCTGATAAAACCTGAAATTATAGCTTGCGATCAGGGTATAACCTATTCGTTAAATAATTACAACCGTGATTTTAAAGGTCTGATCCATTACAGGAACCGCAAATTTCATGTGTACCTCGATACATCCCTCGGCTCCACGTTGAATGCGCCTGTAATCAGGTATTCATTTGCCCATGAACTTGGGCATTACTTTATTGATGAACAGCGCGCTGAACTAATAAAAATGGGAGTTTTGCCGCAGACAGATTCAATCATGTTATCAATCACTCTTTTTGAAAAAGAAGCTGAGTATTTTGCGGCTTGCCTGCTTATGCCACGAAATCGGATATTAAAAGATATTTCAGGACAGGAGTTCAGTACCTGGCTGATTTACCAGATATGCAAATACTACAAGGTAAGCCAAACTGCCGCATTTTCGAGGTATATGGTTTTAGGAGATGTTCCAATTGCTATGATATTTATTTTTCAGGATGGTAAGTTTGACCATAAAATAAGTAGTGCAAAATTCAGGCATTATACTCTAAAACTCACCGAAGACGGGTATATACCAGCTACATCCGTAGCCGGAAGGTATTGCTATGAAGGCAATGATGATTTTAAAACAGACAACCTGCTGGCTGCTGATATATGGTTTAATCCAAAAACCGAAGAAGACGCATTGCGTGTGTACCGGGAAGATTGTTTGGTGCAACAGAACCTTAACAGGATTGTGAGCATAGTATATGAGGTAAAATTTTAGCTATTCGATGACTAAAATATATCTAATCCTGTTGAAATTTATTTATATAACCAGATATAGTTATAGGCAAAAAGCATATATTTAATCTGCGATTGACCGGAATTAACTATAATTTGAATAATTGCTAGCTGACTAAAATTTCGCTATCTGATGTTAGTGAATGTGGAATTGATATAAGCAATGTAACCGAAGAAAAAATATTTTTTGTGGTTGATACAAGTAAACGTAATATTCTGAAAGAGTATTGTAAGCGATAATTTTCATCAAATGCAATTATATAACTTTGCATTCGATAAGAGAAAAAACATATTTATAAAATTCGTTTCGATGTTTTAAATCAATTTTTATTTAATAATACCAATTATTAACTGAATTGCAACGATTGAAATTTAAAAAAAAATCAACCTATGCCCACATCAAATGAAATTCTTGATGGTTTAAGGACCATTTCAAACAATTACATTCTGATTTCCATTTATTGGCATATTGTAATTTACATTTCGATACTACTGCTGATTCTTGTGCTTTGGCGACCAACCAACAGAATGGCTGTGTTGTTCCTGTTATTGCCTTTTATTACAGTTGCTCTGCTTGCATGGTTTAACAGCAATCCGTTTAATGGATTACTATTCTCTATTCTTTCAATATACTGCTTGATCACCGGGTTAAAGTTATCACAAAAAGAGGTTAAGTATTCACCATGGTCATATCGGTTTGCGGGTATTTTACTATTGGTATTCGGATTGTGGTATCCTCATTTTATAGAAGTGGATTCGATTTCGGAAAATCTTTATGCGGCACCAACCGGATTAATTCCGTGTCCAACATTGTCGATAGCTATTGGGATTGCATTGATTTTTAATGGATTTAAATCCAATCCACTGAAAATCATACTTATATGTTACGGTTTTTTTTATAGCTTATTTGGAATACTAAAACTAGGCGTTTACCTTGATATAGTTTTGTTGCTTGGTACGATTGTATTTCTGATTCAGTACTTACATAACAGAAAACATGTATAGATAGCAGTAAATAACATATCTCCAATGCTTATTGTTGTTCAACAATCGTAATCTCCTCCTCCGTTAGCCCATACAGCTCATACACCATCCGGTCAATTTCCTTATCCGTTTTATCTATTTCGGATTTTAAAGCCAGGGCTAGTTTTGCTTCCTGCAGAAAGTAGGTTTCCCAATCACCTTCTTCGGTAAGTGTTAGTTTTATTTTCTTTTTAGCCAGTTCGATAATAAACTCTGCATAGGAAAGCAAATACCAGTTTTGTAATTTGCCCGGCAATTCTTCCAGGTTAAATTTACGTTGGATGGTGCGTTGGAATCTATTTGAAATTTCATGTAATTCAATATTTAAGAAAAGCATTTTGTCGGCTTTATCCTGAAACATGTCCTTATCATTTGTAAATCTAATAGGAATTCGTGATAAATACTCTTTTGAAATATTGACAGTTAAAGTTGAATCGTTTGTAAATTGAGTGTTGTAAAACCAGTTTATCAATGAGGAATTCAATAAAACAAGAACATACTTAGTACTCAAATCAGAGCTGGTTTTAAGTATAATATTATTTATTGATTCCTTATTATAAAAGCATTTATCATCATAGGCAACTTTTAATGGACGCTTACCGCCAGTAATCCTTTGTACTAATAGTTTTTCTGGAACTTCAAAAATCTTAGGCGTTCTAGCACGATGTAGCAATTTTGGTTCATATTTTAAATAACTGTGTATCGGCTTAATATAGTATGCACTTATATCTTTACCCTCAAGGAATGGTTTATAATTATCCTCATAATTATCAAATACAACTTCATCCTTATTTTTGGTAATCACAACTCCAAAAATCATTTCCTCACATTCATCCCCTAGTAATGTGGAATTAAAACAAATTTTATTTACTAAATCCAGTTTTATACTTGACGAATTAGATGTAATTACATAATTGTTTAAGATGATATCGCTTAGAAAAAATTCAGTAAATCCCCCATTAAAATCTTTAATTACTTTTAGGCTTTTGGAATTATCCGGAGCAATTTTTGTCGCGACTACAATAATTGAAGTGGTAACTGCATCACTGAATACATCATTACCGAGATCAGCAAGTTCACGAAATTGAAAATTGTCAATAAAATATTTCCTGGACTCATGGTATGAAGTCACCCTTAAAAATGTATTTGGTATTATAAATGAAAACTCTCCTGCTGTTTTAAGTATTCTATATGACTTTTCAATGAATAAGGTAAACAAATTGACTTTTCCAGAACCTGTTAAATATGTATTTTTAAAGAAGATTTTTTCTCCATCCTTGATTCCTTCATTTCCTCCAAAAACGTATGGCGGATTCCCAATCACCACATCAAACCCACCTTTTGCAAAAACAGAAGGAAACTCTGTATGCCAGTTAAACGCTTTATCACCAGCTACAGCCGGGTCATCAATCAGCGAGTTGCCGCATTTGATATTGTTATTTAAATCGTTGAGTTTACGGTTAGGCTGCGCTGTACGAAGCCAAAGTGAGAGCTTGGCTATTTCTACACTTTCCTCGTTTAAATCAACGCCAAACAGGTTGTTTTCGAGTATATTCTTTTCGAAATCGCTCAGCACCATGGCATCACCAAAAAGCTTGGCCTGCAATTCATCAATATACCGATGCTCATTAATCAGGAAGTCGAGTGCCTGGTTAAGGAACGCTCCCGAGCCGCAGGCCGGATCGCAGATTGTTAGTTGCAAAAGCCAGTTGCGGTAAGCGGTAAGTTTATCAAATAAAGGCTGTTTGGTTTTAATGGTGCGTTTTCGGTCGGTGGTATATTCTTCTTCAATAAGCTCTAGTAGGGCCTTTTTTTCAGTGCAAAGTTTACCGATGGTATTATCAACAATATACTTTGTAATGTACTTGGGAGTATAAAAAACACCGTCTTTTTTGCGCTTGCTTTTGGATTTATCCACCTGCTGTCCTTCGAGCCGGGCTTTTATTTCGTCCAGTTCGTTCAGTGAATTTTCGAAAATGTGACCTAAAATATTTACATCCACTTCGCTGACAAAGTCATACGTAGAAAGCTTCATCGCGTGTCTGTAAAGCAATTCATCCTCAATTTTCAGCGTATCAAGCAATTCATCAGTTTTAAATAGGCCACCGTTATAGGCAAACACTTCGTAGCGTTTCCCTTTAAAGCCGGTATTGAGGTATTCGAAGTACTTTTTAAACCTGGCGTAAAGGGCAATATCTACATCTTTATCCTGCAAATCGCGCCAGTCGTCGAGAATGAGCCTTACTGAATTAGGAGGCAACAGCTGCCGGTCTTCGGCAAAAAAGAGGAACAAAAAGCGATCTAATAGCTTTTGCGATTTTTTAAAGAGCGTCAAAGGATCATGATCCGGATTGAGTGTTACCAGGTTTTGATGCAATTCACGTTTAAACAGCGAATAATCGTTATACAGGCTTTTGGTAATAACATCTTCCTGGCTTACCGATTCATCCTTGATGCGTTTAGGAAGATTTTTCTCAATGTTTACAAATGCCAGGCACAGCCATAGCAATTCAAACTCTTTTTCGGTAAGGGTAAACAGGTTGAACTCAAAATTCTCAATCGCATTATCGATATAGAAACGAAGCTTTTCGAAATTGGAAGTGATTACATATATGCATTCGGGCTGGTTGTTCTTATAGCCGAAAGCCTGGGTTTCGATACGGTTTAAATCGGTGGTTTCGGTTCCTTTGAGTTCGATAACTGCTTTAACAATGCCATTGATCAGGATTGCGCCGTCGGCTTTTTTACTGTCCTTTACGTTTTTGTATTCGGTTGTGATGTTGAATCCCGCGTTTGGGTTTTTGATATATCCCAATACATTTACAAAGAGATCGATCAGAAACTCGCCCTGGTATTGTTCTTCCTTGCTGTTGCGAATATTTTCCCGAATAGCGGGGTCATGAAAGTGAGCTATAAACTTTGCATAAGCAACTTTTATTGCAGATGAATCCTGTGCTTTGAGGTGTTTGTTAAGGACGGAGTTCTGGAAAAAGGTCATCGATATGGAATTCAGTAAAATAGTTTTTAAACATTTATTTTTTTATCTCAACAAATATAAGCTACTTCTAAATCAATTTAATGTATAGCTAATTTTTTTCAGGCTTTTTTGAGCTTCACCTCGAAGAATCAAAATTTTATATATAACATAATCCATCATGCAACTATGGTTTTCAAAATACAGCAATTAATAAAAACACTTATTTTTATAATTTTTCGAGGCTAAAATCGAGTTAAATTTGTTTTCA
>JAIFMH010000218.1 GCA_020048595.1 Bacteroidota bacterium | reverse complement strand
AAGAGGGTAATGATATCCGTAACCTGCTGCTTGTAAGTCATTTATAACAGCCGCGGCCTTAAGCTCAATGTCTTCTTTTGTTTCTTCACAAAGTTCAATAAGGAGCATGGCAACCGGATCTCCCTGTATAAAAAAACGGTTTTTCCGTTGTGAAATATTAGCTTTAGTCTGCTGAAGAATAACATCGTCCATCAGTTCAATAGCTACCGGACTGTGCTTCAATGCTATGATGTTTCCTTTAAATGCTTCATCCAATGAGTTGCAGTGAACACAAACCAGCGCTTTCTCTTTTGGTGGAAGGGGATCGAGATTCAGTTTTATTTCGGTAATAAGGCATAAAGTGCCTTCAGAACCTGCAATTAACTTACAGAAGTTGAATTCATCAGTGGAATCAGTAAATGGCTCGCTTTCAAGCAATAAGTCGATGGCATATCCTGTATTCCGACGATGGATGGATTTATCAGGAAACTGCGCCCTGATCTCATCCTGATTTTCTCTATTACCAAGTATACTTTTAATGTTTCTGTATATCTGACCTTCAAGGGATTCTAAAGCACATTTCTGCTCAAATTCCACCCTCGTAAGTTTTCCGAAAACAACTTCAGAACCATCGCTTAACAAAGCTTTTACTTCAAGTGTATGATCACGTGTGCTACCATAAACCAATGAATGTGAACCACATGAATTGTTTCCAACCATTCCGCCCATCATACAGCGGTTAGAAGTGGAAGTTTCAGGTCCAAAAAATAAACCAGTTGGTTCCAGTAATTTATTTAATTCATCCAGTACAACTCCCGGTTGAACGCGAACCCAGTGCTCGTCGGTATTTATTTCGAGAACCTGGTTGAGATGTTTTGACACATCGGCTACAATTCCTCCTCCTACAACCTGGCCTGCAAGTGAAGTACCGGCGGCACGCGGAATCAATGAGGTTTTCAGGTTTCGGGCAAAAGATATCAGTGTTTTAAGGTCATCGATATCAGCCGGACGAACAACCAACTGGGGTAATTGGCGGTAAGCCGAAGCGTCGGTGGCATATATCAGGCGTGTGTATTCATCGCCAAACACCTCACCCTTTAGTGATGCTTTAAGTTCGCTTAGTTTATTGTGGGGAATTATTGTTGCTTCCATGTTATTCTTCTACAAGTTCTTTCAACGGTTTGAAATAATAGCGGTCCCATCCATCAACAATGTTATCAAATGCTTCTTCAGGAATATTGATATGAAGCAATTCCACATCAGTAGAATTTCCTTCATCATGCAATTTAATGGTAACAATTGATTTCTCTTCTGTGGGGGTTGCTTCTTCATCTTCGAAATACCATTCCTGCACTATCTTTTTCCCTGGTTCAAATTCAATATTCAATCCAGAAATTTCACCATCCCATAACGAAAACTCAGTGCCTGCAATGGGTTCCATTACAGCGGAAGAGCCGCTCCAGATTTCAATTGTCAGCGGATTGGTGAGTGCTGTATAAATGTCTTCAGCCGAAGCTTTTATATGATAATGTTTTTTGATGTTCTTCATGGTTGAATTATTTAACAGATTAAAAACGAATGTTTATTCCTGGCAGTAATTGAAAGATAGGCATTTGCATTTCGACAGTGTACAGTTCATTGCCATTATTATAAATAAATGCAGGTTGTGCATAGCTGAAATCAGCCTGGAGCAAAATACTCACATGTTCGTATATATTGTACTCAAGTGAAGCACCGGTCAGGAATCCGAATGTACGATCGAGAGAACCTGTTTTCCAGAAGAAATTCTCTTTTTCAAACAGGTTATCCACAACGCCATAAAATTGATCCGGTGTTCTGGAACTGTACATGCCGCCCATAAGTTTAAATGTTGAAAAGAACTTATTGGCGATTTCAACTTTATAATACAGGCCTCCCATGTAAGTTCTTATTGTGTAAGGCCCTGATAATAAATCTATTGATTTATACGATGGTTCATTTTCAAGATAGTCTTCAGCATAGTAGCCTGTAGCAAATCCAAAAGATTTAAATGAAACATCCATTCCAAAACCCAGTCTTGGAGTTATGAACCAGGCAGCTTCGGCTCCCACACTTTTCCCCAATAAAGCATATCCGCCGGTACCAAATTCATGCGATGCAAATTCGCCCATGGGCAAAGCAGCACCAATTCTGACGCCGAAAAATGAATTATTATTTTGTGCAGATACTAATGTAAATCCTAAACAGCTAACAATGAGTATGATATATGATTTTAAGGTGCTTGTCATGCAGAGATTTAATTTTGTTCAAAAGTAATCAATTGTGCTGACACATTAGGAACTCTTCGTAAGGCTTTGGTTATATATTATTTTAGCTTTCAGATTTTCACTTTTACGTAATCGTATAATTCAATTCATCACATTGCATAAAATGGAGAAAGGCAGATTATCATTTCAGATATATCTGCCTTCCAATACTTTATCAATTTTGTTTTTACTATTTATTATAAAAGTCAGTACTTTCAAAGATCTTATCAGCTGATTTGGCAATAAACCCAGAATATAATTTCCCATCGGTATCCGGGTACCTTATGGCAAACTCATAATAGCAGGATGGAACTTCGAATGTTCCTTCTACGAAATCTACAGGCAGAAATCCGGCTTTTGTACTGGATTGTTCAAGTAATTCCTCTGGCGTTCCTTTTATTTCGCCACCTGAACTATTAAGCAGAAATCCCTTGTCTTTAACAAATTGATTTACTTTCTGAATAGTATTCAGTTTTTTAAGTGAATTGATACTGACTGTAAAATGATTGGTGACAAATCCATACACGTAAAGCCATGCCGCATATTCTGATTCTTTTCTCAACATTTCATAGGTTTCGTAGGATGGTGGTCCCCAAACATTACCTGAAAATATCAGGTCATTACCAAATACAAGCTCATCAGGCACGCGTGAAGCGCACTGTTTTACAACAGATTGCAGTGTTGGACTGAAATAATCAGTCATCAGCTGACTGATGAATACCCTTGGCGCATTCGCAATCGTTTTATGCTCATAATGCTTTGCCGTAAGATGCTTGTCTTCAAAAATATAATATCCTTTTTGTACATAACCTGCTTCCAGAAATGGCCTTGCAAGTACATCCACATTGATCCTGGTATCAAAGAAAGTACGGAAGGCAATATGGTCGTTTTCAACATTTTCACCTTCTGTGGTAAAATTGTCATAAACTTTTTTTGCTTCAGGATTTTGAGCGATGTAATCCGCCCAAAGCCGGTCAAAAATTTCCTGTGTCTGCATAATTAAACTTTTAGGTTGTATTTCGTTAGTATTTGGATACCTTATTAATTATTTGAAAAAGGCTTCTGCGAAATTAACACTATTTACGCCTGCAAGTTCAAGGCCAATGCGGTTATTTTCAACAAATTTGTCAATTTCATCTTCTTTGTGCAACATGCCAATCATGCTATTTAAAATTTTAATCCTTTGATTAGCCACGGTTTCTTCTGATAATTCAATATGAATAATTTTCCCGTTTTCAACTTTAATGCGAACAGGTAAAACATCTTTATGCATCGGTATATTTAACTGAAAAGTATAAGAGGGTGAATATCCGAAATTCCATTCCCATGTTTTATACTTTGTTTCTGACAGTTTACTAATAGCATCAATTTCATCCTGCTGGAGTATATATGAGTTACTTCCGGGATAAAAATCTAACAGCCAGTCAACCAGTTTCTCTGTAAATTGATTAATATCAATGCTTTCGGGTAGGAGTGGAGCTATGTTTCCAACTTCGCTTCTCACCGACGCCATTGCTTTTCCATGATATTCTTTATCAGGAGTTAAACATTTTTGTAGCGTTTCAAGATCGGTATTAAAAAGAATTGTGCCATGATGAAGAACTCTGTCATGAAACACGTGCTCGGCATGACCTGAAAATTTAAGTGTCCCTGAAAAAAGACTGTTGCGTTTATTTACATTTACCTCAATATTAAGGCTTTGGATGAACTCTGTAATAATTGATGTAAATCGCTTGAAATCAACCTGGTTTGATTTGTCTGTCCTTTGTATAAAAGTAAAATTTACATTTCCAGTATCGTGGTAAACTGCACCACCACCACTTATGCGCCGTATAACAGGAATGTGTTTCATGCGAACATACGGATAGTTGATTTCTGCAAAAGCATTCTGATGTTTTCCTATGATTACAGATCGGTCATTTACCCATATCATACACATATCCTCGGCAGCCTGTTTTACAAAATACTCTTCGGCGGCAATATTAAAGTATGGATCAGTGAAAGGCCTGTTAAAAATCAGCATGTTTACTTGTATGTAGATTGCAAAACGTTTGAATAATATTATTTCTCAATTAGTATTATACGCTGCAAATATAACAGATGTGAAAATATATATCTTTACAATGCTAAAACATTCATAAAACGGGCTAAAATCTGAAACTATGCCGCTTGATATCAAACTTAAAGAGAGGTTACTTGCAAAATGCATCGAAATTAAAGAAGAAGCTGAAGCCAACTCCCTGGCTGCAATGAATGATGCTCAACAAAGTGCAAATGAATATGGAGCTCCCCGCGACAGATACGATTCATTCAGGGCTCAGATGATGCGGAAACGAGATATGCTGGCTCAGCAATTGTCAGCCGTTGAGGAAGAATTGCGGTATTTGCGGCAAATAAAACCTGCAACTATCTATACCAAAGTAGAGGCCGGAGCATTAGTTAAGCTGGATACACAAACACTCTATATCATGGCTGGTATTGGCAAACTTGAAGTTGATAATCAGGCTTTTTATGTTGTATCGCCCGTAGTTCCTTTGGTTACAGCAATGAAGGATTTGAAAAAAGGCGATTCTTTCACTTTTCGCGGTACTACTATGAAGATTTTGGAAATATGTTAGAGTTTAGTTTCTACTATTTTATACTTTTTGGTTTAACACAATGCTCCGTTAGATTTTTATTTGCCGCGAAGATGCAAAGCAATAAGTGGCAGATTATCAATATATCAGAATGTAAAGACCTTAATTTGCTTATTATTTGTAATGAGGTTATTGGGAATTATTAAGGGACTATTGTTATCAGAAGACGGTAATTTAATTTCAATGACAATGGATTTCTATTTTTCATTAACCTTGTATCGCTAAAAATTCTACACGGAAAAATCAAAATTGTCTTTCTTTGTTTTAGTATAAACTTCGCGGCTGAAAATATATAACCTGGCCGGTTTGTGAGCTACTCCAACCTGCTTTTCATTAAGAGGTATTAAATATTTCATACTCAGTATTTTCTTTCTGAAGTTTCGTTTGTCAAAGGTGGTACCCAAAATTACTTCATAAAGTTTTTGCATTTGCGAAAGGGTAAACTTCTCTGGTAACAGCTCAAAACCAATAGGTTTATTCAATAGTTCACCCCTGAGATGTTCGAGTGCATCATGCAGAATATCCAAATGGTCCATTACCAGGCTGTGGACTTCATTAACCGGATACCAACGGGCATTATCACTCAGAATCAGTTCCGGGCGACGCTGTTCCGAAATATTAATAAGTGAGTAGTAAGCAATTGTAACTACATGTTCTTCAGGATGGTCTATCTGTCGAAGCCATTCCAGATCCCGCGGTTGTCGTTTTAACCGGTCAGGTGAACCAAAACTCTTAAATTGTTTTAAATAAATATTGCTCAAACCGGTGTATTCCTTAAGAATACTAGCCGCAGAAGTATCCAGGTCCTCATCAAGACTCATTAAATCACCAGGGAATTTAAGGTCAGCATATGAAATCCCGTCTATAGTCATATTTCTTTCAATCAGTAGCACATTCAGATTTATAAAATCAAATCCAAAAACTACACAATCGACCGAAACATTTGGAATTAGTCCTTCCTGCATGTTTTAAATTTAAATTGTAATATTATCCTAAGAACTAATCTTAAAATCTGCTATAAAATTAAGAGAATTTTGCATTTATAATCAGATTATTGACTGATGATAAAAATAGAATATATGTAATTGATAAATAGTGTTTTGTGTTAAAATAATATCAAATAAAGTGTTAGTATTCAATTAAAAAAATAATTTGAAAGAATAAAAGTAATTATATTCATGCTGTTTGGAAGGGTAGAAAATGTATTTTTGATATCAATTTTTGATATAGTCTGAAAAATTTAACTGAATTAGCTGATTATTTATGAGTACATCTGGAAACAGGATTATTTCCCTTGATATTTTTCGGGGACTAACAATCATGGCAATGATTATTGTTAACACTCCCGGAAGCTGGAGTTTTGCCTATCCGGTTTTGCGCCATTCGGAATGGCATGGATGCACACCCACTGACCTTGTTTTTCCCTTTTTTATTTTTGCAATGGGATTTTCAGCGGTTCTTTCTATTACAAAACGCTTACAAAAGGGAACGTCAAAACAGAAATTGGTTTTGCAACTACTCAGGCGTTCAGCAAT
>JAIFMH010000353.1 GCA_020048595.1 Bacteroidota bacterium | reverse complement strand
TTTCCATTAGTGACATCCCCGTTGTTAAAAAAAAACTTTCCGTTACAAACAGCATAATTCCCTGAACTGGCTCCGAAAAAGCCACTTTTTATAAGTTGTGTACCTGTAGTGGTACCGTCACTTTCCCACATTCCATAACCGGAACCCGCATTTCCCTGGAAATAAATTTTATTGTTAAACACCAGAAACTGCCCGGTAGAATTAAAAGGTGCCGCATAAACGCTCGATAGCATCTGGGTTCCGGCTGCGGTGCCATCGGTTACCCAAAGTCCTTCGCTGCGTGTTTGGGTGGATGCCTGGAAGTATAACTTCCCGTTGCAAAGTGTAAAATAGCGGGGCAAGGAACTTAAAGCTCCCGTCCAGATATCCTTAAGCATGGTTGTACCGGCTGTTGTTCCATCGCTTACCCAAAGTTCAAGCCCGGTTACCCCGTCATCATAAGTGAAATACAATTTCCCGTTGTATGAAGTAAGATAATAAACTATACCCGTGCCGGCGGTTGGTCCAATTAATTCTGTTCCAAATGCAGTGCCATCTGAAGCATACAATTTATGGGCAACTCCATCAGAGGCTATAAAATAAACTTTGCTGTTGAAAACCGTTAAATTATGAGGAAACGAATTATTTATGGCCGTTGCGTTAATATCTTTTACCAATGATAAGTTTTGTGCTAAAGAGATATTAAAATAGAGTATCAGTATAAATAGTAGTATAAAAAAATTTGCTTTTCTCATCGCAGTAACTGGTTTTAGTATGATTGCAGCCACTATAACTGCAGCAGAGAATTTCTACTCAGATTGGGTTGCTTTTCAATTTCTATGATTAAAACAGACATATATGTATATATTTGAATATAACAAATTTGCATTTAAGAAGTTCAATTCAGGCAATAAATTATATGTTCTGTGAATGAAAATTGAAGTATTGATTTCAAAGGTTCCAGGCTAATAGCCAGGAGATACTTTATATCTGTATAAATTAACAGTTCAAAAAAAATATCAAGGAACTCTTCCGATATGCAAATGCAAAAAAATGGCAGAAATAGCTGTTTGATTTCAACCAGCACACTCATACTCTAATATGAATGCCATAAAGTTATGCTGGCAGTATAACAATCAGAAAATGAAATAGCAGGAAATAAAAATCAGTCCACTAATCTTCCAGATATGGAAGTGTTTGCAGTTCCGTCTTTTTCATAAGCCGGTAAACAGGATAAGCATAAAATCCTCTTCCCCATTGCGGTACCAGGTAACGATCGAAATAATTCCACAGGATAAGGGCGTCGTTAGTTTCGGGCTCAAGCATATAAGCCGCTAAATTTGCCAACGGCTGTGCCATTCGCACCACATAGTTTCCGGGAAGGAATTCAACTGTATCCTTTTGCATAACTCCTTTTACAGTATTGGTATAGTGTCCCTGGTTTAGCCTATCTGCAGGTTTGAGTTCGGTTATTTTAAACATTTCCACTTCAAGCGTGGCACTTTGTGTCAATTTCTCCACTTTAATACCATGTTTAACCAAAAGGTTAACAATGGCTGGATCACTCAGTTTTATCAGGTATGCATAAGGAAGTGAAACGCTTTTAGCAGGAAAGTAATCAGCCAGGTATGGAGCATTAACCAGTTTTTTGCGGTTACTTTTCTGAAGCCTTTCTCTGCCTTCAGCATCTGTAACCACATCAACTTCGTAAGCTCTGACTTTTATTTTTTCCGGCGTTGGTTTAACTTCATACTGAATTGGAAATGAATCTATTATTGCAGGATCACTTCCTCTATTAATAGTTTGCATATCCACCTTTTTCAACATAGTTTTTATTTCATCCGAATGTGAAGAGGAATAATCAAGTATGGAATGAAGCAGTCCATAATTCCCCAAAACTCTCGATTTGTAATCGGCATACACATAGTTTTCGTTCAAAATAGCAAGCCGGTTACGAACACCCATATAATTTGTCAGATATCGGGGCTCCGAAGCGTATGAAATCCAGCCGTTTTCAGGATTTTTCAGGTCAGTAAACTCACCGTAGAAACAATTCAGAACATTGTATTTATCAGTTAAAATGCCTGAAACAGCAGGCATCATATTGTCGCGCATATAGTTTATCAGTGCACGGTTTCCGGCTGGATTCATCATCCAGGTAAAAGTAACAGGTTCTTCGTGGTAGGAGCCATTAGTTGTGTGGCAATCTACCAATACCGAAGGATCCCATTTTAATAGCACATTACGGATCAGCCCTGTCATTTCCGGGCTTTCGAGCTTAATCGCATCACGATTCAGGTCAAGCATCTGCCCGTTGTAACGTAAGCCAACACCATTTTTCGGGCCATTCTGGTTAGTGCGGTTTTTAGTACTTATAGCTTCGTTACCATCCGGATTAAAATTGGGGCAAATCAACACAACCACATTTTTCAGAATTTCGTTGTTTAAACCGCTAACTAAGTCCCGTGCCAGCATCAGGCTTGCTTCTTTCCCTTCCACCTCACCGGCATGAATATTGGCCTGTATGTAAACTACAATACGTTTATCTGTTGTAAGATCAGCAGGAGACGAGGGCAAGGGATTTCCTATAACCAATAACGGAACATCGCGGCCTTCAATTGATTTTGCAATGGATTCGACCCTGATGTTTTTTGATAACCGGGTTAACTCTTCTATAAAATTTTGAACATCTCTATAATTGGCTGTCGATTCAAATCCGGATTTTTCGGCTACTGTTAATAAACTGGTTTGTGCTCGCGACCAGAATGCTGTAGTTAATAAGATCAGGCTGAGAAAAAATAATTTTTTCATTGTATTCATTAGGTTAGATGATGAATGGTTTTGGGAGTAAATCCGGCGTGTTTGAAAAATAAAAGTATAAAAACTTTTACAGATAACCGGCTGTTAAAAATAAAAGCCGGAAGTAATGCTCCCGGCTTTTATAAAGTATTCATTTTAACTGCATTTTTCACGCAAAATATCCATCATGCTTAGAGTATATGAACTCCATAAAAAAGGATGATTAGTGTTACGAACTTTTCAATGCTTACTTTTTGATAACTAATTTTTTAGTCACTTTTTTATTGTCAAAATAAACATTGACCAGATAGGTTCCTTCTGCTAAAAAATCGACATTTACCAAATTGCTCACAGCATTTTGATTTTCAAGGGATAATACTTTCTGCCCGCTTAATGTATAAATTTCAAGCTGGTATTTTTTGAATTTCGCGTCTAAGTCGAACCTAAAATAGCTGCTCGCAGGATTAGGATATAAATCCGTTTTACCTGTACCACTTATTTCATCAATTCCAAATGCGCTATACGTAAAAGTAATATCGATTGTATTTGACTTATAGGCTTTACCGCCAATATATCCTATGATATATGCCACATGGGTCCCGCCGGATTGCACAACTACAGGGATTATATTTGCACCAATGCCGGTACCTTTTACAATTGAATCAATTGCGTTGTCTAAATAAACCTGAACTGAATCATATACTACATTTAAATTTGCAGTTAATGAAAGATTTAATGCCTCAACCTGAACAAAATTACTGATAAAAGGAGCGTTTTTTATTTCAGGGATTGTAACCGACCAGATTCCTCTACCATGAGAAGCAACAACAACCTGATCGCCGCTGATTTTCATCTGATAGATGGAAATGGAAGGCAATCCATTATTCGCAAGATGCCAGCTTACACCATTATCAATTGATTCAAACAGACCAATATCAGTTCCCACCCAAATTATATCGGGATTATGCGGCATTACTATTAATGAATTAACTATTACATCCGGAAATCCATTGGAGCTTTCGCTATTGGTGCCAAAGCCAGAGATATCTTCCCATGTAATGCCTAAATTTTTTGTGCGGAGTACTTTTGGTGCATTGCTTAATGAGAATAATGCATACGCCGTTGAATCTTCAGTGGGATGCGTGGCAAGCCCGCTCAAATAGGTATTTAGGGCAACACCTGAATAATCCTCAACCGGTTTAAATGTATTCCCGTTATCGGTTGAAACCTGCATTTGCAAACCTGAGCTTTTTGCCATTCCTCCTCCTGCCCAAACAATATTACCATTGGAAAGTGAAACTTCCACATGGTGTGAGCTTGAAACTGCAGCGTTTATTACCCAATTCTTTGAAATGGTTTTCTTTGAGAAATTTGAACCAAAATTTATCGAACGATACACACCGGATTTACCCACTGCAAAAACCAGATCCGGATTCTCCCTGGAAACGGAAAGCCTGGTAATAAACGGGCCATCTTCAGCAGTAATTCCACTGACATTAGTCCAGGTAGTTCCACCATTAGAAGTTCTTTTTATAGAATTGTTATATATGCTTCCTAAAATATTGCTTGCATTTGTAGCATGCCACAAACACTCAAACCCATCACCACCAATCTGAAATAAATACCTCGACGAACCCGATGCATCCTCATTTGAAGGGGATCTCCATGTACCATTGTCCTGCATACCACCTATGTATTCATTTTTAGTTGGATGCTTTGCCACACCATAAAACTGGGTAGTAATATAATTGGTTGGAACCTGGGTAATAGTTACGCCATTATTATTTGAAACTGCAAGCCCGCCATCGTTTGCTTCAACCATTTTAAAATTATCATTACCTATAGGTATTAATATAATATTATGATGATCGGGATGAAGACCAGGAATAAATGTTTCCCCAAAGCCTGCACCCTGATCGTAGTTATTAGGACCGCTGTAATTATCATACGCATCCGCAACACTTGTTTTTACACCACCATAAAGAGTTACAGTTCCATAATCAACAACAATTTTAGATGTTGGCAAATTGGCAGGATCCCAGGTTGAACCAGATGTAAGATTAGGCCAGAACATGTAAAGCGATTTTTGCAAATGCCCTCCTGTTACAGAAGTAGTTATATCAGTATCAGGTGTAGTTGGATTATAAGGAATCGCCTGTACAAAAATATACTCCCTGCCTAATAAGCCGTAGGTCTCTCCGGTTCGCTCGTACAAATTATACGTTCCATCCTTTTCCTGATCTCTGAAAGAGGTCATAAGCTGCCTGTTGTTGGTAACATCCCAAACCTGGTAAGGGACATCCACATAATCCACATACGTAAAATTAGCAGCCGGTACTCCCGAAGTAGCACTATCGGGAACAACAAACCGATGCGCCTTTTGTGTTAAACCGGGTCCAAAGCGTATTTCGACAGATACCCAATCAGAAGCTATTACATTTTTACCGTCTTTTGAACTCATTCCTCCACCTAAAAAGTCACCGCTGAAATTTACAAACGTTAAAAAGTCTGTATTTTCAGGATAACAATTCTTTATCAGCGGTGCAGAAGTAGTCAAAGCTCCGTTAAATTTCAATTTCCACAAATCAACACCGCCTACATAAACTTCGTCGGCATTGTAAGGATGGGCAGCAATTGCATTGTCATAGTCTCCTTGTCCGCCAAGAAAATTCTGTGAATTATTGAACCGCATCCAGGTTAATCCATTATCTTTCGAAATATACACTTTTGAAGCGGTAGCCGAAACATTAGCGCTTACAAAAACTATGTTATGGTCAAGCGGAGAAACTGCTATTTCGAAGCGGGTTCCTGCCTCTATCCCTGAATTTGAAACAGTCCAGCTGTTGCCGGCATTTATTGAACGCAGCACACCTAATGTGTTTTCGCCTCCAAACAGAATATTGAAATTTGTAGGATCAGCCACCAAATCTTCAACACCGCGATTGCTTGAATATACATTTGTCCAGGTAGCGCCTCCATTTACTGATTTGTAAATTCCGGTTTCGGTAGCAGCTAAAACAATATTCTCATTAGCAGGATCAACTATCAATCTGTTAACATATTCAAAATCAGTATTAACAGACGTATTTATTAACTGGAACCAGTTCGCGCCCCGATCTTCCGATTTCCAAATCCCGCTTCCCACCATATAGGTACCACCGGGAAAACTTTCGCCTGTTCCGGCATAAATAACATTATGATTGCTTTTTGCCATTGCCATGGAACTGACATTGGTAAATTCCTCCGAAAGTATCTGCCAGGTTGCACCACCATCAGTAGTTTTCCATACACCTCCGCTTACAGCACCGGCAAACCATGTTTTGTGTGTATTGTCGTCAGAATCAACAATTAGTGAACGTGTACGACCTCCTACGTTTGCAGGTCCACGTTGTATCCAGTTCAGTGTTTCTGAATTTTTAAGCGTTTTTTCTGCATTCTGCCTGGCTTTTTGCAACTCAATATTTTTATAGTTCATTTGGTAACCTGACTTTTGATCACCTATCCTTGTGGTTATATCCTTAAAGTATTGGGTAAACATATCCGGTTTATCAGCTTTACTGTAGCCTGTTTTACGCTTTTCTTTCTTTCTGGCATATTCGTCCTCCCATATTTCATTTGGTGTCAAATCATCTTTTTGAGCGGAGTTTACTGTTTTAGGATTAT
>JAIFMH010000113.1 GCA_020048595.1 Bacteroidota bacterium | reverse complement strand
AACCTTCGCACTATTACCGGTCCGATTGGGGATTTACAGAATTGGACAGCCTTGTAGCGAGCCTCAATATCAGGGCGCTAAAATCGGGCTGGCCCTTTAAACCGGAGAGCGTAGTAAATAACTTTATTTATACCTACAAACCCGTTTCGGTGGTTGATTCAATTGCGTTGATGTGTGTATTGTATGATAACGTTTCAATCAGCGACAAGCATCGCGACCTGGCCAACCTATATATCAATAAGGGCGATAAACGGAAAGCGTTTAACGAATATTATGCGCTGATCAAATATACTCCTTACAATACCTATTTGTATTACGAGGCGTTAAAACTGCTCACCGACCTCAACGATTACCAGAAAGCCTTGCAAATTATGCTCAGTATGCCCAATCGGGAGAACCTGTTCCTGGCTAATTTTCAGATCGGAAAACTATACCAGAACCTGAACGACCACAAAGAGGCTATTCAAAGTTTTGAGAAAGCAAAGAAACTTATTACAAAGGACGACAACCTCGAAGCGCTGCTTATATCTGAGTATAACTCTTACAACGCATTGCACGACAGCGTGATGTTAACTGAAATAGTGAAAGAAATCCGCCGGGTAAATCCCAATTTTAACCTGGACGATACCAAAAAGAAAGAAGTGGTAGTTTACCTGGATAAAGAAGTCAGGGATTTGATACAAGCGGCTATGAAGCAGGCACAGCAGCAAAATTTCAAGGAAGCCCTCGCTTTGCTCAATAAGTCGCTCAAAATTAAAGAATCTGCGTTTGCGCTTCAACTGATGGGCAGCATCTATTTCCAGCTTAAGGATGCCCGTGCTGTAACCTATCTGGAACGTGCCTATGAAATAGAGCCGAAAGACCTGAACACAATAAACAATCTTTTTGTACTGTATTTAGCAAACAAAGATTTTACAATGGCTTCGCGGATGCTTGATGAGTTTAAACTACTTTCGCCTGATAAAGCGAAGGCAGAGTCGCTTACCAACTTATTGAACGAGGGAATGAGGAAAAATAAATAAAAGCAAAAAAAAGAAAGATCAAAATGAAAACCAGCTTTACGAAAAAAGAACATTCCGATTCAGGCCTGGCGCTGTTGTTGCTTACACTGATATTGGGGCTTTGGCTCAGGCAGCACTATACTTTGCAGGTCGCCATTGCCGAAGTACTGGTTTTACTCATTGCCCCGGTGCTGGTTTACCCTTTCACGTTTCTCTGGCTCAATATTTCCGAACTGCTTGGCAGAATCATATCAAAAATACTTTTATCCGCAATTTTCTTTGTATTTGTCTGGCCTGTTGCCGTTATCCGGAGAGCAATGGGCAGAGATTCGCTACAGTTGAAAAAATTTAAAAATGGCCATGGTTCCGTATTTTCCGAACGCAATCATACCTATACCAAGGCTGATTTTACTACACCTTATTAAATTACAAAACCCGAATATGGAATTTTTAACAGAACTCTGGCAATTTTTAAAAGTACGGAAGAAATTCTGGCTGCTGCCATTAATCATAGTGCTTCTCCTGTTTGCAGTGCTCATTGTTTTTACAGCAGGTACAGCATTGGCCCCATTCATCTATACCCTTTTTTAAGCCATGGGGAAAGCTGTTTTAGGCATTTCTGCTTTTTACCACGACAGTGCGGCGGCCCTGGTGCAGGATGGAAAAATTATAGCCGCTGCCCAGGAAGAACGGTTCACGCGTAAAAAGCATGATGCCGGATTTCCGGTTAATGCCATAAAATATTGCCTGGAAGAAGCAGGACTCGATGTTGATGCATTGGAATGTATCGTTTTCTACGATAAACCGTTTATAAAATTTGAGCGCTTGCTCGAAACCTACCATGCTTTTGCCCCGAAAGGACTGGCAAGTTTTATCAATGCTATCCCGGTCTGGCTGAAAGATAAGATTTTCATGAAAAGCCTGATTAATAAGCAGTTAAAATCAATTGGCTTGACCACGAATGTGCCCATCCTTTTTACCGAGCACCATCTTTCACATGCTGCAAGTGCGTTTTTCCCATCGCCATTCGACGAAGCTGCCATTCTCACTATTGATGGGGTAGGCGAATGGGCCACCACCGTGATTTCGCATGGCAAAGGCAATAAAATATCCATTCTTAAAGAATTACATTTCCCGCATTCCATCGGGCTTTTATACTCGGCATTTACTTACTATTGTGGTTTCCGCGTTAACAGCGGCGAGTATAAATTAATGGGACTGGCGCCTTATGGCATTCCTGGATCCGAACGGGTCGAAAAATACAAGGAACTCATATATCAGCAATTGATTGATGTTCGTCCCGATGGTTCGTTGTTGCTCAATATGAAGCATTTCAATTTTGCCACCGGGCTCACCATGTGCAACAATAAAAGCTGGGAGCAATTATTCGGGATTCCCCGCCGGGGCGACGAGAGCGAAATTACACAACCCTACATGGATATGGCACTGGCCATACAGCAGGTTACGGATGATATTGTGCTGAAGCTTGCTGAAACCGCAAAACAGCTAACCGGAAGCAAAAACCTGGTAATGGCAGGAGGTGTAGCGCTCAATTGTGTTTCGAATGGTAAAATATACGAAAACGGTTTATTTGAGGATTTATGGATACAACCTGCTTCGGGCGATGCTGGCGGTTCGCTGGGAGCAGCGCTCGCCGTTTGGTATCAGCACCTGGATCACGAAAGGGTGGCAGATCCTCAGGATTCAATGCAGGGCGCCTATTTAGGTCCCTCCTATCCCGATCATGAAATCAGTAAACTCATTAATCGTTTCGATATACCGAACGAGTTTTTTACCGACTTTGATGATCTGGCAAAGCACACCGCAGCACTAATCAATTCAGGGAAAGTGATAGGATGGTTCCAGGGGCGCATGGAATTTGGTCCCCGGGCGTTGGGCAACCGCAGCATTATCGGCGATGCCCGCAATCCCGACATGCAAAAAAAGATGAATCTGAAAATTAAGTTCCGCGAAAGTTTCCGGCCTTTTGCCCCGGCTATCCTGGAAAAAGATATTGCTGAATATTGCCAGTATAATACACCATCGCCCTATATGCTCCTGGTAATGCCGGTTGTGACCAAACGGTGCCATAAGCTTCCTGATGATTATGTGAAGAGTGATATGTACAGCCGATTGTATTTCGAACGCTCTGATGTTCCTGCTATTACACATATCGATTATTCGGCACGGGTGCAAACCGTTAACAAAAAAACCAACGAGCGGTTCTGGAAAGTAATCAACGAATTTAAAAAGCTAACCGGCTACGGCATAGTAATAAACACAAGCTACAACGTACGTGGCGAACCTATTGTAGGCACGCCTTTTGATGCTTTCAAGTGTTTTATGAATACCGAAATCGATTACCTGGTGCTTAACAATTTTGTGTTTGAGAAATCACAACTTGATCATTTGAAAGAGGAATTTGCGAGGAACTACCAGTTTGCGCCGGATTAGGCTGCATTCAGCTTGCTCTGTACTATACTTTCGAATCCTGTGGGCGCCAATATGTAAGCCTCCAAAAGGATTGTGGTTGCTGCCAATTTTTGTTTACGTATAGAGCTGTTCATATCAGAAATTTGAGTATCAACAACTATAAAATCGTAGCCACGCATGAGTAAGCCTTTCATCACTTTCATCTTAGCCCTGGTTATTGGCTTTACGGTTAAATCACAAACACTGCGGTACTTTGAATTTAAAGTAAGCTGCGGATACGGTAACTGGCAGGACACATCCTTTATTGCGGCAACTTCCAATCCGGCAGTAATAAGTTCAGTACTTGCTGACCTTGACCTACCCTATAACCAGAGAAGATTTATTAACGGGAAAATTGACAACGGGAATGATGGATATAACCATAATGCAGGTCACTGGTTTTTGTGGCACTTTATTCCTGACAACTTGCAACTTGCAGAAATGGCTGTGGAGTTATGTGATGGATGCCCTTATTCTGCTGTAGATGCCGATACAGCATATTGGATCAGCAATGTTGGATATTTTTGCCCATGGGGCGGAAAGCCTGCCCGGGAAATATCATCACCCGTGGGAATAATTGAGCCGGATCTTAATACCGCTGTATTGGTTTATCCTAACCCGGTTTCAGGCACATTAAATTTGAAACGTAATAGTCGTGGCAACATTTCCGTTACTGTTTATAATTCACGCGGGCTGGAACTTACCACCCTACTCCTTTCCAAACAAACGGAGATAATTGATATTTCTGATTTCCCTGATGGGCTGTACTTTTTAAAGATCGCGGATAGCAATAGAACCGGGTTGAAAAAAGTAGTTGTCCGAAACAAGTGATGAACCCAACAATTCAGGTTACAGAATTGCCATAGCACCGGGAAGAATGGCTACAACCGGATATTTGTCTGAAAATCTTTTTAACGAACCGAAATACTTTTCATGGTCTATATCATCAATAAGGATGCAAACGGTTTGACCTATCTTTTCGCGTAGCGTTAATTCCTACCAGTGCATAATTTTACAGTGACTAATTGGCATCCAGATCAATGGATAAATTGGGTACTTCGGAAACATTATTTTGCAATCGTGAGAAATAATAGATTAGTGATAATTTTAATACTTCTATCATTACGAAGAAGGCTATCGCTTAATCAATTTAGTAGACTTTAACTGAAAAGTTTTGCCCATTTTTGTAAAAAGCACAATTCTTTAAACACAATCTCCTGATTATGTTTATTCCAGGTTTATTCCGGCACCAGTCCAACCCTCATTTTGTATCAGTACGCCACCCGATAGGGATATTTCACTTTCCGGAATCTGCATGAATCCACCGGTTAATCTTATTCTTTGAGCCAGGTCGGCACTATATTGCGCAGGAATCTTATCATTCAGAATATCTGCTCCATTTTGATTCTGGTCAATAATAACTCCCGCCTCTTTACCATACCAGCGCAGCAGGTCGAAATAGCGCAGGCCTTCAAAAGCAAGCTCATAGCGTCTTTCCTTCATCAGGTTATCAAGACTATAAGCAACAGCAGGCAAACCGGCGCGGGCTCTTACCGAATTTATTCCATTGGCGGTACCAGTGAGTTCGGAGTGCATGAGCAAAACATCAGAATAACGTATCAATACAATATCCTGAAGACTTACAGAATATAGATTTGCTATTAAACCTTGTAAAGCTACCTGGTAAGTTGTTGATTTCCATTTCAATGGATCGGCATTTGTTTTATCGGTATAAACAAAAACAAGCTCATATTTTTTAATAAATAGTTTAGTTTCCTCAACCATATTCCATCCGCCTATCTCGTATTTTTTGAATCCTTCGCGTGGGCTGTCCACATCAATAACACTGCCCCATCTGCGGATAGTGTCATTAGGTTCATCGGCCTCCCATTGATCGATCATGCGGGGATTAACCGCAGCTTGTCCGTACGATTCACCATAAGGAAACACGTTATTTTTATTCGTTTGCCCCCTTATGCCAAAGAGTTGACACAGATAATTATACCCCTCACCATATCCTGTTACATATCCGCTTTTTACGGCAAAAACTGTTTCAATATTATTATCGCCGACCCAGTTTAAACCTTTTCCTTTTGTATATTTATAATCTTCCTTGGTTCTGCTGTTGGTGTAGGGCCATAAATTGCGGAAATCTTTAACAAGATTGTGGCCGCTGCCAGCGATAACATCATCGAGGTAAGTAATAACCTGTTGTTTGGTTATGGCTCCACCTTGCTGAAGAGGGAGCTCGGCTTGCTGATAATAGCCGGTGTAAAACAAAAACACCCTCGCAAGTAATGACTCGGCAGCCCATTTGGTAGCGTGCCCGTAGTGCTGGGGAGTAACACCATTTTTATCATTTGGCAAATTTTCAACGGCCATCAGCAAATCAGATGCAATTTGTGCATAGGTATCTTTTGCCGGGGATTTGGGATAATTCACCGGTTGGGCTGCCGATAGGATTAAGGGCACTTCGCCAAAAATTTTGGACAGCTCACTGTAAAAAAATCCTCTCAGGAAATAGGCTTCTCCTGTAATGATTTTTTTCTCCGCATCTGAGTTGAACTTAACATTATCCAATGATTCTATCAGTTTATTTACCCTGAATATGCCGGAATAATAATTTCTCCAGAAATCCTGCGACATATTTGGCGTTGATACACGCAAGCGGTCCATTCCATGAGCATCATAATCATTTGCGGCACCGGCGCCAAAGCCATCGTCGCAAGCTAAATCACCGATCCAGACAGAACTGAACTTAGCCTTCCCGATCGTATTATACGCTGCGGCAAGAGCCTGATTACAATCGGTATAGGTGGCCGGAAAATTCTGGGAGCTTTTGTTCGTGAGGTCTTTTGTATCTAAAAAGTTCTCGCAACTTACTGTAAAGAATAGTATCAGCGATAAGAAAGCTATTTTTTTCATCTTGTTTACTGTTAAAATTTCAAATTAGCACCAACCATAAAAGTTCGTGGGATAGGATTAAACTCTACATCAATTCCTTTCGACCAGCCGGGCGGAGGAGCATTTATGCC
>JAIFMH010000311.1 GCA_020048595.1 Bacteroidota bacterium | reverse complement strand
TCTACCTTGGAATCGAGTTGTACATGTAAAACTATAACTACTAAAATGGATAATATTAGAAGTGTTCCCCAAATTAATATTCTGATTCTGAATTTACTCATGTCGTTTTTTTAGCATAGTGCATAACTGTTTAGTAGCAACAAATATATGCCACTTCCCCAAATCAATCTATTCTTTAATCTAAAAAAAATCTAACCGAACAATTCATTTTCAATACAAAAACCCAAAATCCCCACACCTCTTAGTCGCTGGGATTGTATATTTCCACTAATACCTATTACAATTCACTCTCTTTATCCATACCACAAATTTCTGTGTGATTCCTCTCAGTTACTGTCATAATAAAGGTAGTCTTTATTTCAAGAAATTGTTTTCACTATTCATAAGTGATCTAAGATGTGAATGATGTTACCATTATTCCTAATTGTGTAAACCCACCTTAAATATAAGCTATCACGTTTGCACTTTTAATTTTCAGTACTCACTTAAACTAAAATCATGTACACTACAAAAATGAAAACTGGTAAAAGCTTAATTACGAAGATATTGTATGTAGCATTCTTCCACCTTTCAGTATTATTGATTCCTGCCTGTAACAAGGATGATGACAACCAGGCTCGTCTCTCGGTCCGCATGACGGATGCTCCTGCAACCTACGATGTCGTAATGGTGGATGTGCAGGGCGTGGAAGTTATTGGCGCCGGTGGAACTGCAGTATTGCTCAATGCAGGTAAAGGCATTTACAATCTTCTTGATTTCACAAATGGAATGGGTACGCTTATTGCTTCAGGTATATGGATGCAGGCACAATTTCACAGATCCGCCTGATATTGGGAACCGAAAACTCGGTAATGGTTGACAGAGTGGTCTACCATCTCAGTACTCCAAGTGCAGATTAATCGGGTTTAAAGCTTCAGATTCATCAAACATTTGTTGCCGGTGTTTTGTATAACATCCTGCTCGATTTTGATGTAAGCCAATCCATAGTTTTAACCGGAAATGGCGAATATAAACTGAAACCTGTAATTAGAACCATTGATGCAGCAATCAGCGGTTCAATTAAAGGCCAGATTTCCCCGATTAACATAGGTACCGTTGTTACAGCAACATCCAATGGCGTGTCATACTCAACTGTAGCCAGTGTTAATGGCTATTTTATGCTTGCCGGACTTCCTGCAGGTGCCTGTTCTATTACGCTTACACCAGTGCTTACGCTTCTGCCAATTACCATAACCGGTAAAACAGTTGTTATCGGGGCATCCACCGACTTAGGTATAATCATAATTTAAATTGATCAATGCCAATAATAAAGGAGATTGTCCCATTGCGGCAGTCTCCTTTTTTTATTCCCTGAAAATAAAAGAGTG
This sequence comes from Bacteroidota bacterium, assembly GCA_020048595.1. GTDB lineage: Bacteria > Bacteroidota > Bacteroidia > Bacteroidales > UBA4417 > UBA4417. The sequence continues at coordinate 5,144 of JAIFMH010000311.1, read as the reverse complement.
AATGATATAAGTATTGCATCTAATTGTGTAATGCTTTTAGATGTTAACAAGCCCACCTTTGCATTGTGAAAATTGTTTCACACCTGCCCCGCCAGTTGCGGGCTAAATACTAAATCTATGAATACGACCGGGATAAAAGGAAACTGGAATGAGCAAAAAGGAAAACTAAAACAAAAATTTGGATTTTTAACGGATAATGACCTTATGTTTGAAGAAGGCAAGGAAGATGAAATGATGGGTAAACTTCAGATAAAACTTGGCAAAACAAAAGATGGCCTGAAAAAATTTATCGCTGAACTTTAATTTCTCAACTTGTTTTCTAAAGAGTGCCGTTTAGCGGGATATATCGCCGGAAGGTGCTTTTTTAAAGTATACTTAATAATTTTTTACGCTACCAAATACTAAACAAAATGAAAAAAACATTTATTATACTCGCCGCAGCTTCAATGCTTATTGCAGTTTCGGTTTTTACAGGCTGTAAATCGCCTGCTCAAAAAGAGGAAGCAGCCCAGGCTGAAGTGCAGGATGCCCAACAAAACCTGGACGAGGCCCAAACAGATGCAAATGCTGAATCACAGAAAGTTGCAACTAAGGAAGAATGGATTTTATTTAAGTCGGATGCCGAACTTAAAATCCAAAGCAACGAGGACCGCATCGCTGTATTAACAGTAAAAATGAACAGGCCAGGAGAAATTCTCGATCCTTTATACAAAAAGAAGATTCAGACTTTGGAACAACAGAACAAAGATCTTAAAGACAGGATGATTGTGTATGAAAAAAATCAAAGCGACTGGTCAACATTCAAACGTGAATTTAATCGCGATATGGATGAGCTTGGCGATGCAATTAAAGACTTAACAGTTGATAATGCCAGGTAAGCAAGCAATTGTATTTTTATGAACAGGCGGGGCAAAAAATCCTGCCTGTTTTTATTTCAGAAATTCAGGAGAAATCACTTTTTTATTTCACTGGAATTGAGGTCGGTTTTATGTATATATATGTGAATGATGTAAGTCTTATCTTTAATTATGTAACGCTTTCGGTGTTAAATGTACACACCTTTGTACAGTGAAATTTAATTCACACCTGACCCATCCAAAGAGGGGAATAAAATCGATTCCAGAACGGAACCTACAGAATTTACTACTATCATAAGAAATTTTTTTAGGCTTATTGGCATTAACTATCCTGAAATTATTTTCATTATACGCTTCCAATGCTAAATTTTAACATCAACGTTAGTTTTCGCTACGTGAGGCTGTGTAAAGGTAAAACAGGATAAACAAAAAATGCGGATTTGAAATTGAAGTTACTGATCTGGCCGAAGTTTAAATATTGCAGCCTTCAATACGCATCTTAATGATTTAGCTGGTTTCAGTATAGGATGAAACAAAAAATCTTTTGGCAAAAGAAAACCTCATCAGGCACTTTTTTTTAATAATCTGAAAGTATCAATGGCAGCGAAAACATTATACACGCCAGGCAGAATACTTAGAACTGGAGGGGATGATGAAAATACCATTTAACCTGGCTGTGAGGTAGTGTTGGCAATAAAACAGTGTTAGAATTAAAAAAAAATAGTTTATAACAGGCAAGAAAGAGTTTAAATTTCCCCGATAAGTTTTGGTCATTAAAAACTACGATCATGGATAGTATGCTTCATTCAACAGCTTTGATACTAATTATTTATTGGGCGATAATTTTTTTTGTTTTTGGTGCAGGTTTTTTTATTCACTTACTGCTTTTAGTCGCTTTTATTATTACATCCATCGCATTTCATCATGGAAAGAGAATTTGAATGAAAAACTTTTGTCTTTCCTGGTGAGTTTAAAATGAAAAATAGGGCTATTGGCTCGGTTAATCTTCGGGAGACCTTTTCACATAGTATAAGTCAATCAATAAAACTAAATTTTGTCAAACAGTTAAATAATAATAATTACTACTAAAAATTCAAATAAAATGAAAAAATCATTAGTTATCATAGCAGCTGCTTTTTTGCTGCTTTTTGCCTTGTATGTTCCTGTTCAGGCTCAGGTTAATAAAGATTTACCCAGGCTTGGAATCAAGGGAGGTATAAATTTTTCGTCGTTGTATACCCAGGATTCTTATGATACAAAAATGCTGACAGGTTTTAATATCGGGCTTTTCAGTAAGGTGCCAATCACGCAGCATGTAGCACTTCAACCTGAATTTTATTTTTCGACCAAAGGTGCGGAAGTAACGTATAACAATACATTTGTCGATGGTATTGCAAAGTTCAAATTAAATTACCTTGAATTACCGCTGTTACTCGCCATAAATCTGACTGACAACTTCAATATTCATGCAGGACCTTATGTAGCTTATCTGGTTAGTGGAAAAGTTAATAATGAGTCAAACATTAATTTGTTTGATTTTGAGGAAAATATAAACTCAGATGACTTCAACAGGTTTGATGCTGGGTTAGCAGTTGGTGCTGGTATTGATATCGGATCACTAGGTATCGGAGTTCGTTACAATTATGGGTTTTCAACCGTAGGTAAAGAGAAATCATTTATGGGGACTACTTACACTTTCCCGGACGCCAGGAATGGTGTACTGAATTTTTATGCTGCGCTAGCTATAAATTAGAGCCATCCGGCAAATACTAAGGTTTTAGAATGACCTTTCTGATTGTCGTTTTATTGAAATAAAAGAAGGCTGTCTCAAAAGTAAGAGACAGCCTCTTTTAATACGTTTAACTGTTTGAAATCGAATTCAAATATTAGATTCTCAGAGGCTTAAAATTCGTTTTGCGACATGCACTTTTTAATCTTCTTTGGCTATAAATTCTGATCGTAATACTCAGCAAGTTTCCTGAAAAGGTGTAACCGTTCCATCCCACCCACATTATGCTCGTGGTTCGGATATACAAAGTAGTCAACTTGTTTGCCTTTTTTTATGCAGGTTTGAATGAATTGAAGACTGTTCTGCCATACAACGGTATTATCCTGTGCGCCGTGAATTACAAGCAGTTTGCCCTGAAGCTGATCCACATAATTCAGGATGCAGGCTTTTTTGTATCCATCCGGATTTTGCTCAGGCGTATCCATATACCGTTCGCCATACATAATTTCATAATACTTCCAGTCGATAACCGGACCACCGCAGGTAGCTACCTTAAAAGTTCCGGGATTACGCAGTATCATTGTCAGAGTCATAAATCCACCATAGCTCCATCCATCTATACCAATCCGGCTTGCATCCACATAAGGCAGCGATTTCAGGTAATTGACCCCAACCATCTGATCCTTGCTTTCAACATCACCCAGCCTGCGATGAATTGCCTGTTCGAAATCAGCTCCGCGGCTCGAAGTTCCACGGTTATCCAGTGTCCATACTATGTACCCTTTGGTTGCCAGGTAATTAAAATAAAGGTTTGCAGCGCCGAGCCAGGTATCTGAAACCAATTGTGAATGAGGTCCGCCATAAACATAAACCAGTGCCGGGTATTTTTTTGAAGGATCAAAGCCAACCGGTAAAATCAGCCTGCCATATAAATCGCTACCATCGTCTGCTTTTAATGTTACAAGTGAAGTTGCGCCTAGTTTGTAGTCTTTTAGCGGGTTAACATCTTCTGCTATAAGCCTTACCAATGCTGCCTTTTCGTTAATTAACGATGTGCGTGATCCTATTTCAAGGCTGCTCAAACGGTCAATACTCATTTTGCCATCAGGTGAAACCATCGTGGTATGCGTTCCTTTTTCAGAAGTGAATTTGAACGTCTTGCCGGTTTTCAGTTCAACTGAATATAAATGCCTTTGCAATGGGCTTTCCTGAGTGGAAGTGTAGAAGATTTTTGTTTCTTTTGGATCAAAACCCTGGTATGCTGTAACTTCCCATGGCCCTTTGGTAACTTGTTTTACCAGGTTTCCTTCAACATCATACAAATAAAGGTGGTTGAACCCATCGCGGCGGCTTTGCCAGATAAATTGGGAAGTATTCGTTTTTAGAAATGACAAACCATTCAATGGTTCCACGTATTCTTTATCGGTTTCCTCGAAAAGGGTTTTTACAAATTCGCCGGTCGTAGCATCGTATTTATTCAGCCACATATGGTTTTGATCGCGGTTAATAACGGCAATAAATATGTATTTTTCGTCAGGGCTCCATGTAACATTTGTGAGATATTGCTCGACAGGTTCTCCGGTTTTTAGGAAAATTACCGAGTTCTTTATCGGGTTAAAAATGCCAACCGTAACATGATGGCTTGCCATTCCGGCCATAGGATAGCGAATATATTCAACTTTAGCGATGCGTTCATTAATATTAACCAGGGGATATTCGGTTACCATGGTTTCGTCCATGCGATAAAATGCAAGCAGATTTCCTTTCGGCGACCAGAATATTCCTCCGTCGATACCAAATTCATTTCGATGAACTGTTTTGCCGTTTACAATTCCTTTATCAGAATCGTTGGTAACAGCTATGGTTTTTCCGTTCTCCGAAACGTAAAGGTTATTTTCTTTTGTAAACGCAATGCGGCCTGAAGTTGGTTCAAATTCGGAATTCTCTCCTTCAACTTCAAAACTGTTGACCAGTGTCAGTTCATTGGTAAGCATATTGAACCTGAAGATTTTTGAATCATTTGAATACCTGAAAACGTTCTCGCTTTCCCATTTGAACGAAGGAACGCTTCTAAGCTTCTTCTGCTGGTTCTTTTCAACAATTTTGTTGAGTGCATCGAGCGAAAGAATGGTATCGGTAGTACCGGTTTTCACCATGCTTTGGACAATGCAGCTGTTTGCATTCCAGGTAAAGAGGCTGCTGCTGCGCCATTGCAGATTTGACAAGGATGAAGGATACAGTTTACGGTTCATCAGGTCGTCAATCTGTAGAGACGCGATGCCTCGCGTCTCGGTAGATTGTGCAAATAATTGTGATCCAAGCATTAAAAGCAATGCCAGTAGGGTGGAGGTGGATTTTTTATTCATATTGGTTATTTGTTTTTTTGTTTTCCGTTCCCGTAGAGACGCGATGCCTCGCGTCTCATTCATCCCCAATAAAAATTAATGAATTCATTTTTATTGGTTGGTATTTTTATATAGTCTCGATAGATTGTGCAAATAATTGTGATCCAAGCATTAAAAGCAATGCCAGTAGGGTGGAGGTTGATTTTTTAATCA